>JBEIHI010000152.1:0-5542 GCA_040381435.1 Bacteriovoracaceae bacterium | reverse complement strand
GCCGACATCGTTGCCAAGCGAATGAAAGAGCATCGTGTGGTGGTTGTTCTCTCGGCCATGTCCGGTGAGACGGATGCTTTGCTTGAGTTGGCCCGAACGATGAGTCACTCGCCTGATCCTCGCGAGCTAGATGTTTTGCTGACCACGGGTGAGCAAAAGACTGTGGCGTTGTTTTCAATTTGTATGCGAGCTCGTGGTGTGAAATCGACATCGATGCTCGGGCATCAGATTCCCATTTTGACATCAGAGGATTTTACTCGGGCGCGAATCGAAAAAATCGACACGAGTTATCTGCATAAATTTCTGAATCAAGGTGAAGTCGTTGTGGTTCCTGGATTTCAGGGTGTCACTTCTCTCGGGGAGTTAACCACGCTGGGAAGAGGTGGTAGCGATACCACCGCTGTGGCGATTGCCGCAGCTCTTAAGGCAGATCTCTGCGATATCTACACGGACGTTGATGGCGTCTATACGACGGATCCGAACATTGAACCCAAGGCGCGAAAGCTAAGCCAGATCACCTATGATGAAATGCTTGAGCTTGCCTCGCTGGGGGCCAAGGTTTTGCAAACAAGATCTGTAGAGTTTGCCAAGAAGTACAAAGTTCCTGTCCGGGTGCTGAGCACCTTCAAAGATGTTCCCGGGACATGGGTTGTTGAGGAGTCAAAGATGATGGAATCTCTGGTGGTCAGCGGAATCACTTATACCAAGAATGAAGCGAAAGTTGTTGTTGAGGGGATGAAGGATCGAGTGGGGATTGCTGCTGATTTGTTTACGTTGATTGGAGAAAAGGGAATCGGTGTGGATGTGATTGTGCAGAATGTCTCCAAAGAGGAAACCACAGATATCTCGTTTACGGTTCCTCAGTCCGAGTTTCGAAAAACTCTGGAAGTTTTGGAAGCGAGCAAAGAGATGCTTCAGTTTGCGCGTGTTCGAGGAGATGATCGAATCTCAAAAGTCTCCGTGATTGGAAATGGAATGAGATCTCACTCCGGAGTTGCCGCGAGAACTTTCAAGGCTTTGGCGAAGGAAAATATCAACATCCAGATGATCTCAACCTCTGAGATCAAAATTTCTTGTGTGATTGATGAAAAATATACGGAGCTTGCTGTTCGAGTTTTGCACGACGCATTTAAGCTCGATCAGATCGAGGCCAAAGAGGTAAACGATTTCCAGTAGATCGAATCCTGAGAATCGCTGCTACTAAGAGAAAACAAAATCCAATCAATGCCCAGATGGTGGAGTTCATGGTTCGGTTGTTCATGAAACATCCACCGCCTGATGACGACGAAGTTCCCCCGAGGCTTGTTCGAGTCCAGCCACTGACGGTGATGTTTTGGACAGACGAATAGGTGCCGTATTTGGAATCAGTGATTTCGAAGTTGAGATTGTAGGGGCCGTTGGAAACAGAAATGAGTGTGGGGTCGACCTCGATCTCGACTTCATTTCCCGTCCATGTGACTGCGCTGAGTCCTGCCGACCAGTTGTTGCTTGTGGATGATCGAACGGCGGTGAGGGTGACCGTAGGATTCGAAAGAATGTCGAGGCTAACATCAGAGGTGACTGTGATGATGAGAGGGTTGCTGTTGGTGATCTTGGTATTGCTTGGATAAGTTGCCGTGAGGGATTCAGTATCGTTGGGCGCGGTGACGGCATCAGAAATATAGAAACTGATATCTTCAATTTGTGGATTGGCGACACTCAACTGGAAGACTTCAGCGTTGCCAATTCCCGGATCTGCCAAGATTGAAGAGTTCAATCGAATGTCCGTGATGGTCACATCGGGATAGGCCTCAACAGCAAAGTCTCGCAGCCCCAAAAGATTTGAATCGAGAGCGTAGTAGATGGGGGCGTTGTACACAGCGTAGGTCAGTGATTCAGAGACCTCGGGTCGATGAACGGGCTCAACAACGACGATAAAGTTTTCATCAAAGGGGATTCCATCGATTTGCCAAACTCCGCTGGTCGATGAATACGTCCCTGTGGATCCCGAGAAGGTCCCTGCGATCGTGGTTTCTGAGGCCAATGAGAATGCGTAGACGTGAGCACCTCGAACGGGATTACCCGAGGTGTCAGATACAGTTCCGCTAATTCTTCCGTGAGTGGTGTAGTTGGGAAAGCCCTCCGCTGAGTACAGATTTTGTTTGGAGAGAGAGTCGTCCACCTGGAGGCTCTCCATGGCTTGGCTGTTGGCGTCGCTTGAAATGGAGGGAAACATGGTGGGCATTGTGTTGATGCCGTCGGATTCATTGTCATCCGTGACGGTCGTGTGACTGAGTCCCAAAGCATGTCCAAGTTCGTGAAGGAGCACGCCCTCAAAGCTCAATCGAAAGGATCCGACAGTGCATGTTCCTGGGCAAGCACCCCCGCAGTCGTAGCAAGCGGAGGTGACCCAGCGCTCATTGCTTCCACCGCTTGTGTCATAGTTCGTGCTCATTTCGATGTCGGCTTCGACCAACGTGAGGACTCCGCCAGAGACGGAGTAGTAGAGACTCGTCAATCCCAAGACGCCAGGAGGGAGCTGGTTCGTGAAGAGAATTTCATTCACTGAGTTTTG
The DNA here is from genome assembly GCA_040381435.1 of Bacteriovoracaceae bacterium. Lineage (GTDB taxonomy): Bacteria > Bdellovibrionota > UBA2394 > UBA2394 > UBA2394 > JBEIHI01. Next base: position 2,988 of record JBEIHI010000152.1, on the reverse strand, counting down.
ACCTCCACCGGCAGATCCTTGGTTCGGACCACAGCTGGCATCTGCAGTGGCGGCGGCAAATGAAGGTCCGCCGTTAATCGCAGTCCACGCTGAGACGGCATTGTTGACGTCCTCGAGTAACTCGACGGTTTTGTCCGTGACGAGATTAACCGGGGCTTCCGCATAACTTGTTCCACCTGTGCATAGGACCATCGGAACGGAAGACGGCACGGCCCATCGAGGTTGAGCCACGATATCGGTCGTAAAGACGGTGGATGTGCGAAGTGTGTTTCCGTTGGGGCTCAAGAATTCATCCAGGCTTCCAAAGCCAAAGGTGTCTTGTGAGCTCATCAAGCTGACAAGAAACACGAGACGAATCGCTGAGACGCAGAGCTTTTTCAAATCCCCCCCCAAAAAAACAATAGGATCTTACGGTTGAGAAAGTTCCCGAACCTTTTCTCGATAGGCCTTGAGAGTCATTTCCGCCGGCCGAGTCGCTGGCCGTTGGTACTTCTTCTGAGGCTTTGTCGAAGACTCTTTTCGAGCAGATTGAGGCAAAACATCGCCCTCACGAAAATCTTTGATCTCGGCATCGTAAGTCATTCGCATCAGACCGCGCTGCCAGGAGGTGACTTGAAGCTCATCCGTCTTGGAGTTGTTGGGCCACCAAAGATGGACAACGCCTGTCCAGCCTTTCACAAACTGGGGCGCTCCCGGAACTTTTTGAACGATCCTTTCGGTCTTACCGTTTTTGGTTACTTCCACAGTCCCCCCCGGGGCAGTAATCTTTACGATCCCTGAGAGCGCGCCCTTGAGGCATTCCTGAATCTTAAAAGTTGAAATCGTTTTTGCCCGAGCCTGGTTTGGGATTGATTGAGAGCCCACAGATTCGATCGTGCCAAAGCAAACTGCCTTTGAGGACTCGATCACCTGGCTTTGATCCATCATGAGAAAGCTCGTTGCTTCTGCTGACGCAGAGGTTAAGAAGCCAGCCAACACCGTCGCCGAGTAAGTCAGAAATCGCATTTTTAAAGTATAACAGAATCAACTTTCCATCGGGAATTCAAACAGGGCAAAGTAGGGATATGGGAATGTTGTCGAAGAGTCTCGTTTTTGTGGGGTTTAGCCTGAGTTTAGGTTGGAGCGTTGCAACAGCACAGGAGGCAGCGGAGGAGGATTCTCTGATCGCGCCTCTGCCGGAAGCGTCAGCACCTCAGCAGGATCAATCCCAGAGGCAGGAGTTGTTGAGAGTTCTTCGAACAGAGATTGAACCTAATTTGCCAAAGAGCGATGTCGATAAGCTTAATCGCTCTGTTCAGCGCCTGGGAAGTTATCGAGATGAGTGGGCTCAACAGGCTCAGGATTTTCTGATTGCTAACTCCTCAGTCGCAGAGCTCTATTTGTTTCGGTATTCGCTGCTCGCAAATAAACGACTGAATCATCGGATTCTGACAACACTTGCAGGCTTTTCGAGTTTTCGCTTTCCTCAAGCGGTTGTGGCTTTTGCAGACGTCTTCTCGGCTGAGAAGGCAGAGTATCTTTCGCTGCTCACCGCAGCACTCAAGCAGAGTCCTTCTTTAGGGTCGGATGCTCTTCAGGTGGTGTTAGTGCAGTGGGGATCGAATTTGAGTCTTCAGCAAAAACTTTTGTTTCTATCTCAAACATGCAGTGTTTGGAAATCTGCCGGAGCCCCCGCACCGGAGATGATTCAATCCACTCTCCAACAAGCCAGCAGCTTTTGGGAAAACGCGTTGGCACAAGAAGTTCGTTCATGTCTTAAGGGGTATTAATCGTGTCTGAGGGGGCTGTTCGACGATCTCAAATTACGCTTGTTGTGAGTGATCTTCACCTCGGCGAGGGCCGGCGAAATTGGGATGGTACTTTGAACGTGCTTGAAGACTTTGCGGTCGATCATCGGTTTGCAGAGTTTTTGGATTTTTATTCCAAAGCTCATGAGCAGATTGAGTTGGTGATCAACGGGAACTTCATGGAGATGCTGCGATGTCGTGCAGTTCGTGATTATCCGGATTTGGTTTATGAAACGTATGCCGTTGAAATCGTACGAGTCATAGCTGATGGACATCCTGGGGTGTTTGAAGCGCTTCGAAAGTTCATGGAAAATCCGAACCATCGTTTAGTTTATGTGATGGGTGAGACGGATGTGGGAATTTTGTGGCCCAAGGTTCAGGATGAGCTAAAGCGGATAATCTCGGACCGAATTGAGTTTCAGTATTCCCATTATTTTTCACAAGGCGTGTATATTGAACACGGTCATCAGTATGAGGCGATGTATGCGATGGATTTGCAAAAGCCGTTTCATGAGGTGAACGGGCTTCCTGTTCTCAATCTGCCGTGGGGTTCTTTTTTTAATGCGAATTTTGTTCAGCCGTTACGACGCGTCAGACCTCAGTTTTATCGAGTGCGTCCCATGAGAAATTATTTGGTTTGGTCTCTGCTGTTTGAGACCAGATTTTTTCTCAAGGTAGTCGGTCAGTTTTTGCGAATGGTCTTTTTGGCGAGCTCTCGAAAGCTCTATCCGGGCAATTCCTTGTGGACGGTGTTTCGGATTTTTAAACAAGCGGCTGATACGGAGGCTCTTGAGGAGTATGCTGAAGTTTTGCTCGATACCGAGAAGATTCAAAAAGTTGTTTTTGGGCATGCCCATATTCCCAACTATCGGCAATTCAAGAACAACAAAGAGTACTTCAACTCGGGAACTTGGACTCGAAATCTCAGCTTAGACCTGAGATCGCTTGGATCCTTCCACAAACTCACCTACGTCCTGCTTGAGTCTCGAGGTCATGAAGTCAATGGTCGTCTCATGGAGTGGAAGGGCAAGCACGACGTCATTGAGGACTTTGCCTAATCAATATGGGGTCACGTCTCATTCCTGCACTACCTGGCACCATATCGTGCCGCACCGCCCCATGGGTTTTCTAAAATCTCCTTTTGAATGCGACTTTCCTCTGTAAAAATAAAGTCTTAGGGGGAGCTCAAAAAATGAATCAT
>JBEIHI010000151.1:0-5558 GCA_040381435.1 Bacteriovoracaceae bacterium | reverse complement strand
GTACGTCCTTTTAGGAGTGTTTGGTGCTTCTGCTTGGAAAGCCTGGAAGCAGATTCCTGCTCCGACGGTGTCGATGAAGCGCGAGGTCAGTGTTCAAACGGCCGCTCAAGAAGTTGTTAAACAGATTCAAATGATCGAGATAAAGAAGAAAGAGATTCAGAAGCAAGAGATTGCATCGGCTCAACTCAAAGAAGCTGCGTTGAAGTCGAAGAAGCAGAAGAGGGTTGTCACCAAAAACACCTTGCAGGAGGTCCAGAAAAATAAGTTGGTCTCCAAGGATATTTCCAATCGTTCTCAAACCGAGAAGCTCAATCTTCCCTTGGCAGATTTGTTGGCTCGCTCTCAAGCTTTAGCGAAAAAGTCGGCGCCAGGTGTGGCTCAATCAGCGGGGACTTCAAAAGGATTCAATCTGACCTCAGTAGCGATCTCGGATAAGTCTGAGGTTTCATCTGATTTGCTCGTCGCCGATCGCTTAAGTGGGGCAACCTATGATGGAGGCTTGGTCGCTCATGCTCAGGGGCCTCAGGGCTTAGTCTTTCGGCCTGCTCAGGATGAACTAGAGATTTCTGAGGGCCTTCCTCTTGAATTGATCCAAATGGTTGTCGAGGAGAATGAGATTCAGTTGCGCTACTGTTATGAGATTCAGTTGTTGAAAGCGCCTAACCTCGAAGGGGAGGTGGGCTCACAGTGGAGTATCACAGCTGAGGGCGGCGTTGAATCTGTTCAGTTTGCTTCGACCGTGTTTGAAGAAACGGGTCTCTTTTCGTGCTTAGAAAAGAAAATGAGAGCGTGGAAGTTTCCTAAACCCAAAGGTGGAGTGAGTGTTTCCGTCAAGTATCCGATGCGATTCTTGAAAAAGGAGGTTTTGTGAGAAGCGGCAAAAACATGTGTTTGGCGATCGCCGTCTTGATCGGTGGTGTGAATGGAGTCAATGCTCAGGACAAGGTCAAAGTCGTTGAGTCTTATCGATACAGTTTTCAGGATCGAATCGCGTTAGATGTGGGTATCAGTAGTCTGCCCTTGGATGCGTTTCGAAAACCGCTTCAGTTTGATTTGGGAATCAGCACTCAGCTATCTGAGTTCTTTACCTGGGATGTACTCAATGTCGGCGTCACGATCTTTAACTTTGATACGGGTCTCAAGAGTAAGATCGAAGATGATGCATCTAATAACAGCTCAACCGTTAGCGTCGATGAGGGCTCTATTCGGGATCTTTCGCTCAGATTTTCGACGCGAGGATATTTGAATCTCCTCTACAGCAAATCAAACTGGTTCAATCGAGGAATCGTCTATCATCTCTGGCAGGTTGGATCTGGTGTTTCTTATTTTCATATGGGTGACTCCAAGCAGGTCGCCATTGATTTGAATGTAAGGGGGCGATTCTTCCTGAATGACGATGTCACCTTCAATGTGACCGCAGGCCACTCGATTGGTGTGCTCAACAACGCTTCTCGAGGAATCATGAATGTTGGAATGGGGTTCTCTTATGCGTTCTAGTGTTCGCCTTTACTTCATTCAGCCTGGATTGAGTGCCCTCGCGGGAGTAGCCCTGATCTCTTCTCCTGTGGAGGCCTGGTACCGTGATGCCGAATCGAGCTTCGAGTTCTGCAAATCGGTGAGCTTTGAAAGTCCCATCTGTCCTCCTCTTTCTTCCTTGTATGAGGTCTATGCCTCTCCTTCTGGGGATCTCACTGACCAATCACTTTTGCTTGCGGCCACAGGCCTGCAAATGGATCGTCCCGCCCATCAGTGGCTGGAAGGCTTGAGTCTTACCGCCGCGAAGCCAAAAGGTGTTTCGGAGGCCCTCTGGAATCAAGCTCGATGGATCTATGCGCAGAGTCTGCATTCCCAAAAAAAATTCGTTGAGAGCTCGCAGATGTTTGACCAGATCAATCCCGTGTTTAAACGTCGATCTGTTTTTCATCAGCAACGAGCTTGGGTGCAGTATTTCGCCGGCCAGTTCGACAAAGCGCTTGGAAGTATTGTTTCTGCAGAGAGTCCACTTACAGATCGTGCCCCCTTTCTGAAAAAGTATCTTTTAAAAGCACTCATCGAAAGAGACACCTGTCAGCCCATGAAGGCTCTCCAAACCATTGCTTCTGCACGCCGAGAGTTGAGTGAGCTTCAAGCCAATCCCTCAGGCTTTGCTATGATCAAAGTTTGTCAGCCTCAACGTGACGGTGAGCTCTGTGAAAAGCTCACCCAATGGTATCAGCGATTCTTTGCTGAAGAAGTGAAGTCAGCTTTGAAGGATCTTGATTTTCTAGAAGCCGAGCTTTCCGAGCGAAACAGCCATCTGGCAAAGTCCGAAGTGGATTCCAAGAAGCCGGTTGAGTGGAGTTTCGTTGGCGAGGCTTGGCTTGATGAGCTGGGCAGTTACTCGGTTCAGATTACGGAAAGCTGTGCTCCAAAAGGAGATCTATTGTGATTGAGTTGGCGGCTTATTTGTTGATTACTTCTCAAGGTGGTGTTGTGGAGCAGGCAGTGCCACCAGCAGATATCGATTCAGCTCCTCGTTATCTTGCGGTTGAGAGACTTCTCGAAACTGAGACAGATGCCATGGTTCGAGCGGATCTGGTGATTCGATGGTTTGAGTTGAAGCTCAAGCATACCCAACCCGGTGAAGAGGCTTCTCTTTATGAGAGGTTGATTCAAGAAGATGAAGTTCTGAGAGCAAAGGCAGGTGAGGGCGGACAGAAGATTAGTCGCATTCTCGCTTGGCATTTCTTTGAGCGAAAAAATTTCGCAGAAGCGTCGAAGCATTTTCAACGTATTACAGATTTGAACAGCCGAGAAAGATTGGCTTTTGGTGATTCCTATCTTAATCAAGGACTGCTTGCTGTTGCGATTGCCGAGTACGAAAAGGCCATCAAAGATCTCGAAGCGCCAGCATCCTATCGAATGGGTTGGGCCTATCTACAGTTTCAAGATGATGAAAAGGCCCTGAGCTATTTTGATCGAGCTCTTGCGGCAAAGCCGATAGAGGGTTTTGATGTTGCGGCAGCCGCTTTTCGCGAGCGTGTTGTTCCGTGGCTTCGTCTGAAAACCTCAGATTCTGTAACTGAAGCTGACTTAAAGAGTTTAGATGACATGGCTTTGCAGATCTTTCCTGCGGGTGCACCCGATGAGATGGCGGCAATGCACCATAAGCTGATGGATGCTTGTTTTGGGAAGGACTTCATTCAATCAGCAGAGCTTGTGTATCGAACGATGCTCGCTCGGTCTGCTTCTCCCGAAGACTTTGCATTAAAGTCAGCATCTCGCTGGGTCCGAACCTATCGGGCTCGAATGAATTATGAAGCTGTTCAAAACGTTCTGCTGAGCATGAATGCTGCTCAACTCGATGAGGCTCAGCATACTGATTTGCGAGATGAGATCTTTAACACGATTGATGCTTATGAACGAATCATTGATACGGATCCTTCTCAAGTTGCCTTGAAGTCTTATCTGAAGTCCCTCTATGCTCAATCGTTTAAGTGGTTCCCCTCCGCCACCCGATTTGAAAAATCCCGGGTGAATGAGGCGAAGATGTATCTCGATGCGGGAGACTCAGAGCTTTGTTTGGAGAGACTCAAGACGCCCTCGACAGAATCAAACATTGAAGGCTCTCGAGTCTTGCTCTCGGGAAGATGTCACTTGCATCAGCTTCAGGCGATGATTTCGGCTGAAAAATTCGATCAGGCGTTAGAGCTTTCAGCCGATCTTCTAGCTCAAAAGAAAGTGTTCAGCGTTTTCCCAGTAGAGGAGATTGAAGGTGTTCGCGATCAGCTGGGTCGAGCGTTTTTGAGTCTGATAGAGAAGAGGCCAGTTCAACCCTTTGTCTTGGATGCTTTGAAATCCTTGACTCAGGTGTCGCCATGGCCCGATACGCATCCGCTCAAAGTTGAAATGCAGCGAGCGTATGAAAACATCCAGCTGAGAGAGATTGTTGCTCAGTCCGCAGAGGGTGTTGAGAAGGCATCAGCGCTTCGGCAGCTCGTGGCTTCGGCCCAGCTTGACGATGTCAAACTAAAGTCTTTAAGCAATGTCGCTTTGCTTGAAAGTGGTGAGGAGCGACTTAAAGCCTGTCAGGAAATTTCTCGTTTTAAGCCGACGATGAAAGTCGAGGATTCTGTTGAAACTATTTGTGTTGAAAGCTTTCGGGACCAGCTCGATGTCGAAAATCTTCGGGCCTGGCTTGCAGCCGCCGAGAATCGATCTGTCGAAAAAGAGATCTTGCTCGGCATTGCAGAAGTATCCCTCGGCAATATTGAAGGGGAAGCTCGTTTGAAAAAGAATGGTCAGGGCGCACTGATCGATCTCCTTAAGGCCCCAGCGGTTCAAGTTGTCGGACCGCAGAAGTCTATCGATGAGTTTTCCTTTGAGCCGAGTTCGGCTGAAATCAAAAACCCTGTTCAATCGCTTGTGAAGAAGCTCAAGGCGTTTGAAAAAATCGACAGCAGCCTCGCAAGTGCTTCAAACAAGGCGACTCCGGCGGAGCGCTTGCAGCGAAATCTCGATCAGTTTGTGGTCAGTGATCGATTTATCCAGTGGATGAATAAGCTGGGCCAAAACATTACGATCGAAGAATCACAACGAGCCTCTTTTAATGCGCAGCTTGATCAGCTGGTTCAGTTTTGGACGGCGGAGCGTGAGACTCGTCGCCTTTCGTATTGCGATTCCTTCTTTCAACTCAATCCATTCTCCGATGCTGAGTCCAAGATTTGTGAGGGCCCATCGAAAGAGTGGATCCAGAAAGATTTTGAATCATGGTCGGCTGATGTAAGAGATCTTGCCGCTTTGGCAGAAAAAGATCGTCAGCGTCGAGATCAGTTTTCTCAGGTGAAGGACGCTCATCGAAGAACCTTTGGTCGTTTGGTCATGCTCGCAGGAAGTTCATCGTCTGAATTTAGAGCGCTGGTTTTGCAGGACTGGGCGCTTGAGGCTCGTCGATCAGATCTGTTGGATTTAGCGTTATCTCAAAAGCCACGGTCTCTGGAGTTCTATCGAGTTTCGGGCAGTGGTCTCAATCCGCTCTATCAGGGCTCTTACCAAAAGCGCTTAGAGCATTTGGAAAAGATTCCGCCAGCAAGTGCTTCACTCAACTAATTTCGAGAAGTGCCTGAGGATCCGAATGTGCTCAAGAGACTGTGACCGCGTGAGCAGGCGAAGACACCATTTTTGTTGCCGCGCTTCACATGATACATGGCTTTATCGGCGGCTGCGATGAGTTCATCAATGCTCTGTCCGTCAGCTGGATAAGTCGAGATTCCAAAACTCGCTGTGAGCTTCACCTTAAGGCCTCGATCTTTTAGAAACTGATGTTCGCTGAGTTGCTCTCGAAGTCGAGAGGTGAACAAAAAGGCGTTTTCCTGCGAGGTCTGAGGAAGCACTAAGACAAACTCGTCACCCCCGTATCGGATGCCCACATCTGAGATCCGAATCTTCTTGAGGAGGAAGTCTCCAAACTCTTTGAGAAGTCCAGAACCCGCCATGTGCCCATTCTCATCATTGATGCGCTTAAAGTTGTCGAGATCAATGAAAATCAATGAGAACTCAAAGTGGTGCCGCTGAGATCG
>JBEIHI010000150.1:0-5610 GCA_040381435.1 Bacteriovoracaceae bacterium | reverse complement strand
GGCTTTACCCTGATTGAGCTCATGATCGTCGTAGCGATCATCGGTATTCTTGCCGCTGTCGCTATCCCGGCGTTCATTAACTACGTCACGCGAAGTAAAACCGCAGAGGTTCCCAATATGTTGAAAAACATTGTGGAAGCCAATATCGGTTTTGCCACTCGTCCTCGAATCGATCCAGCCGACGGAAATGAGCGACCTCCCTGCTTCTTGGCTGCCGCCATTTATCCAGCTTTGAATGAAGAAGTGAACCAGCGACAGGCGTGGGACTCAACCGCTGCTGAAGCGGCAAACTTTTCGGCTTTGGGTGTTGCGTCTTCGGCCCCCACGTATTTCAGCTATCAAGTTGTAGCTACACCTGCAGCTGACCAGGCTGTTGCTTACGTAGATGGCGGTGAATACGACGATGCTGCTGATGGGGACGGAATTTGCACCGCGGTCGACTCTGCCAACACGGCCCCAGCCGGTGGAAACGCTCTTTCTGCACTAGGTATTGGTAATTTGGGTGGTGATGCGGCTGTTTACTCACTCTATCAACGAGTTTTGGCCTTCACCAACAACGTCCCTTCTGCGCAAGGGATGATTACCAACGCCGAACTCGAGTAATCTTTCTTTTGAGATTTTTGAATCTCATTCAAGGGGCGGAAATTTTCCGCCCCTTTTTTTATGGGGTCACGTCTCATTCCTGCACTACCTGGCACCATATGATTGCCTCCGAATGAAGCCGGCAATCGGGAATCGTAAGATATTCCATGATCACTCGTTCTTAAAAGCGGGTTCTTTGATCGATACGAGGCCTGCGAACTCCTTGCATCTAGCGGTATCATGGTAAGACCACTCAGGCTCCAAGCCGAAGATTCCTACTATCACGTCATGACTCGCGGTCAGAACCGACGGGCGATTTTTTTGGATGACAGCGACAAGATCTACTTCATGGATTTGTTGGCTGAGACATGCCGAGCCTTTGAATGCCAGGTCGTGGCTCATTGCCTTATGGATAACCACATGCATATCGCGCTCCATACGCAGCACGCGAATCTCTCTCAGGCTGTTAAGACGCTTTTGGGCAGTTATGTTCAGAGATTTAATTTTCTTCATAAGACAGATGGCCCCTTGTTTAGGGGTCGATTTAAATCATCCCTAGTGAATGATGAGTCTTACCTTCGGGCATTGGTTCCTTATATTCATCAAAACCCCGTGAAAGCTGGTATCTGCATTTCAGAGAAGGATTTTGAGTGGTCTAGCTTCAAGCTCTACGAGCGATTTTTTCGAGGGGAGGGCGTACCGAGCTGGTTTCGACTCGCCCCCGGCCTGGAGTCTGAACGGGTCTTTGAGTTGATCCACGGCTCTGCGGGGGAATTCTCGATTGGCCTTGGTCCGTTCAAATCGACGACTGAATTGCCGACTCTGTGTGTTGAGGAGTCCGCATGGGCTGATCAGCTTCAAAATCGTGGAAGAAATCGAGTTGTGCAGATCTCAGATAGAATTGCGGTTAAGCGCCACCAGATCATTGAATCTTTTGTCGCGGAGCTGGCTGCTGGAGATGGGTACGCGCTAAAGATCTGGGCTCAACGAAAGCTCCTGGGTTGGGAGTCGGAGATGATCGCTGAGCAAATGGGGTATGAGTCCATCGAGCCCATTCGTAGGGCTCTTGTTAAGGCGGCTCGAAGTCGCCGCCTTCAGCAGTTGAAGAAGGAGCTTTCGGATCGGTTCCTGTCTGTGGAGGTGGCGAAGCGATATGGTGCCAGGTAGTGCAGGAATGAGACGTGACCCCATATTGGGTTGTGGGTAAAGTGCGAGGATGATCTGGGTTTTTCTTGTGGGTTCGTTTGTTCAGGATGCCATCAATCAACTTCCTGATCGCGCGGTGACCTTGGATTTTGTAATTTCAAAGGCCATTGAGTCCTCAGATTCATTTCGTGCCATCAAGGCAAATCAGCGCCAGGTTCAATCACCGGCTCTCCTCGGCCTTTCGACCTATGATCCCCTCTTATCCGCAGGAATCTCCTGGCTCGATGATGGGTCGGAGCCCACTCAGCCCTTCATGCCCTCGGGGATTGAGTCGCTGACTCAGGAGCTCTCTCTGATGGGGCAAACTCCGCTCGGGCAGAGTCTTCAGCTTTCGATCTCTCAGCAAAAAAACAAATACAGTTTTACGACCATTGCGCCCACTGAGTTTCAGCGCGCTCGACTCGAAGCTCAGATTCGTCAAAACCTCTGGCGGAACTTTTTGGGCGCTGGAAGTCGTGCCTTCTATCGAGCGGGTCAAGAAGGTTCAGAGGCTCTTCAGGCTTCTGTCATCAACGAAGCCGAGAAGTGGCTTCTGCAGTTTGTGGAGCTTTTTCACAGCGCATGGCTCGCACAGCGCAGGCATCAAAGCGCTCAGGGAAGTCTCGAAAGACGATTGAATCTGAAAAAAGTTGTGGATCGACGTGTTGCTCGAGGCAGTGGGCTTCAAAATGATGCTCTTCAGGTGCAGTCTGCGGTTTTGGCGGCTGAAGTCGAGGCCTCGCGTGCTCATTTATCTTTGCAAGAGCTCTGGCGAGCGCTCGTGATCGGTCTTTCGCTTCCTCCTGAGCTTTTGAAAGTGGATCCGGCAGTGATTCCCATGAAGCTTGATGAGTCCTTTGGTCGAGCTCAAAAAGCTTGCGATTTGCAAAGTCCCGAGCAGGTGGCTTCACAGAACTCCGAGAGTCGACTCTTTGAATCGAGATCTCTGTCTAAGCAATCAGAGGCTCAAGCCAAATCTCAGATGTCTCGTTTTTCGCTGGATGCTTATGCTGGTCTTTGGGCCTCGAATAACGAAGACAGCCTCAAAGATTCATTCAGAGATTCACTGAAGTTTGAGCACCCCGGTTGGGTGATTGGCGGAGAGCTGAAGATTCCACTCATGCGTGCCAAGGAGCGTGCTGAAAGCGAGATGGCGGTGGCCGAAAGCCTTTCTGCCAAGGCGATGGCGTCACTCAAGAAATCGGAGATTGTGGTTCGCTGGCTAAATGATTGCGAAGGTCTTAAGGCTTCCAGGAATCATCGCGATCAGCTGAAAAGAGCGCACGAAATGCAGTCTCAGAGGGAAGTGCTTGAGAGGAAGCGATTCGAGCTTGGGGATACGAGTGTTTACTCGGTGGTTCAGGCTGCGGATGATCGAAGTTTTTCTGAGATGGCGTATGAAGCAGCAGAAGCTGAGCTTCGTAATCGCGCTTGGAAGACTTTGGCGTTGAGTGGTGCTCTGTCCGAGCAGCTGCAGCAAGCCCTGCTTCGCTAGATGTGAATTGATCAAGCTTTGAGCAGGCTAAGTCATTGACTTGCTGTCCCTTTTGAACAGGTTGCTTTTCCCGGGAGAACCTTTATCCTGGAGGTGATGGATAAAACAAAACTTCAACAGGTTTTTGTTTTCCCTCTGCAGGACATTGTTTTCTACCCTCATACCGTGGTTCCTCTTAATATCTTTGAGCCTCGCTATATCAAAATGGTCGAAGATGCTTTGGAAACGGGGACACCGATTGCACTCGTGATGTCTCAAAAAGCTCAGTCAGGAAGAAAAGTGACGAATAAGTTTTCTGGCCTGATTGCCGGCATGGGAGAGCCACAAATTCTGCACGAGAATCCCGACGGCAGCATGATCATCATCTTGCGAGGAACGGGCAAGGTTCGTTTGCACGAAGTCATCGAAGACAAGCCTTATTTTTCGTGTTGGGCGTCCCTCATTGAAGAGAATGAGGAAGTGAAGCCCGAGAATAAGTTTCGGGTGCATCGATTCCGCAATATCCTCAAGAGCTGGGTGGATGAAAACCTGGAAGATCCCTCGGAACGAATGCAGTTTCTCAAGGCCATGCGATCTCCCGAACAAATGGTCGATTCGATGGCCATGTTCTTCATCGAGGATTCCGATGAGCGCCAAAGCATCCTCGAGAAGGATGATATCAATCAAAAGATTGAGTTTCTCTCTGAGCATCTGAAGATGGGCGGCCAGTCGGCTGGGGAGGAATAATCCTCGGGTCTTCATTGATTCGCCGGGGGCTTTTTCACTACAATGGTGGAGAAGGAACTAGCGAACTTGTTCAAGGGTATTAAGCGCTTTATCAATACACATTTTTTCTTTCCTCCTCCTCGAGTCAGGCGTCTGGCCAATCTTGAGGAAGATGAGCAGATTTTCTTGGCGGGTCGAGGGTCTCGCATCAAGGAAGCCGTTCAGGTTTTTCGAGTAGCCCTTGAGTTCATCCGTGGCTTTCGTGTTTTGCACTTTGTCGGACCGACAGTGACTGTCTTTGGTTCGGCTCGATTCAATGAAGGGCATCCCTATTATCAGATGGGCCGAGAGCTTGGACGTGCCTTGGCGAAAAAAGGCTTTACCGTGATGACGGGCGGAGGCCCCGGTCTGATGGAAGCGGCCAATCGAGGGGCGATGGAAGCAGGGGGACTCAGTGTGGGCTGTAGTGTTCATCTTCCTCACGAGCAAAGGGCCAACCCTTTTGTCAAAAAGCTTGTGCACTTCTATTATTTCTTTGTCCGAAAAGTCATGTTGGTGAAGTACTCCTACGGCTATGTGATGTTGCCTGGGGGCTTTGGGACACTGGATGAAATGTCGGAAGCGCTGACGTTGATTCAAACCGGAAAAATCTACGATTTTCCCGTGGTCTTGGTGGGTAAAGATTATTGGAAGGGCTTTATGGATTGGGTGGAGTTTACGGTCGTCAAGGAGGGGGCGGCGGCCGAGTCGGATCTCAAGCTTATTTTTGTGACGGACTCTGTGGATGAAGCGGTGGAGAAGGTTTGCGGGGTGGTTCGTCAGCTTGGAGTTGTCCTTGATTCCTCATCTTGTCAGGAACCCCCGAAGCAAGGTTAAGATATCAGCATGAAGTTTCTGATTTTCAGCGTTTTGGTTCTGGCGGGCTCTGTTCAGTCGACTTTTGGACTTTGTGTGAGTGAAGAGAAGGCAAACTTGCGACGTGGCCCAGGAGTTCATTGGACCAAGACATGGGAAGCGATCCGCTACACTCCGCTAGAAAAGCTGGGCAAAAAGAATGGATGGTATCGAGTCAAAGATATTGATGGGATCATTCATTGGGTCAAAGAAGATTTAGTGACTCGCTCGTATTCGTGTGCCTCGGTGAAGAACGCCTTTGCGAATTTGAGAACGGGTCCGGGCCTTCAGTTTCCAAAAGCACCCTTTGAAAAGGCTGATAAATACGTGGCGTTTAGAGTTCTTCAGTCTAAAGGACGTTGGATCAAACTCGAGGATATTGAGGGAGATGAGGTCTGGGCGGCTCGAGAGAATCTCTGGATTCAGTAGGTTAACGAACCTTTCTTCGACTGCATTTTTTGCGCAGCCTTTGTTCGGAATCAGTTTAAACGCCTTCTAGGACCGGTTGTAGCCGGTTTCATTCTTGCAAGTTCAACTGCGAGGTATGGTTCACTTTAGATTTTTAGCCTACGGCTTTGTTGTGGTTGCTTTGTCTGGTTGCGGAACGGCGTCGATTCCAGATGAAATGAGAGGAATTTTAAGTGTAACTGATAAAAAAAATAAGAAAAGTTTTGAAAAACACGATTTAAAATTGCTAATGATTTTAGTTAGCCAAATCACAGAAGTTTATAAATCAATGGTTGCCCGGG
>JBEIHI010000149.1:0-5671 GCA_040381435.1 Bacteriovoracaceae bacterium | reverse complement strand
TTCTCCGCCCTTTCGGATTCCCTCGTAAATTCGAGCGCAGATGAAAGTCCACTTTGTCTTATCAAGCTCGCCGTCTGTTTTGGGTGGATATGCTCTTTCAAATATTCTTTTAATGAGGCGATACGGATCCGAAAGGTGAGGAGAGTGTCCCGTCTCATCCCAGCAAGCCCTAGGCCCCATTGGGGGAGGAATTTCCGATGGATGATAACCTTCCCAACCGTCGTGAAACTCTGGGGTCATGTCCCAAACAGTGGGAATTATCCACCAAAACGCAGCCTGCTGTGTGGCTTGATTTTCACCACCGGTTGAGGGCCCTGAGCCATCGGCAGCTTGACTGCGATCCCCAAAGGTCGTTGGCGAGGCTGCGGATTCGATGCCGCCAGCCTCAACCCCACCAGCATACATACTAGAATTGCTCAAGAGCGTGATCATGCTTAATGCGATCAAGCTTAAGACTCGTGATCGATTCTTTTTTCCTATAGTCATAAATTTCTCCTTCATCACTTCCCCCCTCACTCATCCACCACACCTCGTGATTGATTCTGCGAGAGTCTTTGTTGCTGAAGGGAGATTGCGAGAGCTAAGCCAACCGAAGTGTTGAGAAAAAGCGCCCGATAAGCGCCTTCACTTGAGGCACTCATCAGCCGTCGCAAAAGATGCCAATCATGTGACAAAAAAAGACCCCCGGGGGGAAAGTCCTCTCTTTGAGAAGCTTTGTCCGGGGGGAGCCGAAGGGGGTAGAATCAGAAAATCTTTAGAACACTAGGGGGAGAATACCTCATCAACAACATCCGCAAACCACGCTGAGCTTGAACTAGGCCATTTGGTGGCCCCGTCGTGGATCTCAAGCCATTGGCACCTCCACCCACATTCAGTGGAGACACCTGGTTAAGAGACTTGTGGATCGCCCTGCTTCTAAACTGCACAAACACATGGCCTTGATTGGACTGCCCGCCGCCACGCTTTGATTTGAATCGACAAGGAACATAAAGAGTCGGACAGGCTTCCTTCGTCACCATCGCACCCTTGAGGGCTCGAATGATGTCGGCGACATCCGCCTCAATCTGAGCCTCCTCAAACAGCTCGAGAAGCCGCTGAGCTGACTCAAATACATGCTCAATTTCCTTCTGAGAGAAATCGGCTTCTGCCAGATTTCCATCGAGCTCAAAGTTCGTTTTTTTCAAACGAGATTCTGCATTCAGCACAGAATCAAAAATCAGATCTTTCATAACAAGGTCTCCTCCCCTCTCGATCCACCAATGACCGAGAGAGCCTTAAAACCTTGCCTTCACCTTTTGACACCTGAGGCCGTTTTACTTAAACGACCGTACAATTATTTTTATACGCTCGTTCTAGTTTTTCGTCAACCCCCTCTGGAAATGGGTTTAAATACATTTCTAGCGGCTATCCGACTGGCGTCGATCCGTCATGGTTCGCCAAGCATAGCGAATGGAGAGCATCAGCGCGTCTCGATCAGCTTCAATGACTCGAGAAGAACTGATTCCGTTTGAAGAAATCAAATGAATCAAATTTCCTGTGAGCTGATCATGAAACAGCTGCGCCCACATTTTGATTTTCTGCGGACCGATCTTTAAATCTGAGTCCTGCAAAATTCCCTGAATTCTCTCTCGCCCACCGTCTCGAGCCTTGTCGCCAATCTCTCGCATCGGAAGATGATGAGTCGCATAACCCAACGCCTGAATATAAAATTTCAACTGCTCGGGCTTCTGCAAAACCCATTCAAAATGACCTCGGATATAAGCCAAGAGACGCTCGAGCCCCGGCTTAGAGCGAGTAAGCTGATCCACGACATTTTGCTGTGCATGATAGAGAATGTACTCAAAACTCTTGCAGATCATGTCATCACGAGATCCCACATGATAGAGAACTTGAGACTTCGTCATTTGCGTTCGCTGACCAATGGTCTCAAAACTCAAACTCTCAATTCCACTCTCAGCCGTCTGCAGAACAACCGCCTCCACGATCTCAGCCTTTCGGCGATCACCCTTCTTCAGACCAAGCGGATAGAGCTTGCCCCAAAGAGGATCGATCGGAAGATCATCATGACGTTCACTCACAAAACAAATGTTACATGAATTTTAGGGGGAATCGAAGTTAAGACTACTGGGCCATATCGCGCAAACGATTCACACAGCCCGAAGACGTCGAAGATGACGAAGTGCGTAGCACGCTCGCTCTCAGTCCATTTCGAATCTCTCGTTCTTGCTTCTCCCACTCCGCGTAAGCTTTTTTGGCATCGCGATATGTTTGGATAGAGGCCGAAAAACTTTGATTGAGACGCTTGTAAAACTGAGGAGCCTTCTTCTCCATGACTTTCAGAATGTACTCCAGCTCATCCGCCAGCTGGACCGCCTCCCAAAGTTGCTCAGCGGCAATCTTTCTGTCCGCATGAGGCTTTGAGCTTGTCACAGTCTTGATCAAATCCGGAATATCCCAGCCGTTGTCGACAAAGCGATACGTATAGCCATCCTTAAACCACTGAGAAACTCGACTTTCTTTATCCTTCAACTCTTCCAAGGTTTCGTCCTCAACCACCACCTTCAAAGCGTCTCGAACAGAGTTTCGATAAAATAATGTGTGCTGAAAGATTACCTTCCTATCACTCACTCCCAAGCGCGG
Organism: Bacteriovoracaceae bacterium; assembly: GCA_040381435.1. Classification (GTDB taxonomy): domain Bacteria; phylum Bdellovibrionota; class UBA2394; order UBA2394; family UBA2394; genus JBEIHI01. The sequence continues at coordinate 3,031 of JBEIHI010000149.1, read as the reverse complement.
AAGCTTGGTCAAGATACGACCAGCCTCGTAAGGAATCTCCGCATCCCTTAAAGCTTCTTTGATTTTCTTCAGCGAAGCTTCGTCCTTGGGCGGATTCGTATAAAAATCGTCATAAATCTTGAATTGAAGCTCAATCGCCTGCTCACGACGAGCTTTAAGCTCATCGGACTCCCCTTCTTGCTCCATGGGATCAGCCTTCAATGCTTGATAGATGAACTTTGAATTTTTTGCCTTCAACAAATTGGCCAGCGCAATATCAAATTGCGGATAATCCTTCCGATGCGCCAAAGCAAACTCCACGGCCCTTGGAATATCCTCGAAGTAATCTTCCGGATGCTGAAGAATATGTTCGTAGAGCTGGTGAGGAGTCTCAAAAATAATGTCTGATAGATCCGGTGGAGCAAATCCTTTGGACACGGCCTCAGCATCCCGCTTCGAGGCGTCAGACCCCTCTTTCGGATAGTAACGAGGTCGATTGAAGGTAAACTTCAGGGCCCCATCCAAACGATTGTTCGTTGCAGCGATAACCCCGTTCGCAATCTCAACGGGCTGTGGAGGCGCATAAAAAGAAACAGGTCCACTGAGATAACGAATCCAAGCCTCGTCTCTGTTAAACAACGCTGAGCTTTCAGCTTGCGCCTGGGCTGCGTCTCGAGCTTCTCGAGAAAGAACGCGCTGAGGTGTCCAAGCGACAACAGGAGGTTGAGCCACATAGTCTTGGACTGCTGGACTATCATTTCGACGGCCGCTTCGAATCTTCTCTTCGAATTCTTCAAGCGACGTCGTCAAAACAAAGAGTCCATCTTTTGACCGACTCTCATCAATCTGAAATCCATAGAGTCTCTCGTAAAGCTTGGCTCGAGCAGCGTCGGCTTCAATGACTAAATGACTTGCCCCCCAAGGAAGCTTCTCCCCGTCGACCTCAATTTGTCTCTGACCAAAAGCATACATGGCATGAGTGTCAAATGAGCGAAGCAGAAAGGGCACAAAATCAATCTTCAAACTATGATCCACAGCAAGGGTCTTCAATTCCGCATAATCACCCATCGCTATTCTCTGCCCCTTATGTTTCACGATCCGCGGTTTGATTTTAGGCAAGGGAGGCAAATCCTGGCGCTTGAGACTGGTTTCTACATCCAGAGGCTCTTCATTGTCCGCCTCACCTCCACGACGAACCACTCGAAAAGTGGCGTGAATCTTCGAAAAGTCATTCTCCTCTGTGATGACCACCATCGTGGAAAATCCATTCAAAAAGTCGCGCTCGCTTTGAAGCGTTTTAAGCACGAGCTCGCCATTTCCTATGCCCGCTCGAGCCTGATAGGTTTTGTAAACAAAGTCTCGAATGTAAGTGAACAGATTGGGAACAAAAGATGTTGCCACCAGGGAACGAGGCCCTACAGCAGCGGGTGGTGCTGAGTCCGAGGAACGAATCCAGCCCTCTCGCTGAGAAATAATCACAGCATCGAATCTTTTAACCCCCTCTTCCGTGGGCACTTCAAGTTTTCGAATTCGAACAATGTGATCATCCATCGATCTCCAGTAGTCGATGATTTGCCCTTCTTTATTGCGTGCCAGTCCTTGATCAAGATAGGTCTCGACCTCTCCCTCAGGAGTCATCGGAAGGCGAAATCCTGTGGATTCCCCTTCAGTCGAGCTCATCACGAGAGTTGAAAATAGCAGTGCCTGGAACGTACACACCATAACGGAACTTAGCCCTTCCCACGCTTAGAAAGTGCAACTTCCATGCCTCTGTTTTGAGTTTTGATGCGGGGCTTTTTAATTTCAGTGATCATGATTAACTTACTGAATTGATTGTGTTTTTATTAATCCCCAAAAATTCTCCAAAAAGCGACAGGCATGTCCACAAAAGTAGAGCGCATGCCCCAACTCATCATGAAACTGAGATCACTCAAAAGGAAGAGCTTGAGGTCGAAGACCTTGTTTGCGCTGAGCCAATCGTTCGGTGATCTTGTTGTAAGCCATTTGAGCGTCAGCTTGAACGTCGGCATCGGGATCAGCTTGAGCTAATTTTTTCAAGGCTGGCAGTGCAGCCTCGGCTTCCACACCAAACTCACCGAGGGCGCGAGCGGCAGCATCGCGAACCGAAACATTCGGGTGAGTGGTCGCTTCAATCAAAAAGGGGACAACGAGTTCGGGCTGTCGTCTGATACCACCCAGCGAGTAAAGCGCCCTGCTCTTAAGCTCATTGTCGTTGCCGGAATTGATCGCCATCAGTGCAGGAATGGCCGACTCGGCCTTGGCTCCGATTTGACCCAAAGTGGTTGCGGTCTGCATTCGAACCTCACGATCCTGATCAACGAGTGCCCTGTTCTTGAGGTGCGCCACGGCCGTCGAGGCCTGGCCTCCCATCTGGCCCATCGCCCAAATGGCCTTCACTCTCGTCTCAGAGGGCATGGCAGGATCCGTTAACTCAATCAGCGCAGGAAGCGAACGCTTTCCCATTTCAGAAAGAATCATAGCCGAGCGAGATAGAATGACAGACGACGTCTCTGTTCTCATGACCTGTGTCAGGGCAGGTATCGAATATTCAGGAGTCGCCTTAAGCTCCTTCACAATTTCTTGAGTTCTATCGTATTCGGAACTTCTAAGCTCTTCGATGAGGGCCTTTACCCTTTGTTCCTCGGCTTGATCAAAAAAATCGACGGACCCCGCAATGGGCTCAAGCACCGGACAAAACTGAGCCATCAGCGGCTGAAGCGGATGTGCAACTGCAAAAGAAAAAAGAAACAATGAAAGTGAATGAGCGAAAAAACCCCTTAGTGGCATATGGCAACTCCCCGACACCACCCAGTTGCAATCTCGGTGCCAAACCAAAGTCGGCTTTAGACCGGCCTGGATGCGTGTTTTGCGAGACGATCAGACATTCATTCAACAAATAGCGGGGAAACAAGGTCTCAGCGTCTAGTAAATCGGAGCTTTGTACTTTTTCGTGAAGCAGGCATCACACATGGATGTGGGGGGATTAAGGTGCTGATAGATATCTTCTATTCCAAGGTAGCGAATAGAATCA
>JBEIHI010000148.1:0-5673 GCA_040381435.1 Bacteriovoracaceae bacterium | reverse complement strand
CAGAAATGCTTCACGCGTTTAAACTACGAGCTGAGGAGATGGCTAAGCGTGTCTGAAAATCAATCGAGTTCTGAGTCATCAAAAGAAACTCGCGGATGGGAAGATCTCGTTTTTGCGGCCTTTGATAAATTGGCCACAGCCTCTGAGAAGATTCGCGACCCTCAAGGTAATGTTTCGGCAGCCGTTGAGTGGATGAAGGGAAAGAAAGTTGACTGGCAACGCCTCTCAACAGCGGTGGGGGATCACATTGCAAAAAACTACGAAATCGAAATCAATGCAAAAGTTTCATTCAAACCCAAATCAAAAGGGACTGCTCAGCCGACCGATGAAACGCCAGAAGCTTGATCGGCTAAAAATTTCAAAGACGATCTCGGCCATTGAGAACCGAGATGAAAAGGCGCTCAAAGACTTAAGTAAGTTCTTTGGCCCCGACTCTTTGAAGCGCACTGTTTGCTTTACAGGACCGGCTGGCGTGGGCAAATCCACGTTGATTTCGACACTGATGCCAAAAGCCGTTGAGAAGATGTCTGTGGCTTGGCTTGCCTGTGATCCTTCAAGTCCTCAATCAGGAGGAAGTTTGCTCGGAGATCGAATTCGCATCTCAGGCAAAGATCTTTCGGAGCGGGCCTACATTCGATCCATGTCGACGCGTGGGACTCAAGCTTTTTCTCAGTCCATTCGAGACGTCGAGATCTACTGCGAAAAGTTCTTCGATCAAGTCTGGGTGGAAACCGCAGGAAGTGGGCAGACTCAGTCCGAAGTTGCTCAGATTTCGGCCGTGACGGTTTTGATTCTTCAGCCTGAAACAGGCGATGAGATTCAGTGGATGAAAGCAGGAGTGCGCGAGCTCGCCGATCTCTACTTCATCCATAAATCTGATTTACGTGGGGTTGAGGCCATGGAGCATAGTTTGATGGAGCAGGGTGTTCCTTTAGAGCGCATTGTTCGTTGCTCTTCGAAGACGCAAGAGGGCATGGATGAGGCCTTGGAGCGCCTGCTGGCCTTTCAAAGAGCTATGCCCTGGAAGACTCGAAAAACCGCCCTTCATGAGCAGTTGGCTCGTTCACTTTTTGTTGAGCGGGGCCAACGAGGTCTTCTGAGGGAGTTTGAGGCCAAGAAGAAGGCCCTCATTGCCAATCCTTACGGTTCATCTTCCAAGTCTTGATTTGCCGAGCCCGTGTATGCCAAAGAGGCGGGATGAGACTTTCTCCGTCCGCTTTCTGGATGATTGCGACAGGGTTGATCCTTTGTTTGCTGTCGCTGGGTTTTTACCTCAATTCTCCTCAAATCAAATCGCCTCGAGCCCAAACGGCTCGATTTCAGGATTTGATTAAAGAGAAGTTCGATCCAGCCTCGGTGCAAACCACCGTTCGATCCGAAACTTCGCTTTCTGAGCGGTTGGAGGCTCAATGTGTGGAGTCATTCGTTCCCTTTTTGATCTCTGATCCTTCTCAGCTTTCTCGATCGGGTGATTTTCCAAGTGCTGGCGATTGTGAAATGCAGAGTGACTTTGTCAAAGAGATGAAGGCTCATTACGAAACGCGCTGCGTTGCGAACAAGTCTTGGTCTGATTCAAAAGAAAGTCAGCAGCTTCGGAAACAATGCTACGAAAGCTATTTTCAATTGCGCTCTGCCGCCATTGGTTGGATTCATCGAGAAGACGATATTTCGAAAATCGAGGATTTACGTTTGCTCGCCAATATTCTCGCAGCCGCTGCTATGGCCGATATGAATCGCTTCGAGGCGGCGGCGTATCGAATGAAGGAACTCGCTCCTGGTATGTACGAGCCTGTCAAAGCGGCACTGATTGCTCAGGTAATGCGAGCCTCTCAACTCAATCCCGAAACTCAGAGCCTCGAGCGCGCAGAAGTATTTGCCAAGCTCGAAAGAGAGATCGAGGAAGCTTTGGCGCTTCGAACGGATGATAGGGAAGTTCACGAGGCCGTCATCCTTGTACAAACCAAAATGGGGGACCGTCCCGAACTCATGCCCCAAGTGATTGAAGATTTGAGAGCTCAGGGTCAGTCGGGCCCCGCTCTCGACTATTATGAGGTCAGTGTCCTGTGGAAAGGCGGTCATCGCAAAGAGGCGCTCTCAAAAATGCAGGACTTAGCCAAGGCGAATCCCAAGGAAGAGCGCTTTCAAGAGACGCTCAACTTGTTGCTCAAAGATCCCGATGGAAAGACGCCTAAGTTCTCTGCCCGACTCTCAGTCTCCTTTGCCTCAGACGATGAGCTCAGCGGGGAGCAGTCTCCTCAGTGAGATTGCGCTAAGTCCCCAATATAAGCCCGTTTAGCCTGGTATCCATCTTGCACCTCTCTCTGTCTGAGGATTTGCAGAGGATGTTCGTTGTATTGTCGATTGTCGTGACGAGTTTTTGGCTTTCGCCGTCGGCGGAGCCCTGTTCAGCTCTCAAGCAGAATCAACTCGTTGATTCCTCAGCCATCACTGCCGCAGAAGCTGCCCTACGACAGAAGGAAATCGATCTTCAAAAGCAGATCAATGAGCTGACTCGAAAGCTCAGAGGTTTTGGATGGGGTGAAGAGAGTGAGCAGGCGATTCGTGAGCTTCTTAAAATTCAGAAGCAAAATAAACATAGTATTACAGGACCTCAGATTCCGCCCGACGTACGAAAGTGGCGAGCCGCCAAGATTGGAATGACGCTTGGTAACTCTCATATCGGCGATGCGGCCCAGCTTCGAGGGGATGATCGGCAGTACGAGTTTGAAAAGCGCTACAAGGATGCTCTTGAGTTGGCGAATCTCATTGAAGATCAGACTCAGGAGGATGTTTGGCGGTATGCTGTTCTTGAAGCGGTCGGTGGAAACACGCGACCCCATGCCTTTCATGTGTTGTCTCTTGTGAAGAGTGCTAAAGGGCGCGGCATCGATGAGGTTCGGCGCTTGATGGATCTCTACACTGAGAAAGCCCAGGATCCGAAGTATAAAACTGATAAGTTCTTTTTGCCTCATGGGGAGAATAATTTTGGAATTTTCCACGGCCTTTTGTTGACCCATGGGAATGAAGAGGACGTCCTCCGACTGAGAAGATATGCAAAAGTTCATGAAGTTAGAAAACAGCAGGAACTGGCGAGAGAAGCGCAGATTGATGCGCTCTATCTGCATCACCGCCTTTGGGTTGAGCGTACGTCAAAGCATTTGACTTCGCGCGACGCCCAAAGTGCGGTCGCAGAGTTAAGAAATTTTCAAAATGAAATCCAGAAGGGGACTTATGAGCATTTTGAGTCGGATCCGAGGTTGGATCCCGAAGGTTTGTTCCTGAAGGCTTTAATCAGCACTCAGTCTGCCCTTGGCTTTGAGCCGTTGAAGGAATTCGAAGATGATATCATCAATAGCTTTGAGACGTCCGAAGATCATTTCAGTCTCAAAATTGAATTTCTTGCGACTCAAGAAACTCTAAAGAGGAACAAGGCATCGACTCCCAATGCACGATCGCTGAACCTTCTCCTGAATTATGAAAAGGGGGAGATTGAGTCGTCGGAGGGCGCGATCAACTATGGTCGAAATGGTCACAAAAAGCTCCGAGAGTTAAGACAGGCTCAAGGCAATCCCGTTCTTTAATCAAAATTCGATCAAGACAATCGACTTTGTTTGACGAGTCATTTGCTCTTCGTTTGTAATGGAATCTGAAGGGAAGGAAATGCGGAAGGTTCATTCCGTCGGTTTCATTTTACTGTGGGCCTTGGCGCTAGCTGCTTGTGGTCAGCCGGATGTTGAGGTGGAAAAGCCGGAGGATTTTTGGACAGCTGAGCGAATCAAAGTCAGCACGGACGAGATTCGCCAGGTCTTTCGATCAAAAAAGTTCGAGCGAGTTGTGCATATTCACTTCAATGGCCATGACTTTGGCGCTTTTCGAGATTTTGAAACATCAGTGGATTTACACACCCAGGGCAAAAATCTGCCCTTCTCCAAGGATCGAATCTCCGACAAAGCAGCAGCTTTGAAAATCATCACAGACTTTGATGACGTCTCGGTTTTGTTCAGTCTGATCTATCGGCATGCCAGCGCCAAGAAGGCTCAGATTGCCTTCACGGAGCTGTTTGAGTGTCGCAATGGACAATCGGATCTTCTGGCTAAGACCTTTGTCTTAGGCTCTGGGGCGAGCCATGGGGCTCATGAGCTGGATTACTTTGGACGAGTCCTCAAGAAAGAGTGTGGCAAGGGTGTGGATTTTGCCATTTTGGCAGATGCTATCGGCCAGCCGGGACCCTTTCCGCTCTTTAACTTTAGTGGACTGAGTGAGGGTGGGAGCTGTCTCCAGTTCTATCAAAGGACATTTCCGCAGCTCATTCAGGGTGCCCCAGTGGACAACTGTACCAACGTGAAGATCCAAAAAGCCTATCATTTTGGAGAAGGGGGAATGACCCGGTATCCCGAAGCGTGGGCCCATCTGCTTCTGCGCTCCTTACGGCTCCATCAGACGGATATTGATTTAGCACTTTTCTTCGAAAGAATTCCATTTTTGCGCGAAGAGCTTTTGTAAAAATTCTTGCCCAAACGATGTTTGTTATCGAGATTAGCGACCTTAATCGCGTGGAAAGGAATTTTGGTTTGGGTCTAGTCAGAATGTTTAGTGTTTTCATCATGGCGGCAATGACCCAGACCGCCTTTCTGAATGCGAGTGACAATCACCGACCTTCTCCTGAAGTTTTTAAGTGGTTTTCACGCTCAGAGCTAAGACTCGTTGCTGAGCGAATCATCACGGCTTACCGCGAAGATCATCCAAATTCCTTGGAGAAGCTTCGCGTGCTCGTGGCACATCTCAAAAGTATTGATGAAAGGCTCACGCAGGCAGTTGCCGATGAGATGGCACCAGCTCACGAGATTGAAAACATTGATACGGTCTTGTGGAATCGAATTGCCGACGTTCATTTGATCGCCCATCATCGGATGACCCGCGACCAACGATTTCTTTGGCTGATCTCGCTTTTGTCTGGGTTGCTCGATCAAAGACTTATTGAGGAATCGGGCCCGGTGCGGGATTTAATGATCAGCTTGCGAATGAGTTCTATTCTTGAGTTGACCGAGGAGGTCGAAGAGCCAAAGCCCGATGCTGAGGACGAGATCATTGATGACGATCGAGATGTCCTTGAGTCCTATGCATTTGAAGAGGTCCAGCCTGTTCGCATTCCTCAAGATCCACAATTCCTGTTGCAATTCTTTCCAGCGATTCGCTCGTCAAAAATAGTTTACTTTTTGTCACCACAGGGGGTTTCGGCTGCACTTTTGACGGAAGCTCTAGAGAGATCTCTCGCTGAACTAGTAGAGCAGCGCATTCGAGCTCGGGCTGAGGATCTTGACGCCATCACTCGTGAGGCGTTTGCCCCGGTGCCTTTGTTTGATGTGAAGCATGTGGTTCGACAGAATGAGGATGAATTTGCTGACCAGCGCTTGGAGCTGACAATCTTTGTTCATGACAAACCCAGGTATGAGTTAGCTCCCGTTCAAGGAAAGATGGTGAGAGTTGAGATTTCGATTCCCAAAATCTATGGCCCTGTCTTGGCTTTAAAGGACTTAGAGTTGTCTGGGGTCGCCGAGCGGTTCATGCAACATAAAGATCTCTGTCGGCGAATGATTGCTCGGTGGCTTGTTCGGTAGTCGTTTTTGATTTGTTTACAACGTTGTCGTGCGGAGTAGGGGAGTGATTGGTTTT
>JBEIHI010000147.1:0-5688 GCA_040381435.1 Bacteriovoracaceae bacterium | reverse complement strand
TAAGGAGTCCATGACAAAGCTTGTCTGGCTGGAGAACTACAATCCCCTCGTCCATGATACCAGGGTGTATACCTCCGTTCGCCGATTAAGAGAGACTCTCAACCATCTCTTTGAACTGAAAGAGTCCGTGACAGCCGTCAATGGGATGTATTCGATTTCGAAAACTCTCCAGGAAAAAATTGAGATTACTGAGTCATAGGCTCGCGACTATTGAGTTGTGGCGATCCTGTTGCGATCTCATCTTCTTGTCTCTGAGTGCTGGGCTCTCGAAATGTTTCGACAAACTCTGTCGATGACTTAAAGTATCCAGTGATTTTCGTTTTCTGACCTGTTTTAGAATCAATGAGAGTGAGCGTTGTTGGGGTCTTAATTGACTCAGGCGATCTTGACTCAGGCGATACGACTCCCGCCCCTGCTTCGATGGGAGATATTCCTAAAACAAGAAGCAGGGCCCACAAAGACCAACGAGTTGCCACCATGAATGTTTTCATCGACCACTTCCCCCCACAGTTATGCATCTGAAGCTTTAGAGTACTCTGAGATCAGTCTTTGAGCATCGGCCGCAGAAATTGCAGAGATGTAAATTTTGCAGATCAGTCCTAGCTCCGATGGATAAAGGTGCTTTGGTCGATGCAGAGCTGAACAAGCTCTTTGTTGAGTTTGCCCTGCTCTGCAGAGTCTTTAAGGATCAAAAAGGCTCGATCGGGAGGGACGGATTTCTTGTAGGGTCGATCGGGAGCAGTCAGTGCATCGTAGATATCGGCGACAGCCATGATTTGGCTCTCAATCGGTATGTCTGAGCCACGAAGTCTGCGAGGATAGCCTGTGCCATCCATCTTTTCATGATGTGATCGAGCGATGTCGGGAACTCGCTTCATCTTGGAGCTCCAAGGAATGCGAGAGAGGAAGTTGTATGTGTGCTCGACATGGCTCTCGATCATGCGCCTTTCCTCTTCGCTCAAGCTTCCTTTTGGAATCGACAAGCGGTTGAATTCTTGTTGCGTCAAAAGAGGCTGATTCTCTCCAAATAGCACAAAGGATTGACGGGCAAACTCAGCGAGTTCAGCGCTGATCTCAGCGGACTGAACGGTCGGTTCATTCGCTTGCAGCAGAGCCTTCACAAATCGATCCATGAGTTCGGCGTGCTCAGGATGGGCTGTTTTGATCAGGCGAGCTCGCATGGAAATCATTTCCATCTCAGCGGCATAAAGCTTCTTTTCCTTTTGAAGAATGGATTCGGGAACTCCAATCTTTCCAAAGTCATGCAAAAGCGATGCGTAGCGAATCTCCTTGAGTGTTGTGTCATTGAATCGAATGCTCCTGAATTCTTTATGGGTAGAATCTGAAACCGATCGAGCCAATGAACAGGTGTAGTCTGCCACTCTCTCGGAGTGGCCAGAGGTGACGGGATCTCGAGATTCGATGGCCACTACTGCGGCTTTGACGAAGCCTTCAAGACTATTCTCAATTTCTTGATAAAGTAGAGAGGTCTCGAGACTCGACGCGATCGAAGTGGAAAGGACTTGCCCCATCTCAATATCATCGTGAGTAAATGTGATATCTCGTTTTGAGTTGATGAGCTGAACAACGCCGACCAGCTCACCGTTTGATTTGATGAGGGGTATCGATAGCGCTGACTTGGTTTGATAGCCTGTTTCTCGATCAAAGGAGTCGTTGAATTTGAAAGTTTCTGTCTCTGCAATGCTTCGTACGTCAGGGACATGAATGATTTTTCGACGGAGGGCGCAAGCCCCTGCCATTGAATTCTCGTTGATTGGCAGGATGAATTCCTGATAACGGACGCTAACCTTTTCATTTTGGACGTGCAGAAATCGAAGATGTTTTTGATCGCTTGTGAGGATGTATAGACTTGCGGCTTCGGCCTTCACTTGAGCTCTTAGAATCTCAAGAATTCGATCACAGAGCTTGTGAGGATCTTTCTCCTCCGCCACTTGCTGCGTGCATTGAATCACGCTCCGCATTCGTTCTGTTTCGATACTCACTTTGGATTGGAGATGTTGATTTTGAAATCGGAGCTCGATGAGTTTCTTCGCTGTCTCAAGGGCCCAGAGAATCTGCTGACGATCAGAGGGGTCATCAACAAATGCGCTGACATAGGCTGGGCGGCTTTCGCCCCAGGCGGATCCCGTGGCGAGAATGATCACGTTTTCCGCGGGTGGGAGCTTTCGAACCTCGTTTTCTGAAAGAGGCGCTCTCAGAATGATAATGCGAGGCAGTGCCTCGGGGTCCTGAGTGTGGAGGTTGACCTGTCCCAAGAGATCGTCAATCCCAATGATCTTAAAATCCCCCATCTCTTTAGAATATCGGATCGGTCGACATGGGGCACGGCGTCAGGGCTTAGGCTTGCTTGGTACCTTCGACAAGAATCAGGGGCGAGTAGCTGAATCTCTCCGGATGACGAAAGAACTTCATAAAGCGAAGACGCATATCTGCGACGGAATAGCTGAGTTGGATTCTCTTGCTCTCTTGAAGCTTCTGGAGCTGATCAAACTTGTAGTCCCAGTTTTTGACATCCTTCTCAGGAGCCTCTCCATAAATGAGATGATGTGGGATGAGATGACAGCGGATGTGGCTGAGATGATTTCGGTAGAACTGTGTATAGAGCTTTCGACCTGCAAAGGGATCCCATGATCCCAACGTCATCAGGGCTTTTGCGCCTTCTTGAAGTTGTGCTTCGAGATCAGACTCCAGGGGATAATGAGACAAGATGTTGTAATCTAGATCGCCGATGACAAGCTTTCCGCCTGGTTTAAGAATCCGCAGAAGCTCTTTAAACACCGTCTCAGGAGTCTTGAGATACTCAAAAACAAATCGGCAGAAGACATAATCAACGGATTGGCTTTCGAGAGAAATATCTTCGAGCGAACTTTGGACATATTGTACGTTCCCTTGTGACTGATTGTAATCAGCAGCAAAGCTCAGGCGCTCTTGAGATTGATCGACCAGAATGGCTGCGCCCTGTGGTCCTACAATCTGGGAAATGATTTTTGTGACAAAGCCCGCACCACCGCCGGCATCGACAGCTTTCATGCCCGACTTCAGACCTGTGAGAATCAATTGCTCGCGAGAACTCGACTCATCACTTTTCATGATCAGTCGCTCTGCCTCGGAACTTGATTCCATGAGATAGGCCATAAACTTCACCTCCGGTATAAATTTTAGTGGTAAGTCCTTGAATTTGGAAGGAAACTCTTCCTTATGAAATTCAGTCGGTGCCTTCAGTTTGCTTTTGTTTTTTCAATCACTCTCCAGTCCTTTGCTTTTGCAAGCGGCTTTGATCTCACCATATCCCATGGATCAAGACAGGGCGGACTTGGTGGACAGCAAATTGCGATCTCGGAGGATGCTTATGCGCCTTTCTACAACCCGGCCGCTATGATGGGGGTCGGTCGGTTTCAGTTGGCCACTAGCTTTGCGCCTCTATTCATTCAATATGACGCTCCGATTGGATCGGCGGATGCATCTCGATCGAGTGATGTTTCACTAGCCCCTCTTTTCTTTTTGGGTGGAGTTTATCGCATCACCGATCGCATTGTTTCGGGGATCGCCATTTATCCCACAGCTCTTCAAGGTGGGAAGTTTAGTAATGTGGATTACTCGGATGGGCTTTCTGATCGAAGTCTCGAGCAGGCAATCTATCGAATCGAAGCCTCCCCTTCGTTGAGCTACGAGCTCACAGATCATTTTTCTGTGGGTGCGAGTTGGCGATTAGGCATGATGAAATTTCAGTCGAAGTCCGGAGTTTTTGCGGGGACTGCCGGACTCACCAGTGAATCGGACGTCAGTGCCTGGGATTTTAAGGGGATGAAGTTTGGTGTTCATGGCTCGAGTATCGCGGGGTTTAACTTTGGTTTGACCTATCGTCCTCGACTTTCGACAAGCCTTAAAGGAAAGACAGATCTTGAGGAGGATGATTTAGGGCTGTTGGGTGTGCCTGAGGTCAATGACATCCCGACCTCGGTGAGTCTCAAAATTCCCGCTCAGCTTCAAGCCAGCGCTTCCTACGAGCTGATTCCGAATCGATTCCTGATGGCTTTCACTTGGGAGTACACTTGGAATTCCGTTGTTGAACGTCTCACGCTCATCAACCGAACAACGGGCACGACGGTGCTTGAGTCAGAAACCGACTGGAAAGATTCCAATACATTTCATCTTGGCGGTGAATACAGCTTTCGTCTCAAGAGCCAGCGAACGTTGCGCATGAGTGCGGGTCTTGCTTTTGATCAGGCAACCACACGCTCGACGCTTCCAAACCCAGTGGGACCTTCTGCGAATCACTACATTGGGTATACGGCCGGAGCGCAGCTTCTTCAGGGGGATCACACGATTGGTCTTGCTGCCAATTATGGATCTTATAGTAAGCGTTCAACGACGGTTCCTGCTGGAAACTCAGTGTTTGCGGGAGTCTACAAAACGACCGCATTTATGATGATTGCGGATTACCAGTTATCTTTTTGAGGGCGAGCTTCTGAGCGGACTCGTTTGAATCGAGTAGCTGATAGACGTGAATGGGTTCCTGATATCCTTTAAACTGAAGAGCCCCAAGGTCTTTCCACTCAAAGTGATCACGCGTGTGATAGCGAACTGCTGAGGAGCAACAAATGGAGTTTGCTCCGAGATTTCGAGTCTGAGCTTCGAGTCTGGATGCGAGATTGACGACCTCGCCGATGACCGTAAAGTTCATGCGATCAGTGCTACCGATATTGCCAAGAATGGCTTGGCCAAGATTGATGCCGATTCCGATTTCAATCGAAGGATATCCCTTTGAGGTGAGAGCGAGGTTTGTTTCTTGAATTTTTTGCGACAGTCTCAGTGCGGCTCCGCAGGCTTTGACCGAGGCCTCTGGGCCCTCAAAAACTGCCATGAATCCATCGCCCGTAAACTTATCAATAAATCCTCCGCACTGAGCGATGACGGGTGCGAGATGTTCAAAGGTTGTATTGAGAAGATCAATCACATCCTCAGGCGGAAGTTGAGTGGCAAGCTGGGTGAATCTAAAGATATCACAAAAGAGCACTGAGATTTCTCGCTTCGCAACAGTTTGTAGCATTTTTGTTGCAGATGGATTTTCCTCTGCGATTTGCGCCATGGATTGAGCCACTTGAGTCGGTACAAATTTCTCAAAGACGGACCTTAAGTTGGCTTGTTGTGTTGCGATTCGTCGTGTGGTCGCTAACGTTGTATTGAGCTGATCTAAGAGTCTCGATTGCTGAATTGAAATCCCCACATTCTCTGAAAGAGTCATCAACAGATCTTGATCGCTAATGCTGAGAGCTTTTCCCGGGGTGATATTGTCGACTGCGAGCACTCCTTGAACATTACGGTCTTGATCAAAAATAGGAACGGAAACAAAGCTCTTGCTGCCCAGGCGCTCTGCGAAGCGTCTCGATCGAGGAGAGAGCTTTGAAAGATTGGCTTCCACGTCCTTGATGAAGAGGGGCTGTTTTGAATTGACGACTGCGACAAAGAATCCGGAATTATTCGATTCAGATATCTGGAACTCAGCTTCGGAAAGTATTGGAGAAAAGTGCTGATCAAAGCCGTAATGAGACTCCATTCGTAGTATTGATCTTTCAGTTTCGATAAGCATCAGTAGGCATCGATCATATCCAAGTGTTTGAGTTACCTTTCGGACAAGGGTAGATGCCAAGCCTGCTAATGTATGTG
>JBEIHI010000146.1:0-5695 GCA_040381435.1 Bacteriovoracaceae bacterium | reverse complement strand
GCTTCATTGTCACTCATTGAGCGCCCCTCCACTCGATTTGATGAGCTTTTGAATAAGGGACTCGAGACTTGGATCCAAGCCATTTCGATCAATCAATGAAACAAACTTGGAAGCCGCTGCATGATGAGAGGACAACAGCGACTTAAGAATCAGTGTTCGCCTCGCGATCTCGGCCTTCTTTTTAAAGAATCCGGAGCTGGGCATATTCCAAAGCTCTAGGAAATAGGGAAATGAATGCTCACCACCCATTTGAAGCACCGTGGCGTAGGCCCTCTCTTGTTCCTCCAAGGGTAGCTCTGCGAATCCACTTGAATCCAAATGAGATTTCAATGTGGTAAGAGCGGATCGATGAGCTACCTGAGGCAATAGCTCGTAAACAAGTGAGCGCTCTTCCGGAACATCAGATCTCAGAATCTCGCCAAGAATCTTAAGGGCTTCCTCTCCGCCAATGACTGCGAGAAACCTCAGAACCTTCACTCGAATGGCCGGGCCGCACCCCTCAAGCATAAGCTGGAGTAGCTTCTGGTAATGAGGGGAAGGTCTCTGAGCCAGTACCGCCAGCAATCTCTCCCAGCACGTCCACTGAGGATTCTTCGACACCATTTCAAGAATCCAGTTGAGATAGACTGGCGTGTTTTTCAAAATAAATTCATTGAGGCCCCGGGCAAGCATTGGGTGGTCCCCAATCATCAGAATCACCAATTTCACGGACGACTGAGGGCCCATGGTGAGCAACCTCAAAAGCTTTTCCTCACCAGACTCTAAGCTCAATATGCCTTTGTAGAGCGATAGATTGTCGACATGATAGATCCCGTCCAGAACCTTTTGATACTCGCCGACCTTATCGGGCCGACTCTTTTGCATGGAGTTGAGCTTTGTGACGACGGCTTCGAAAAGATCAAACATACCACTCTGCAAACTCATCAGAGTGATGCGATTCACCAGATCTCTTCCAACCTTGCTTTGCTCACCGTCTCTGTCATTCATGAGAAAGTGAAACCCCATAAACAGAAGTCGCTCGAGGGTCTGCCGTTCACTTTGAACGCTGTCACGTCCCACATTCAAAGTTTTGATGAGCTTTTGAACGTCCGAGTCCGGTCGACTGAACTGAGCCGTATTCAAACGAAAATCCTCTAAAATCTTGAGATCCTCGGCCCTCAGCTTTCGAACCGATGAGCTCGTCACAGGTCCGATCTTTTGAGTGGACTTGGAAACAAACTCGCGAAGCCTCTCTTTAATGCCAGGGTCAGCCTCCATGCTCTCTTGAAGCAAATCAGCGCCTACCACTCTCATATGAGCTAAATTCTTTTCAAGGAAGAGACAATAAAGATCATCATCCATGAATTCCTGCTTGGAAAAATCAGTCGCTAAAATCGAAATCGCACTTTTCAGCTGCTCGCGGTCAAAGCCCCGCTTGAAGATCAAAAGCCGAATCCCGGCATCGTACAAAGCAAGACTCATAGAAGTCTTAGGATCTTTGTTTGAATAAACGGATTTTCTTTCAAAGACGATTTCATGAGGCTTGATGGAGAGCTCGAGCTCGTCAGAATCAAAGAGACAACGCTCCAAAACGGAAACTGTGTTCTCAAAAACATTCTCAAGGGTCTGCTGACCAGAGCCGTAGGAATACAATGAGATCGCGCGAACACATTTCGACAGTGCTGTCAAAAAAATCTCGACTTGATTCTTTTTGCCCACTTGGGCAACCGGTTCCAAAGTACGCCCCCCAATCCCCTATTTTATATTGAAAAAACTAGCTCGGGCAGGCACCCATCCCCTATTCTAGGAATGATGGACCTTTTGCTTGGGGCTGTGCAGCTTGGTTTTGCGCTTCTTTTGACCGTTTTGTTCGGGCTTTGGTTCGTTTCCTTGTCTTTGGCGTGGAGTTGGGCGCAGCAGCGATCTCTCAGTGAAAAGACCTCCGTGTCCTTGGCAGAGGTTCTCGCGATTGCCTCTATTGAATGGGGAGGATTTCTGACTGTCGCCGCTCTCCAATTCCTAAGGCGTCGGCCGGTCTATGAGGCCCCGCCCATTCGTAGTCAGGAGAGCCCGCGATCGCATTATCCCATCATCTTTGTCCCCTCTCTTCATTTGAATTCGGGACTTTTTCAGATTCTTCAGTGGCGACTCCACAAGCATCACTACAAAAGTCTCTGGCCCTTTGATTGGCCAAGCTTTTTGAGGAACGCGGATCTGATGGAGGAAGAACTTTTGAGATTCATTGAGTCGAGAATCCAAAAAACAAAGAGTCCTGAGCTCACCATCATTTCATTTGGCACGAGCGGACCTATTGTGGCGAAGACTCTCAAGCGAGCTGAATTGCAGAGTTTGAAAGTTAAATGGTTGGCCATTTCAGCTCCTATCCATCCGACAGCTCCTCTTTCATTTCTGCAAACTGAACGATGGAAATCCAGCGTCACACTGCTGAATGAAAGCCTACAAAGCCCAGATGCTGTGATTGCGGGAGAGAGAGACACTCTGTGCTATCCGGTGAGCGTCTTTGAAAGAATGCCGGATCTTCATCTGAGGGATGTAGGGCACTTTGGAGCTTTGCTTCACTCTTCCACGACAAAGTTTGTTTTGGACTTTCTGAAATGAAAAGACCCCAGCTCAAGTTTGTGAGCGGCAAGGGAGGGGTTGGAAAAACTTTTTTCAGCCTGCACCTTCAGCGCCAAGATCCCCGCTTTTGCTTGGCGGAGCTGACGAGCTCTCTCAAGTCGGAGTGTGAGAAATGGAAGCACCCGACACCCCCGAGTGATCGAGTTTCTCAAAAGGATTTAGCTGAAGCTTTCTTGCGGCGGACTTTGAAAGTGGGGCTCATTTCCCAGTGGATCGCCGAAAACAAACTCTTTCAAAACTTGTTGGATCTTGCTCCGAATCTCACCGAACTCCTCCTGCTTGAGCAGTGGACGCAACTGAGTGAAGAAACGCCTTTTGTCGTTGATGCGCCCTCAACAGGACATTTCATTGCACTTTTCGAGGCCATTCATGGGGCTCGAGAACTTTTTGAATCCGGAAGTCTACGGTCGATCGCTGATGAGCTCCACCATTTCTTTTCAGCCACGCCCGAGAAGACAGAGATTCATATTGTGAGTCTCCCTGAGCAATCAAGCCTCATTGAAAGCCAGGAGATCGAAGATCGCATCAAGGCCCTGTATCCAAAAATCAAAATTTATCATGTTCTCAACAAGCGGCATTTTGCTCCGGAAAATCCTCCTCCGTTGAAGGAGCCCTGGCACTCTCTTGCCTTCAAGCGACCGCTTCTCGAGGAAAAGCGTATCGCGGGGAGAACATTTGAGACAGTTCTGCCAGACGGAGTTCCTTCATGATGACTTCAAAGACCCAGCGTCATTTTGTTTGGGGCCGAGGAGGCGTGGGAAAGTCTCATGTCGTTCTCAAGCTAGCGCAGCGTCAGGCCCAGCAAGGCAATGTCTCCGTCTTGACTCTGGATCCAAGTCTGCGCCTTTTGGATCTGATGAATGCCGTTCCTACAGACTTCAGGACATTTGAGGTCTTACCCTTAAAGCCTGAAGCACTGTTCGAGGAGTTCGATCGTCTCGCCCCAGCACAGCCTCATCTGAAAACCTTTTATCTTCAGATGGTCAAGAGCCTGCAGCAATTTAGGGAGTATCTTCAGCTGATTCAACTTTGTCGATTCATCAGTTCTTCTTCGGCATTTTCTGTCATTGTGGACACGCCTCCCTTTCAAGAGTCGGGTGGCTTAATGAAGTCCATGGAGAGTCTGCATTCGTTCTTTCATCAGACCATTGTCCAGTGGGCTCTCAAGACATCATCCAATCCACTCCTTCAGTTTGGAATGAAGAAAATGTTTGAACTGACTCGTTTGTTTGTGGGCAAACGAGCCTCGCAGTCAGTATTTGATCTCTTGACCTGGCTCACTCACCACTCAGAAAGCTTTCGCCAGGCCACTGATCATCTCAAAGATCTTTTGACATCTGATCTCTCCTACCACCATCTGATCGTAACACCCGAAACACCTTTGGACTTTGTTTCAAAGGCAATGACATATCTGGATGGAGCCAAGCATGTTGAGGTCATTATCAACCGATCGTGCCTCGAGTACCCTTTCCCTGATCATCAAGATTCATTTAGTCGTGAGATGCATTTGCAAATTGAACTTGAACGAAAGCTCCGAGAAGGCATTTCCAAAGCCTTCCCCCAAGTTAAGGTCTCAAGCCTCTCCCTTCAGCTCATGGGCGATGACAGCGTCGAGGAAATGCGACAGTTCTTGCAATCTTAGTGCTCACCAGGGCAATTCGTGGTGCTTAAGAACAAAATCCGTCTTATTGCGACAGGTTTTGCCACTCTCTTGACGCCTGGTAGCAAATGATAAAGCCTTGAAATGAATTGGAAATCGAGTTGTCTCGCAGCATGGCCAAAACATTGCTTTCCTAAAGCGCCAAAGGATTAGGGGATGCGTCAGAATAGTCTCAAAAAGCAGTCTTTGGATTCGCTGAAAGAAGCGTTTTACACCCTTCTCAACGCTGAACCAGCGCTCTTTCAAGAGATCTGCGCGGAGATTCAGCTCGAGCTGATGAGAGACTTTTCAGGAAAACAACCCGCCTCTCAATTTGAAGCCAAGGATATCGAATCTCTCTTCCAGAACCTGTCGAAACTTCGAAGCATCCTGGATACCAAGATTCCCGAAGCCCAACATCAGGAGATGGTTCAAGAAGCCAAACGCTACTTCAAGGATAAGGATTACGAATCCGCTTTTCAGACTTTTCGTTTGATCCTGGAGAAATCAGAAACACCCGAAGTCAGCATGCTTCTCAATGCGGCGACTTCAGCGTATTACTCCAAGCATTTTGAGGATTGCGAACACTGGGTTGACCAAGCCCTAACGATCAGCCCAACTGACAACTCTGCCATGGTCTTGAAAGCGCTTGTTCTCATGGAGTTCACAAAATGGAGTGAAGCCCTTCGTTATCTCCACCACGCACAAGAAAGAAATATTCACTCAAAACTCATTGAGCGATCGATTTCAACTTGCCGGGAGAAAATCGCCGCTGTCACTCAAGATAAAAATGTCTGCAAACGACGCTGGAGACGGCTGAGTCTCAAGAAGACCATCCAAGTCAACGACTTCGGATCCTATATTGTTGTGCCTCATGAAATTAAAAGTCTCTCCGCGGGTGGCTGTTTGATCAAAGGAAGTTCTTTGCCAAGGGAGTTTCAATTCAGGTTGGAGTTAAGCCCGAAAACTCAAATTTATGGAGTTGCGAAAGTTGTCTACACAACTCCACAAGGAGACTCAGGCGTTCGCTTTGACAGTCTAAGCCAAATTGAGCAGCTGATGCTGGATGAAACCATCACGGAAATGGCTTCTCATCGACGCAACTGATTACTTTGTAATGAAACTCCAGGCCAGATTTTCCGAGATTCCCTTGGGCCGATAAACAGTATCCTGAATGAGAGAAGAAAATCGTGGGATCACCTTTCGCCACTGATCCTTCGCCTCATGAGTGGCCAACAAGAATTCGGACACTTCGACTCCCCCGACTGAGAGTAGCGACTGCAGCACAGCCGTGTCCCAGCCTTCATGACTTAAGTGTAAATTCGAAAGCCCATGCAGCTCCTTCATGAGAAGGTTAAATCGAAACTGCAATTCTTCCTGATCGAGATGGGCACAGGCCTCAAAAGGGGTCGTGGGCTTGGGAATAAATGGATTCAG
>JBEIHI010000145.1:0-5734 GCA_040381435.1 Bacteriovoracaceae bacterium | reverse complement strand
GTCTGAGGGAAGTTTTTTGAGGGCAGACTTTAGTTTTTTCTCTCGGGAGATTGCATTGATAAGTTCAACTTCTGCGCCAATAAGGTTTGGATTGGCCGGAATAACAAACAGATTTTCCAGGGCGGTGGGCTGGATACATTCCAACAAATCCTTCTGCCCAATCAACACATCATAAATAGTAGAGGAGGAGTGCCGATCAACACCAACACCGCTACTTGCGTTGCCCTGGGGGTCCAAGTCAATCAAGAGGGTCTTGAATCCCAAATGAGCAAGGCTTGCGGCCACGTTCACCGAGGTCGTTGTCTTGCCGACACCGCCTTTTTGGTTGGTCACTGAAATGAATCGGGGAAGCGTGTTGTTATCCTGCATCCTGCAATTGCCCTTGATTAAAAATTTTGAATATTCCCTCTCGCATCACTATTAAATCAAATAGATTGCGAATGATGCAAGCGTCATTGTGAAGCTGACGAAGAAATACTTTCTAAGCTTTCTGACCGAGCAAGCCGCCTCTTCTTTTTTTCCAGATGAATCGCAAGAATTGAAATGGTCGCTGGCGAAACTCCGGAAATCTTTGCAGCCTGACCAAGACTGACTGGGCGAAGCTGCGAAAGCTTTTCGACCGATTCATGATTGAGACCAGCTAGTTTCGAATAGTCGATGTCTGCTGGAATTCTCACCTCATACATTTTCTCAATCTTGGAGATGTGAGCTCCCGCTTGGCCAATATAGCCCTCATACTTCACCGCGGTTTCCAAATAGAAGGCCTCACTCATTAAATCACCAAGAACCTCTGGATCGAGAGAGCAGACTTGTTCGAGTGTCACTGTTGGGCGCTTCAAAATCTCTGCAGCGGTAGCGGGTACCTTTATCTCTGAGCCAATTGCCGATCGAAGCTTTTCATTGGTCTTCTCGTTCGGAAAAAAACGATGGGAATCAAGTCGCTGACGAGCGACTCTGCGACGAGATTGCAGCTCAAGAAACCCATCCATCTGCTCAGCCGTGACAAGGCCCAGCGAATGCGCTGTCGGCATCAAGCGTTCCTCTGCATTGTCTTGCCTCAACAACAACCGCCATTCTGCTCTTGAGGTAAACATTCGGTACGGCTCTTTGGTCTCTTTTGTTGTAAGGTCGTCAACCAAGACCCCGAGATAGGCCTCGGAACGCCTTGGAACCCAAGAGTCTCTCTGGGAAGCAACCAGGGCGGCATTTACTCCAGCTAAAATACCTTGAGCCGCCGCCTCCTCATAGCCCGAGGTGCCGTTGACCTGACCAGCAAAGAACAACCCCTCTAGGTCTTTCATCTCCAAAGAGGGTTTCAACTGAGTTGCATCGATGTAGTCGTACTCAATGGCATAGCCGGGGCGAATAATCTCAACCTTCTCAAGGCCTGGGATCGTTCGCAAAGCCCTAAGCTGAAACTCATAGGGAAGACTGGTTGAAAGCCCTCCGACATAAACCTCTTCTGTCCACCGACCCTCGCGCTCCAAAAATACCTGGTGTCGCTCTCTATCTGCGAATCGAACAACCTTATCTTCTACGGACGGGCAGTATCTAGGCCCCCTACTTTGAATGATCCCGGAATACAGCGGAGAAAAGGGGAGTCCACTTCGAATCACTTCATGCGTTTCGGCGGTAGTGAATGTGATGTGAGCACTTTCGAGATCCCCACGAAGGCTTTTTGTAAAAAAAGAGAGCGGCGAGCAGTCCAGTTGGGACGGCTGCTCCTCTGTTTTGCTGAAATCTATGGTCCGCCGGTCCACGCGAGGAACCGTTCCTGTTTTGAGACGACCAATCTTAACTCCAATGGAGGCAAGAAAATCGGAAAGACCAACCGATGGGGGCTCGCCGGCCCTCCCAGAAGCAAAGTTTTGGGCGCCTATATGAGCCTTTCCGTTCATAAAGGTGCCGGTGGTTACAACAACGGCTGGTGCATAGAATTTTTGGCCTACAGAGGTTTCTATTCCCGAGAGTCTACCCCCCTCAAAGAGCAGTTGTTTTACTTGTCCCTGCTTCACGGCCAGGTTTTTTTGAGTTTCAAGAGCAAACTTCATGCGCTGTCTGTATTCGTGTCGATCAACATGAACCCGAGTGGCCCTCACAGCAGCCCCCTTGGCCTCATTTAAAACTCGGTACTGGAGAGCAGATCGATCCGCAGCCTGACACATCAATCCCCCGAGTGCATCCACCTCCCGCGCCAACTGACTTTTTCCAAGCCCGCCCACAGCGGGATTGCACGACATGGCACCAATTTGATCGACATTCATCGTAATCATGAGGGTGCGCTGGCCCATCCGAGCGGAGGCAGCAGAAGCTTCAACGCCGGCATGGCCTCCACCAACAACAATCACGTCAAATTTTGAGTCACTTACGTCCATTTTCTCATTCCCAGGAAAGTGTTTCATGTGAAACACATGGGGGGGCCGAATGTTTCACATGAAACATATCACTTTCCTATACAAAATTTGGAAAAAATCGATGCGAGAACATCTTCTGAGGTCACTCGACCAGTAACTTCCTCAATCCTAAGCTTGGCCTCGTTGACGGCCGCAACCGCCCGATCAAGACTAACCCCAGCCTCCAACAGCTGGGCCGCCTCTCGAAGCCTCGCCTCAGCAAGTGCGGCTAAGTCTCTCTGGCGCTCCGAGGTCAAACTCAGATCTCCAGCCACATTTACATCCTGGCCAACAATAGCGGTCCTCAGGGCATCCAGCCCTTCGCTGGTTTTTGATGAAACGCAAAGATCAGCAGCCAATCGTGAGCTCTCCTCCGAGCCAACGTCCGACTTGGATCGAACGCGCAGAACCGTACAGCCCGAAACTGCGCCCCCAACGTCCCCATCATCGAAAGTTCCACGATCGCACACCCAGAGGACCAGTGACGAGGCCTGTGCAGCCTGCCTACTTCGACCAATACCAAGCTTTTCAATCTCGTCCACCGCCGCCCTGATGCCGGCTGTATCAACCAGGGTAACCGGTAGACCGTCGATCAAGGCCTCGTGCTCAACTATATCCCTCGTTGTTCCAGGGGTCTCATGCACTATGGCCTTGTCAAAGCCGATCAGGGCATTAAACAGGGAGGATTTGCCGGAATTCGGTCGGCCCACCAAGACGACTCGGCAGGAACGTACAAAGCGCTCGTTTCTTTCAAAGGCTGCTATCCAGCTGGAGACTCTGCCAGCTAGTCCCAAAAGCTTGGAAACCGATTGTTTGAGGTCAGCCGCACCGGCCTCCTCCTCGGAAAAATCCAGTTCCGCCTCGAGATCTGCCAAAACATCAATGAGATCTGAGCGCAAAGCCTCAACAGACGCCCCAACCTGTCCTAGCTTGGCCTTAAGGCCCGCCTGCGCCCCCACCAAGCTTCTGGAGTTGAGTATCCAATCTAGGCCCTCCACCTGATCTGGACTCAGCTTATCGTGGGCGAGCGCTCGCTGAGTAAACTCACCGGGGTTTGCTAGACGTGTTCCACGTGAAACAATTTCCGAGACAATTCTTTCCACAATGATGGGGTTGCCGTGGCATGAAATTTCAACCAAATCCTCGCCGGTATAGGATCGAGGCCCTTCAAAAAGGGTTACTAGCGCCTCATCCAGGGGCTGGCCGCTCCTGTCGAGCAGGTGGCAAAGGCCTGGTCGGCGGTCGACGAAAATCCGGTTCGCCATGGAAGCGATCACGGCCTTTGTTTTTGGCCCGGATAGGCGGATAAGGGCCAGGGCGGACCGCCCCATAGGGGTGGCCGGGGCCACGATGGTATCAACTTCAAACGTCATAACTACCGAGCCACTAAGCCAGCTTGGCTTTAGGGGCCGCGGGAAGTGGATACTTCATTTCAAGGTGCCTGTTGAGATAAATCTGCTGGACGATTGAAAAGCCCGCATTTGTCAAAAAGTACAGGTTTAGTCCTGCTGGCAGGAAAAGCATAAGCCCTCCAAACATGAGCGGCATCCATTTCAACATGGCCCTTTGCATTTGAACCGCCTCGTTGTCCTCCATTGCTGGGGGCATCGGGGTCATTCGCTGCTGAAGCCACATCAAACCCACCATAATGATTGGGGTAATCAAGTAGGGGTCATGGGCGGAAAGGTCCTCAATCCACCCAAAGAATGGGGTATGTCTCATTTCTATAGATACAAAGAACAGCCGGTAGAGAGCGATGAAAATCGGGAACTGCAAAAGTAGGGGCAAGCAGCCTCCAAAGGGATTCACCTTCTCTGTTTTGTAGAGAGCCATCATCTCTTGCTGCATTCTAAACTTATCGTCTTTATACCGAGTTCTAATGTCCTGCATTCGGGGAGAAATGACCTGAAGCCTTCTCGCTGAGACGGCCGCCTTATAGGCCAAAGGAAACAACAAAGCCTTCACCAAAAGAGTAAGCAAGATGATAGCCACCCCGAAGTTTGGGATGAGTCCATAAAAGAAATTGAGAATACCGAGCAAAAATCTCGAAATCGGTCCGATCCAGGATCCGTACTCAACAACCTCCCCCAGTGAAGACCCCATCGGGGTCAAATAGGTTAACTTTTTTGGTCCAAGATAGAGTTGATAAGAAAACGATGTGCTTTCCTTGGGGGGAAGCTGCTTTTCACTGAACCTGTAAGACGACAGAACGCTTCTCGAGGGCAGTCTCAAAAAGCTAAGCCCAGTCATTGAGGTATCCACCGGAACAGCTCCCAAAAAGAAGTAGCGAGAGGTATACCCACCATACTGAATCGCCCCCTGTCGCTCCTGGGCATTTTGAACGTCAGCAAGCACAACCCTATTCAGCCCCCCATCGAGAAAGAAAACTAGAGTTTGAATCTCTGACTGCGGCTTGATCAGTGTTGCCCAGAACCCAGGCTTCGGAGTCTCATACTCTGAGGGGTGAAAAAGGCTAAGCTGTGGAGTTAAGCGAACGCTCGAGGCCGAGTTGTTTAGCACCGACTCTCTGACTTCCAGTGCGTAAGGGTCTGTCTTGCTGAGAGAAATCTCCCGTTCATAGGCTAGCTCGCCTGCTCGAGCTATCAGGCTAAGACCGCTCGATGAGTGGGCCTTAAGCTGCCAATTCGGCTCTCCGGAAGTGCCCAGGAGCTGGCTCCTGTTGAGTGGTGCCTCGGTAAAGGAGTAGTCCACGCTTTCCTTCGAGCCAAAGGACTTTTCATACTTTTTGAGCCTCAGCTCAACGACCTGACCTAAACCATTTAAGTTTACAAGTAAGCCGTCGCTTTCGAGAGCAAATCTCTTTTTTAGCAGCTCAGAATTTCTTGTTTGATCTTTTGATGCTTCGCTCTCCTGCGTTGCGCCAATTTTTTTCGTAGGCTGTGTCGGAGACGCGCCGGTCTGCTCTATGGGATCAGTCTTGGTCTGAGCAGGAGGGGGTACTGTTGGCTGAAAGAAAAAGATATAAATGAGAATCATTAGAGCAAAAGCGAGTATTGTTTTGAAATCCATTTTAAATCACTCCTTCACCCAAAGTCCGTAGAGGGGAGAACACATCACTAACCTCAACGCAATGCGTTGAACAGCCTGGAAAGAACTTAGGTTTTTCTTTGAAAGTTGACGCATTGCATAATGGGAACACGACTCTGGAAACTTGCACTGAGTGTCCACGGCGATAAGACCGCAGAACGAGTGAAACACCATCGAAAGAGCCTGATAAAGTTTTACGCACTGCAGCAAAACGATTTTGGTCATTGAACGCCTCTATATATTAATCACTGAGCAAGCGCTTAAGAGGTCCCGTAAGATCGGTGCAGGAACTC
>JBEIHI010000144.1:0-5759 GCA_040381435.1 Bacteriovoracaceae bacterium | reverse complement strand
CTCGATTGGACCAAGTGGCGGGGGTTAAGGCTGAGGGGGGGCCGAAACCACCGGCAACCAATTTCTCAAGGTCCATTCCGGACACATGGGTGATTCAAAACAAATCTAGAGTGTCTATCTCAGCGGAGGATTCGAAAAATAGAGCATATTCGGATCGTGAGGTACTGTGAATTCTTGGAACCGACGATCTGTAAATTTAACACTCGCGATGTTTCGAGGATCGATACGTGAGATCACATGATCTGAGCCATGAACTTTCAATAAATAATCAGTAAGAGCTTGGATCGCTTCATTTCCAATTCCTTTTCCTTGGGCGTGACCATAGAGAGCGATTCCTCTGCGCGTGTATTTCTTATTGTCGGTTCGGCCAAGGCTTTCGGGTGTGACATCCCAAAAAACGACAACGCCATACTGTTCGCGTGTATGACGATCCGAGATCACAACGTAACTGCCGGTTCCACTTGCCATTTTACTAACAGAACTCGTTAGTTCTTCTTGCCAGTCTACCCCAAAGAATACTTTCACCGACTCGTCATCGAACAGATCCTTCGCAAAGGCAGCGTCTTGTTTGGTGAGCGGCCGAAAACTTAAACGTTCTGTTTCGATTTGAGCCTGTCGAATGTGATGAGACGCTGGATTATCCGTATCGCTGACTGATTGGAGGAATTTGTTCAGAGCCCCGTAAGCCTGTTCACCAAACGGCGCTAACACTTCATTGTCGACTACAACATTAAACGAATTAAATGGCTCATGCTCAAGCCCGCCGTAGCCCGCTGTTTTTACAAGCGTAAAAGGGTTGTCCCACACCTTCGCTGATTTTGCGGCGGCTTCGATTGCTTCACGCGTCTTCTCATAAACTCCAGAATCTTGGTCTGAGTAAATAACAAGAGTTGGCGCTCTCAAGTAATCGGCGGCTTCGTTCGGCTTCATATAAGAATTGTTTCCGATCATGTAAGCCACAGCTTCCTTATTCACCTCGGGCTTCACATCATCTCGTCCCAATATCGGCAAGCGCGTATTGACCGTCGACAGGATTGGAATCATCTTTTTGATATCTTCAAGATGGGGAATCGGATTACCCCCCGATTCACTGGGTGCGACAATGACTTGGCCGTCGATAAACAGTGGGTATTTTCTATTGAATTCTGCAAGAAATGGAGCCGACGCACTCCAGCCCAACACGACAATGGGCAAATTGGGAGTCTCTGCCTTCATCGAATCGATATAAGATTTCAACCAATCGACGGTTTTTTCTGGGGTCATGAAGCGATCGGCCGCGGGTCCTAAATCTTGCCCCGGCATACTCACCACTTCAGCTCCAACAATAACTCTCGATGCACCCAAACTACGATGAATTTTGCGCGCAAAATTTGCATCTGGAGAATCACCTTCAGCTTTTGGATCGCCGAGAACGCGAGCCATCTCATGAATAAGTTGCACGCCCGACGTCGTCCATCCCATCCCGGGAAGTACCAAGACGCGTGCTTTCGCAGCCTCTGGAACTCGACCATCTTTTGCGAACACGCGCATGGTCTCATGCTTTGCATCCCATTCGGCCATTAAACCGTGGTCAGAGCTATTGTACTTTTCAACGAGTCCGGCATTTGCCTGCATGCGGATCTGGGCAGCGCGAGCCATTTCTGAAATCGGAATTATTACTTCAGGATGTTTTTCCGAAAGAAGTTCAAGCATGCCCGAACAAAAATCCCGCGAGGCTTGAACGGAAAACGAACAAGTTGCGGCGATCAAACTCAAAACTAAGACTCGAGCGAAGTTTGGCATAAGGCTATTTAATGCAATTTTTGGACCATGCAAGCCTCGAATTTTATTATCGAATTCGAATTCGAACCTCTCTCCGCAGGGACAGGGCTGCCTCAAGAGCGCAACAAGCCCCACAACCAAGAAGAAAACCGAATTTGATTGCCATAAGCCCCGGCTCTTTTGTTGCCTCGAGTTAGGTTAGGTAGGCTTTTAGGGATCGCATTCGGGGGGACATGGGCGAGTGGTGCGACCGAACCCTATACTGCCTTTGTCCCTTTGGACATGGAACCTACTTGTAGGCAATCCGACCCCATTGGCAACAAAGTCGCCGCCTAAGTTTGCTCGGATTTTGCACAGCGAAGGCTTGTTAGCGAATTACCGACATTATCTCCATCGAAAAATGAGGATCGTGCGGTAAGAACTCAACCGTGGACCGTGAAATAGAGCAGCGATACTCAATCGCGAGAGTCGACAAGCCTCGGGGTCAAGCTTTTAAACGTAAGCCCGCATGAAAATTGCTACGAGTACTCGGCGAGAAACGAAGACCAGAAGAGCCGAGCGGAACGCCACAAACGACGATATGAGAGCGTCACCATAAACTCAAAGCAAAAGTCAAGCCGTCTTACGAGTGAGTAAGATGAAGTAGCGGAGAGTTACGAGCCCAAGTTTTGCACAGCTACAAGTAGGTTCCTTAGAGAAGCAACCCACCTTGAAGACTTTTGATAAAGTCTTGTCGGGCAATCTCTCGCTGATGGATCGAACTCAAACCGATGCTCCCACTCCAAGATCCTCCACCAAGGAAGAGAGCGTGGTCCGGTATCATTCAAGTGAACACTTGTTTGCGGTCGGGATTGGAAAAGGTGGGTTTGGCTTTGAACGATCCGAAGGGACTGATTTGGCCACTTTTTTTAAGGAGCGTGCTGAAAGAAGATCTCTTCCTCCCCCGCGTGCCGAACTGTTTCCTGACAGCCACTTACCTGGTCAGGTCCGTTCTCTCGATTACGGTGACTATGGATATCCCCGACCTGGTTTGATTCGCTTCTTGTTTTATCGCGATCAAGATCGCTGAGAAGAATACTCGGAACTTAGGGAGCGCTTGGAGGTGGGTTGTTGCCATCCGCCTTCTCATTGTTCAGATGGAGCTTAAAGAATCTTAAAATATGACCCCACTCTTTGATCATTCCTGACCTCTTTGTTGCGCCATGGCCCTCATCACTAAAAAGCAATAATTCAGACGGAATGGATCTAGCATTGAGTAGATTGTGAAATTGTATAGCCTCCGAGACAGGGACTCGAGGATCTTCAACGCCTTGAATAATCATCAACGGCCCCGACACTCGAGCGGCATAAGTCGTAGGAGAGAGCTTGATCAGAGCTTCTCGATCCTTCACGGGATCTCCATACTCTTGAATTCTCATCTGCCTGCGATAAGGAGATGTATTCTCTAAATTGGTGATAAAGTTGCCAATACCCACGACTGAAACGCCCGCATTGTAAGATCCCGAAAATCGACTCATCCCCATAAGTGCAGAATACCCACCATAGCTGTATCCTAGAATTCGATTTTTGGGAGCCTCTCCGTTTCTAGTCCAAGACTCTCGAATTCCAAGGCCAATATACTCGATGTCCGTAATTACATTGAGTCGATTAACACCATTGTCAGCATTCAACCATTTCTTGCCATATCCATAACTGCCACGAACATTCGGCTCTACATAAACAAATCCTGCATCCACAAACATTTGGGGGAATGCGCTTAAGCCGGGTATGGTTTGAAACTCAGGCCCTCAATGATAATCGACTAATACTGGATAGTTCTTTTTTTGCCAGTCCTTCGGCCTCCTCACCCCAGCGGGAATGAGTGTGCCATCCCGAGCCTTAAAGTGAACGAGTTCCGCCTTAGCAAATTGACTGGTGTCTCTACCTGAAACATTCGTGTCTAGTACTTCGGTGGCCTTACGAGAAGGCCAATCCACAACAAAGTGTTTCCGACTCTGATCTCCAATGACCAGAAAGCTACTTCGATTTCCGTCGGGAGAAGTTCCTTCATAAATAACATGAACCGCATTTTCAACCCCCTGAATGGGAAGTTCTCTAAAGCTCTGAGCATCATAGGCCTTAACGCTAAGAACAGAGTTTCTGTTGATCTGAGCAATCAGTACGGAGCCCGATTGAGCGAGATCAATCTTAATGATGTCGCCGCCATCAACTTCAGCCACTGGGATCCATTCACTCTGTGCGAATCGATAGAGCTTCATAAAATCTCCAAATTTATTGGTCGATGTCAGAAGGCCGTCGGATTGTGGATCAAAGACTGCCGAGAAGGCAGTCCGTTCGTTTTGACCAAAGAGCGGAGTGAGACTTTTTGACTTAAGATCAAGTAAATAGAATTCAGCCTCATGGTAGGTCACTTTGTTCGAGATAATGATTTGATCTCCCCTTTCATCTCGGATGCTCCAAGATCCGGGAGTCGTCACCAGGGGTTCGCTAATTCCTGACTCTCGATCAAAACGATAGAGAGAGTGAAAAGCCTTGTTCGGCGAATTTGCAGAGAAGTAGATCCACCGCGAATCAGAACTTACTTTTAGAAAATTGGCTTGAACTCCTGGGGAGGAAAAAACTGTCACTTCGTGACCATCAATGAGGGAGCGAAGAAAAATTCCAAAATTCTCATCTCCCTGATGATCTCGTGAAACAACTGCGAAGGTCCCATCCTTTGTAAGGGTGTGGAGGATCGAAGGGTCTTGGCCACTTGTGATTGGAACTCGGGTGCCCGTCCTCGTATCGAGTTTCCAAACTTCAAGATGATCACCTAGAGAGCGATTGAAATAAAACACATTTGGATCATTTGAAGGAATCAAAGTCGGGCTCTCAGAACCCACGAACGGATAGGTCGTTGAGTTTGTCTCTAGGTCGATGTAAGAAGCAACCTGATCATGCAAAGCCTGATTGAGGGCAGGAACGCTAAACTGATCTTTCAAATCAAACGGCTTCTTTGGCGGCTCAGCTATGGGGGGATAATAGTAAAAATCATGTTCTGGAAATCCATCCAGTCGAAATGGGGCCAAACGATAACCTTGCTTCGCTAGAACATGATGATTCCTGTCGTTGTCTTTTCTTACTCGGGAGACGATTCGATCAACTTGCAATTGGCGCGTCAGAATCTCATTGATTGATGTCCCCAGCTCCTGCCCATACCCTTTTCCTCGAGCACGCTCCGTGAGGGCAGTTCCTCGCATCACTAGAAATTGACTTGCAAGAGACTCGCGAGTCTCCCCGTGTTGATAGAGGGACACAACCTCGAGGCTAAAGTAAAACAATCCGATTGCATCGTGGGATGGCCTCTCTCGAACAAGATAGTATGTACCATCCCCTGCGGCTCTCGCAGGAAAAGACCAGCCTTCGAGCTCTTCTGCGGCCGTGAACTTGCCATAGAATTTAATGATATCCGCATCAGCAAACATTTCATTCGCGATTGCTAGATCTGCCGGAGTTGCTTGAGTAAGAACGAGGCTTCTCGTATGAAGATCTCCCCTCGCCAAGAATTCTATAATCCTCTTGCGGCAAGAATTGAGATGGTTTTCATCGGAGGCGTAACCCGTCCCCACAAGGGTCTGGCAAAGAAAAATCGCGGCAACCCAGAATCTCATGCACCCACCATAGGGTGCAATCTTTAGGCCAGTTAAATGGCTAAGGCAATCTGAGCGTTTGTGGCAATAGGCACCTATTCTACAACTCAGGGGAAGCGACCTCGAAGGTCTTGAATGATAGTCTTTGGCCCAAAATGAGGGGAAAAATGGGGCGGGGTTGACGTATAGTGGGGGCAACGATGTCCGATAAACCCATGTTATGGTGAGTTACGGGGAAGGGGCCTCAACACACGACTAAAATAAGCCGAAAATATGGGCTTTGAACTGCTTATACCCTCGAGATCAGGGTGCAGTACCCGCTCGATTCGCGCAAGCAGCTGGATTCGATCAAGGACCTTTTAATCTCGG
>JBEIHI010000143.1:0-5770 GCA_040381435.1 Bacteriovoracaceae bacterium | reverse complement strand
GGTCAGTACTATGTTAACGAGCGATGGATTGGTGGAACTCTCACCAATTTCCCGACCGTGAAGCGTTCCGTCAACGTCATGAAGACTCTGCAAAAAATGGCAGAAGATAAGAATTACGGAATCCGGAAGAAGAAAGAGATTCTTCTTTTGGAAAAGAAGCGTGGCAAACTTGAAAAAGTTTTCATGGGTATTCGTGATATGCATGAACTTCCTGGAGCCATTTTTGTGATTGGCGTGAACATGGAGTACATCGCTGTCAACGAGGCAAATACTTTGGGTATTCCCATCATCGCGATTGTTGATACCAACTGCGAGCCCACCGGAATCGATTATCCTGTTCCTGGAAACGATGACTCAATGAGAGCGATAAAGCTTTATACTTCCAAGATTGCTGATGCGATTCTCGAAGGTCATAAAGTTCGTGAAGATCATTTGAAGCGAGTGGGAAATACTGAAAAATCCGAAAGAGATGCCACTGCTCGACGAGGCAAAGGTCCTCAAGTTGAAACTACTCGAGAAGGAAAGTAACACCATGACGGCTGCTGTTGAACCTTCTGCCACAGAAGTGAGAAATCTGCGCGAGAAGACTGGCGCGGGAATGATGGATTGTAAAAAAGCTCTGCTTGAGTGCGGTGGTGATCTTGAGAAAGCCATCGATTTTCTTCGAAAGAAGGGAATCGCCTCTGCCGATAAGAAGGCCGGTCGTGAGACGAAGCAGGGTTCTGTTGTTTCCTATATCCACGGTGGTGGAAAGATTGGCGTTCTTGTCGAAGTGAACTGCGAGACCGATTTCGTGGCTCGAAATGAAGCCTTCCAGGTCTTTTGTAAAGACGTTGCCATGCAAGTCGCTGCTGCAAATCCTCGATTCGTTAACCGAACTGAAGTCCCTGAAAATGTTTTGGCTCGTGAGCGAGCTGTTTTCATTGATCAAGCCCGCGAATCTGGCAAGCCCGAAGCTGTGCTTGGCAAGATTGTCGACGGAAAGATTGATAAGTTCTTCCAAGAGATCTGTCTGATGGAGCAGGTTTTTGTCAAAAATCCTGACACGACCATCGAGGCCTATCTCAAAGATGTCATCGCCAAGATTGGTGAGAACATCGTCATTAATCGATTTGTTCGATTCGAACTTGGTCGATCGGAGACATAAATCCAGTGACCAAGAAGAAGCTTAAGTACAAACGGGTTCTTCTTAAACTCTCCGGCGAAGCTTTTATGGGCGATCAGAATTTTGGGATCGATCCCAAGGTGATCGCTCGCATTGCGGAAGATATTCACGAAGTAGCGCAAGAAGGTGTTGAGATTGCCATTGTCATTGGCGGCGGAAATATCTTTCGAGGGATCTCGGGCGCATCCGCAGGGATGGACCGCTCCAGCGCAGACTATATGGGAATGCTCGCCACTGTGATGAACTCTTTGGCCTTGCAAGACCATTTGGAGAAAAAAGGCGTTTTCACTCGGGTGATGTCTGCTCTTCGAATGGATAATATTGCTGAGCCCTACATTCGTCGTCGCGCCGTTCGGCATTTGGAAAAAGGCCGAGTCGTGATTTTTGCGGCGGGCACAGGTAATCCCTATTTTACAACCGACACCGCTGCGAGCTTGCGAGCCATGGAGATTGAAGCTGATGTGGTTTTGAAGGCCACGCGTGTCGACGGTGTCTACGATAAAGATCCTCTGAAGCATAAAAATGCCGTTCGATTTGATCAGTTAACCTATCTCGACGTTTTACAACGCGGATTGCAGGTGATGGATGCGACTGCGATTTCGTTGTGCATGGACAATTCTTTGCCTATCATTGTGTTTGATCTGATGGGTAAGGGAAATGTCCGTAAGGCAATTCTTGGTGAGCCCATTGGAACTCTCGTTCATGAGGGACAAGGCCGAGCTGCTAAAAAGTAGCTCTTTAAGAGGAGTCGTTTTATGTCTGGTTCTGTCGATGAAGTCGTAAAAATCTTTAAAGATGGTAATGCAAAGTCGCTTGATAGTTTGAAGCGTGAGTTAGCTCGAATTCGAGCAGGCAAGGCGACACCAGCCCTTCTTGAAGGCATTAAGGTTTCATATTACGGCCAGGTATCGCCCTTGAACCAGGTTGGAAACGTATCTTCACCTGATGCTCGTACGCTTGTGATCGCTCCATGGGATGCATCTTTGCTTCCGGAGATTGAAAAGGCGATCAATCAGTCCGATATTGGACTGAATCCTCAGAACGATGGAAAGATCATTCGACTCAATATTCCGGCCCTGACTGAAGAGCGACGAAAAGAGCTCTCTAAGATGGTCAGTAAGATTGCTGAGGAAGCGAAAGTGGCGGTCCGACAGCATCGAAAGGTGGCCAACGATGGAATCAAGGGCTTGGAGAAGGCAAAGACTTTGTCCGAGGATGATTCCAAGAAGCAGCAAGACAACATTCAGAAGATCACTGATGACGCCATTAAGCAAATTGATGACGTAGCTGCTAAGAAGACCTCCGAAATCATGACAATATGAGTTCGTGTGGGCTGCTCCCAGCACCTCGCCATATTGCAATCATTATGGATGGCAATGGCCGTTGGGCGCGCTCAAAAGGCGTCCCTCGTATTCAGGGGCACCGCGTGGGCGCTCGTAATTTGCGCACACTGACAACGTATTGTTCAGATCGAGGCGTTGAGATTTTAACGCTCTATGCTTTTTCTCATGAAAACTGGTCGAGACCCTCTCGCGAAGTTCAACTCTTAATGCTTCTGCTGAAGATATTCGCCGTTCGGGAGCGAGAGCTGTTGATGAAACAGAATGTCCGTTTGAAGACCATCGGTGATCTTTCTCGCATCCCTGACTTCGCTCGTAAGGAATTGGAGAGAACGGTCGAGATGACCAAGGGTAACTCCAAAATGATTCTGCAGCTTGCTCTGAGCTACGGCGGTCAAACGGAGATTACGCGTGCTTGCAAAAAAATTGCAGAGAAAGTTCAGGCCGGAGAGCTGAGATCGGATCAAGTCACAGAAGATTTGGTGGCTCAGCATCTCGATACAGCCGGACAGCCGGATCCAGATTTGGTGATTCGCACTTCAGGGGAACAAAGGATTTCGAATTTTCTTCTGTGGCAGTCAGCCTATTCGGAGTTTTATTTTACCTCGAAGTTTTGGCCTGATTTTTCTGCGGAAGATTTGGAAGAAGCTATTGCGGTTTATCATCGTCGTGAGAGAAGATTTGGGGGATTGAAGGAGCAGGCAGGATGACGAATCTTAAAATGCGAGCGCTGATTGCAGCGATTTATTTTCCAGTAATGTTATGGTCGGCGTTTCAGATTCGTTATTTCGCGTTGTTGATTTGCTTGATTGCCGCCTTTTGTTGGTACGAATTGCTTAGATTTAATCGAGAGTGGAATGGGCTCAGAGATGTTGTTCGAGATTGTAGCGCGATCTTTGTGGGATGTTTGCCACCACTTGTTTACAGCATGAATTATCCTCTGAGTTTCGGATACGTCTTTGCACTGCTCGTGCTTCAGATCTATGTGATCTACGCCATTTGCGAAGAGAAAAGTTACGAGCAGATGATGGATATCATTGGGCGTTACATGCTGGGTTTTGTTTATTTGACGATTCCGCTGACGGTCCTCATTCAGATTCGAAGTTTCGATGGTGTTGTTCGGGGTGAGGTCATGATTTGGTTCCTGCTTTTCGTTGTTGCAGCGGGAGATACCGCTGCCTATTTTGTGGGCCGCAAATGGGGCCGAAGACCATTTTTTGAGAGAATTAGCCCAAAGAAAACGATGGAGGGATTTGCCGGTGGCTTGGCTGGCTCGGTCCTAGTGGGGATTTTGTTCTCGTTGTTTTTTGGAGGCTTGGAGGGTGGATACGAGGTTCCTCCTGCGCCACTTGCCGCTGTTCTTGCCTTCTTTGTGGGGCTTTCAGCTTCGTTTGGTGACTTGTTTGAGTCGCTGATCAAGCGTCATTACGGGGTCAAAGACTCAGGGCGGGCCATGGGCGGTCATGGTGGCTTTTTGGATCGATTTGACTCCCTCATTTTCGCTGGGGTGCCTCTGTTTTTTTACTTGGTGTTGAGAGGCGGCTTTCGTTAAAGCTAAGGCCTTATGAAAGGCCTCGGCATCAAAAGGCGTGTGTCGATTCTGGGATCCACAGGGAGCATTGGATCCAGCACTCTCGAGGTCATTCGTCAAAACCGTGATTTGTTCGAGGTCGTTAGTCTTTCAGCGGGATCCTCCTTGGATTCACTTGCCAACCAGATTTTAGAGTTCAGCCCGCGTTTTGCGAGTGTGGCTGATGAAAAAATGGCTGAAGCCCTTCGCCTGAGATTGCCTGAGGACGTTCAAACGGCGATTTTTTCAGGCCGCGAAGGCCATCGTTTTTGTGTCGAGAACTCACGCCCTGATGTTTTGATTTCCGCAATGGCCGGATCCTTCGGCCTTGAGGCTTCCTTGCAGGCGATTATTCAGGGTGTTTCTATCTTGGGAATCGCGAACAAAGAGATTTTGGTGATGGCCGGGGACTTTATTTGGGATGCTCTGAACGAGTCTAAGACGACCCTCGTTCCCGTGGACTCTGAGCATTCAGCGATTTTTCAGTCTTTGATGGGCAATAAGATTTCCCAGGTGAAATCACTGATTCTGACAGGAAGTGGGGGGCCTTTTCGGTCTCGAGACTTGTCGACTTTTTCGAGTATCACCAAAGAGGAAGCGCTCCGACATCCCAATTGGGTGATGGGTCCGAAGATCACTGTGGATTCCGCGACGATGATGAACAAGGGGCTTGAGTTTATAGAGGCGCTTCGATTGTTCCGAGTTCATCGAGATCAGGTCAAAGTAGTGATCCATCCGGAAAGTGTTGTTCACTCGATGGTTGAGTTTTGTGATGGATCGGTGATTTCTCAAATGGGCCATTCTGATATGAAGATTCCGATTTCTCTTGCCCTCAATTATCCCGATCGTCTTCCGCTAGAATTCGACCGTCCATTTGATCTAACGAAAATTGGTAAACTTCATTTTGAAGAGCCAGACCTTGAGAAGTTTAGGTGTCTTAAGTTGGCGATGAATATTGATTTCTACGGGCGATCAGGCCCCATTGTTCTCAATGCGGCCAATGAGGCCGCCGTCGATCTCTTCTTGAGGGATGAGATTCGATTCGTGGAGATTGCCGAGAGGGTCGAGGCGGCTCTCGAGACATTTCGTTCTCGCTATCCGCTAACACTTTCTGAGGTCGTTAGTTTGGATGAGGAAGTCAAAAACTGGGTTTATTCCTCTTCCGCGGGCTCACTCGGGGGTCGACGAGACGGGGTCGCTCGTGAGATGATCCTCAAAGTATGAGTGTTCTTGCAGACATTGGATTTTTTGCCCTTTTATTTTTTGTTCTCGTTTTCATTCATGAGCTTGGCCATTTCTTGATGGTGAAGTGGGTGGGTATTCGAGTTGAGAAGTTCTCGATTGGAATGGGACCTAAACTTTTTGCTTTCACGCAAGGGGAGACTGAGTATCGAATTGGTCTTCTTCCTCTTGGTGGCTATGTGAAGATGTCGGGCGATGATCCGTCAAAAACCTACGAAGGAGAAGAGGCGGCGCGAGGCTTTTTGACTCAGCGTCCTCCACAAAAACTCTTGGTTGTTTTTGGTGGCCCCGTTTTCAATTTGATTCTTCCGATCTTCTTGTTCGCTGCATTGCTTGCGGTGGGCAATCCCTCGGTCGCCCCAGTGATTGGCACCTTGGCCCCTGATATGCCCGGAGCTGCTGCCGGCTTGCAGCCGGGAGATCGAGTGCTTCAGGTCAATGGTAAGCCCGTCT
>JBEIHI010000142.1:0-5776 GCA_040381435.1 Bacteriovoracaceae bacterium | reverse complement strand
ATCGAGAGGTGGCCTATCAGATTAATGCCCTGGGTCCCAAAAATCTTTGCGATTGGGCAAAGACAGAGTCCGCTCGAGTCGTTCAAATCTCAACAGATTTTGTTTTTGATGGGCAAAGCACTCGTCCCTATCTGCCCACTGACACTACTCAGCCCCTGAGTGTCTATGGCGAGACGAAGCGGGCTGGTGAAGAGTTTTGTTTAGACTCGGGTGTTTCAACTGTGATTCGAACGTCTTGGGTCTATTCCACCTTTGGCAAAAATTTCGTGAAATCGATTTTGAAAAAGCTGGAGGCGGGGGATGAGCTTCGTGTTGTCAATGATCAGAGGGGGCGTCCCACCTATGCCCGTAATCTCGCGTCTTTTTTGCTGAGTCATCTCGAACCTATGAAATCGATGAGTGGCTCTCATATTTTTCACTTCTGCGATGAGGGGCAATGCACCTGGTATGAGTTTGCCCGAAAGATTCGAGACCTCTCAGGGCATCAAAATCCCCTGCACGAGATCGCTTCAGGCGACCTCCAATTGCCAGCC
Organism: Bacteriovoracaceae bacterium; assembly: GCA_040381435.1. Classification (GTDB taxonomy): domain Bacteria; phylum Bdellovibrionota; class UBA2394; order UBA2394; family UBA2394; genus JBEIHI01. Next base: position 5,243 of record JBEIHI010000142.1, on the reverse strand, counting down.
AAGCGCCCGGGCTTTAGCTGTTTGGACCTCTCAGAGACGCAGCGGGTGTTTCGGTGTTCCTTTGAGCCTTGGGAGAAGGCTTTAGCTCGAATGCTTCAGCTTCAGCGAGCTCCCACTTAGTTGCCTAATCGTGACAAGTGGTTTAGGTCTTTCTTATGACAAAGATTCTCATCACAGGAACTGCGGGATTCATTGGATCAAACTTTGTTGAGTTGTTTTTGGAGGCGAATCCGAACGCCTATGTGATCAGTCTCGATAAGCTGACCTATGCGGGGAATTTGGAGAATCTCAATTCTGTTATCAATCATCCTCGACATGAGTTTGTTCAGGGTGACATCTGTGATTCGAAGTTGGTTGAGGCCCTGTTTCAAAAGCACGGAATTGATTCTGTGATTCATTTTGCGGCCGAAAGCCATGTCGACAATTCAATCGCGGGACCTGAAGCCTTCATTCAAACCAATATTGTCGGCAGCTTCCGACTTCTCGAGGTTTGTCGAAAGTTTTGGTTGGATTCGGCTTCAAAGCTAAAGCCTGAGTTCGCCAAGGCCAGATTTCTCCATGTCTCGACGGATGAAGTCTATGGAAGTCTTGGGGCTGAGGGATTCTTTACCGAGGAATCCAAGTACGCACCCAACAGTCCCTACAGTGCGTCCAAGGCCAGCAGTGATATGATCGTGCGAAGCTATTTTAAGACCTATGGTCTTCCCGTGGTCATCACCAACTGCTCGAACAATTACGGCCCTAAGCAACACGGTGAGAAGTTGATTCCAACGGTGATTCGAAAGGCTTTATCGGGCCAGCCCATTCCGATTTATGGAACGGGAACCAATGTTCGGGATTGGATTTTTGTGAAGGATCACTGCGAGGCCGTTCATACGGTTTTCAAATCAGGTCGTCTGGGTGAAACCTATGCTATTGGTGGGGACTGTGAGCGGACCAATCTGGATTTAGCTCGAACCATTTGTAAGATTCTCGATGGTTTGGTTCCTCAACCTGGAGGCAAAAGCTACGGAGATCAGATTCAGTTTGTGAAAGATCGATTGGGCCATGATCTACGATACGCAATCGATGCTCAAAAGGTACGTGATGAGCTGGGCTTCACTCCTCGAACAGAGCTTCAAGAGGGTCTTAAGAAAACCATTGAGTGGTACGTTGAGCAGCGTCAGCAGGCTCAAGCTGCGCCTAAGTCTCGTGCTTCTGTTTGATTTTCTGAATTAGATTTTTTGCGAAAGTTCGGTGCAAGCTTTTCGGAATTCCCGCGGCTTGAACGAATCTGGGCTTTGAAGCGTCTTGTAAACGGCTTTGAGTTCTTTGTCGTGCAGAGGCTTTGAGCTTGAGAGCTGAGCAAGAAGGCTCGATGCGCTCATGGCCACTTGCTCGGCAAGTTCGTAGTTTTGGGCAATACGGTGACTCGCGGCAAAGCTAAGAAGTTTTTTCAGAATGACTTTGGTGTTCTCATTTGAAATCGGCATATCAACAAGAGCGCGTTGAGCCTGAGCCAGAATCTCCGCAAGCCCCTTGAGGTTTTTATCCTTCTGATTTTGAATTTTGAAACCTGCCTTGAAGGCTTTGGTTAAATCCGGCTTCAAAGTTTCAAGGGCCATCAGAGATAGGTGCACCGAACTTAAGTTGAGCTGCGGAGTTCCGGGATCATCGGAAAGGTCCTTGATGGACCATTCATTGCGAGCCAGCGAGTGGTGACATCCATAGCAATAGTGGCTCGCAAGATCAGGCCAATCACCACCTTGAGCCGTCTGGATTTGCTGAATCTGTCGGCTGGCTTTTTCGAGTTCACCCATGAGCCAGCGCTTGGCGGGCTGAGGCTTTCCTTTGCGTGCTCTGTAGTCAGCATCCTCCACATGATGAGGCGGCATATTGGCCAGGTAAGTATCGAGCTCAAAAGAGAGGCGGGGATGACCCGCGCCGTAGAGTTGATGGGTGAGCCAGGAGCCTTCGCGACCCTGATGACAATCCAAACAAATGCCCGCAGCGATATGAGCTTTGGAAAGATCCAAAAGCCCAAGTGCTCGCGCAGACTCAGCTGATTTCACATGTGGCTTCAGATAGTGCTCAGCCGCTCCATGACAGGCTTCACAAGAAACTCCTTCACTCAGTCGAAAGTCTGCACTGCGTTGTGAAGTAGGAGCCGCAGTAGCGTGGCAGCTTAAGCACTGAGGAGCTTGATCCGCTCTTTCGAGGCCGAGATGCCTAGCCATTGTTTTTGAGCGCTCAGTTAACAGAGTGTCATAGGCTCGCGCATGAGGATCGTATCGCTTCCAGACACTCACTTCATTTCGTTCAACCGTGGATCCCTTGAGTGGAACAACGCTTCCATGACAGGGCGATGAAGCGCAAGAGGCTGTGCCGAGATAGTTCGGCATCTTGTTTTCTGTGGCTTCGCACTCCCATCGAGACGCAATGATGACCGTCAGGAAGGCGGCGGCGGTTCTTGGCACTCGCTTTAATATTTTCACTTCTCTCAACAACTTATGAGTATTTTACGGAATTTTTTGAATTGAGTGGGCATGTCAGAGCAAATTTGTGCAGTTTGCTGCACTGCCGAACTAACTGCTGGCACTAACCGTTTCGATTTGATCTTTGAACTTAGTCATTTCATCGATCACACGCTGTCTTAAGAGACTGTTGTTGATCTCATGGGCCTTTTGCGAGGCAAGATCAAAGGCCTCTTTGGATTCGGAGAAGCGACCACTCTCCGCTAAGAAGGTGGCCAGGTAGACGAGGGCATCGACGTACCAAAACCAAGCCTGAATACTGGCCAGTCGGTTAAGAACATCTCGCAGCTCGGCTTCTCCTTCAGAGGGCTTGCCGAGTTTAGTTTTTAAAAATCCAATCAATGCGGCATTATGCAAGACCTCTCGGTCATTGCCGATGCTTTCAGCAATTCTCTTTGCGCTCTCAAACTCAGCGATCGCTTCTTCATAACGTTGGAACTCCATAAGCGCGTGTCCAAAATTATTTTTTGCAGTCCCGAGAGGAACAAGGTTGCCCGTCTCCTCTTGAAGTTTAGCGGCCTCTTTGAACTTGGCCATGCAGCTGAGGTAGTCCTTTTGGTAGTAATACGCAACGCCCAGGTTGAGAGTCGCAGTGGCTCGAAGAGGTTTGAGTAGCGGATCTTCGCTAGAAACTCGAATGGATTCCTCAAGCGCAGTCTTGGCGAGCTCCCATTGCTGCCGCTCGATATAAACTGTTGCTATATCATTGTTAAATTCAGCCAGGAGTTGGATGCTTTGAAGACTTTGAGCGCCGTTTCGTCCTTGCTCGAGAATCTCGAGAGCTTTGTCTAGTTGATTCAAACGAAGATAAGTGTTTCCAATCGCTTTCTGGGTTCTGACTTGGCCCTCAAAGTCGTTGGCTCGAAGCGCATAGTCCAAAGAGAGGTGCAGAAGGTCGATTGCTTTGTCCTGCTGGCCGCGCATTCGGAGGATATCTCCGTAGCGACGGTATGACTTGCACAGATGGGAGAGGTCATTCTTAGCTCTACCGATCTCAATGAGCTTCTCCTGATATGAAACGGCAGAGTCAAACTCTCCCATGAGGATAGCAACATCACTGATGAGAAAATAGATATCGCTGAGTCGGGGATCAGGATTTTGAGGATTCTGCTGAACCTGAGACTCGAGAAGCTGGGCAGCCTGATAGTAGTACTTAAGAGCTGTTTGATTATCAAAAAGTGCTGCCGCTTTCTTTCCAGCTCGTCTGAGGTATTCGACTGATTTGTCGAAATTCTTGCTTTGCCCATAGTGGAAAGCCAGGGCTTCCAGATAGTTCTCAATGGCCTGATGATGAACAGATTCAATGGATTTTCCGATTTGTTCATGAATCATTTTTTGGAATTTTTGTAGAATACTCTGGTAAGCAACATCTTGCATCAAGGCGTGATGGAACTTGTAGAGTGCCTCTTCGGAGCTTTCCGATTCGGATTCAATCAGGCCGCGATGCTGAAGAAGCTGCAGCCGATCGTCGAGGTCATCGGAGCTCTCAAGGGCGGCTCGCAGGACTCGATCGCTAAATCGCCGTCCGATTGCGGAGGCATATTGGAGAATTTGCTTGGACCTCTCATCGAGCCTGTCAATGCGAGACGCAATGAGCCCCTGCACGGTGGGGGAGATTTCAAGAGAGTTAAGATCACCGACCGCTGTCCAGGTGCCTGAGATATTCTTGATTTTGCCGGTATCGATGAGGGTCTTAATGATCTCTTGAATATAAAGGGGATTTCCGTCGGACTTTTGGTGCACAAGTGTTTCGAGCTCTCGAGGAAGCTGGTCTACGGCCAACAGCGCTTTGACATACTCAACCGACTGATCGGCAGTGAGAGGATTCAGAGAGATCTGCGAGAAGTTCGGTTTTTGAGACCACTGATGCTGAAACTCACGTCTAAATCCACCAGCCACCATGACCTTCATCGTGGTGAGGTGATCCATCAGATGCGAGATGAACTCCTGAGAGAGTCGATCAACCCATTGCAGATCCTCAAAGAACAAGACCACGGGAGAACTTTGAGACATTCGGGCAAAGACCTGCCTCAAGGCAACCCAAAGCGCTTTTCTTTTCTGTTGAGGCTCTAGCTTTAAGGGCTCTTCTTTCTCTAGCGGAATCGAGAGGAAATCCGCAATCAGCTGAATAGATAGATTGTCCAAATCAAGAGATTTGAGGGTCATGAGTTTCTCGCGTTGAGATTTTAACTCCTCACGCTCTGCGATTTGTAAGAGATTCCGGATCAGATGAATGACAACGGAATGCGATGTTTCGCGTTGGAGAGGAGTGCAGCGGCCCTCGACCCATCGGAAGAAGTAATCCTGAGAGATTTTTCGCATTTCAAATTTCATACGGCTTTTGCCAACGCCTGGATCTCCCGCGAGCATCAAGATTTGACTTCGACCTTGCGCAAGTTCTTTGAAGGCATTTTCCGCGACAGAAAGCTCTCTCTCTCGGCCCACGATGGAAAGATCTCGGAAGACCGAGCTGGATTCGGTTTCGTCTTTGGCTTCACCGAGCACGGAGTAGACGAGAACGGGCTCGCTCTTGCCTTTGACCGACATGGGCTCGAGCTTTTTGAATGCGAATCGCTCAGGGCATGCTTTATAGATAGATTCGCTGACGTAGATTTCATTTCGTTTCGCAGCCGACTGAAGCCGCTGAGCGAGGTTTACGGCATCGCCCATCACGGTGTACTCGAGTTTCTCCGATGTCCCAACGCCACCAGCAACAACAAAGCCTGCATT
>JBEIHI010000141.1:0-5776 GCA_040381435.1 Bacteriovoracaceae bacterium | reverse complement strand
GGTGGCAATCAATCGGTTAGCTTCGGCATTTGGCGCCAGCTCTATTTGCATGTCCTCATACTCACCAACTCGAGCCGCTCTTAGGGGTAGGTCGGTTTCCATGGTGAAACTGAGATAAACATCATTGATGTTCTGAGGTTTTACACAGGTCGGGATGACCTGACCGGAGGTATCGATGGGATCACCAGCCCCAGCACAATTCGAAATTGCCCATGCTTCAGAAAAGCTTGTCGGTGCGGTTCCTGCTGAAGGCCCGGCCCAGTGCTCTGGGGGCAGAATGGCGGGATCATTGGCATCCACTTGTCGGAAGGTGTATCCGACTCGGAAGTTGAGCACTCTTTCTGCGATGACACTGGGGCTGCTTTGATTTTGCTGAAAGTGCCCAGTGCGAGTGAGTCTTCGCGTTTCGGAATCGTAGTTGTATCTGACTTTTTCAACAGTTCGGATGATGTTTGTGGACTGGCTAAAGTCAGCAATGGCTGTCTGACTGCTAAAGGGAGTTCCGTCCAAAGTGGAATTCGTTAGAGGATAGATATCAACTTGGCTGACGGTGGTTGAGCTCTGAGCTCCTCGCGGAAAAATGACACTCTTTCGATCATTGCTGATCATAAAGTAATGAGCCGACGAAATGGCTCGTTCCCAATAGAGCTTGGTTGTGGCATCGAGGGTGTTTTGCCATCCCAGAATCCTAGCCTTCTTGGTATCAACTCGAACGGGAACGGACAGAGATTGATTGAATGGCTTAAAGATCTGGAGCTCGACGTTGGCATAGTCATTCGTGAGGAAGCTTGTTCCGAGGCCAAAATACTTTTGACTATTAGCATTTTGTAACTGCTGAGCGGATAGGTTTTTTGAGGCAGTAAAACCGTTGTTGAGAATAGCCACTTCGACATCATCTTTGATTTTGTTTTTGATCTCCGCGGCAGTTCGGAAAAAGTTCAGTCTCGCATATTCAATGTTTCGCCGTTCTCGTAAGCTTGAAACGCCGAGGTAGGCCACCGCAACGAGAAGACTAAGAATTGCCATTGAGATGAACAATTCCGTAAGACTAAATCCCTTCTGGGGATTCCATATCGATCGGTGCCAAACCACGCCAAGCGTTCAACAGCTGCAAAACCGATGCCTTATCGTCTTGTCGCCTTTAGGCGCTTACCGCTAGGGATTTGACGAATGAGAGGATCAAAAAGGACCCAAAATTGTCCGAAGAGTGCAAAGCTTTCATAGGCATTTCAGTTCCCCAAGGAAGGCTCAGCAAGAGCATCGACCAAAGGTCCATTGAAGGCGCTCAGAGCCTGGCTCAAATCGAGAGTCGTCTGCTCAGATCGTACAACTGAAGCCTGAAGAGCGCCCCCTCCCAATTGAGTAGAGAACCAAGGAGTATTGATGGAGGACAGCGCCGGGGGGTGTGTCCATTCGACCTTGCTAAAGCCATCGACATTTCCTCCGTACAGTACTCTGGTCTGAGGAGCGCGATCACTCATGAACATTCCATTAAACTTTGCAATTCCCAAGTTCGTCGCTTGGCTATTGCTTGCTCCGAAGAGCTGCGGATCCACAACTAGATTCGCATTGCCGTTGTAACTAGGACCCGGGGATCCCACAGCCAAGTAGCTGAGATCAACTTGAATAGACTGCTGCCCGTAAGCTGCATTTTGACCTGTAGGAATTGCGCCCAGAGTGGGAGATCCGCTCAGCATCGTTGTCATGTTCTGTGAGATGATGAGCCTCCCGGGAGTCATCACTGAGGGGTAGCCTTGATTGTCTGCCATGGTTTCATCTCGACGGATTGAGCTCAGCAATTGCACATCACCATCGGCAACAATCGCAATGTTACCCACTTTCGTTTTCCCATTTTCCGAGCTAACTCCTCCCGACGTGACCTCAGTTTGGAGAAACACGTTTTGCCCAGGCGCGTAGATGGCTTCGTTGGATTGAACAGAATAGTCTGTCGCAGCACCTACGGGGTTTGAGCAGGAGTTGTCCGTGAAATTCCGAATTCTTACTCCGGATGAGGCTCGTAAGAGAGTCACTGTAGAGCAGTTGATCACAGTCCCTGGTGGTAAGGCGGCCAGGGCCGCAGAGTTCACAGATGTTGATCTGAGATCAGAGTAAACGTCATTGAGATTTCCAAAGTCTATTCCTCTCTGGGAGGCGGCGACTACACCCTCTGGCATTTGCAGATAAGGAGCATTGTCCGCTGGAATTTGGATCTGGGTCTGTGGATTCGGAAGGTTTGTGACCAATGGCTTTTGGAAAATGAGATTTCCGAATGTGGCAGAGGGCACTAGCCGCACTCGTGGATTCTGATTAGGCGGTACAAATTCAGGATCTTTAAAAATGATGCCAAAGAGCCCATTGTAAGTGGAGGGCATGAGAGTGAAGGGTTGATACTGTTGCCCCGTTTGATTGAGGCCCTCTCGATCCTCCCAGCGAATGAGAAAGGCGTAATTGTTGAGCGACGGTCCGTTGATATGAATCTCTTGACGTACCACTTTCATTTGTTGAGTAGCCGGATTGGTCGATTGCACGCTGAATTCAAACACCTTGGGCAAAACGGTTGCGCCGTTGCAGACTTGATGCTGAAAGCCGTCTCCGCTGCCTTGTCCAATACAGCGAACCTCTAAAATTCTTTCCTGAGACTCAAGAAATACATCTCCTTGAAGCGCGTCTGGATTGATTAAGCTCATGAGATTCACTTGAGCGCTTCCGTCCACTGAATTTTGGACTTTAGAAAGGATGGCTCTTCGAGTTCGCTCGGCAAGATGTTGGCTATCAAACTCAGTTTGAACTTGTGATGTATAAGTTGCCGTTTTTTGCAGAAAGCTTTGAGAGAATCGGTAGAAGCCCACAAAGGCGGCGGTCGCTAACAGAAGAGAGCCAAGAATTAGCATCAAAGCTATTCCTCGTTTGTGTTGATTGATGCTCAATCGTCTTAGTCGTGTCATAAAGTCTCCTTCACTAGGTCTCGGCTCACATCCCACCACTTCCAGCGATTTGCTGGCCGCCACAGTCTATTGGAAGGTTTTGTGTCGACGCTGTTGCTGCTCCGGGGTAGGCCCTCTGGGTGATGTAGCTACGAATAGTGATGATTTCGGCTATCGCTAGTCCACCTCCTTGGGTCCCATGACCATTGAGTGATTGTGAGGTGCAGCGACTTCCGGTCGGACCATCGTTTTCGCTGCGACAAAATCCGTTCCAGCTCTCCAGCTGATCGTTCACGGAGACAAGATTGGTTGGCTGCTGAGCAAGACAACATCCGGGTCCGCTGTTGTTGAGTAGTGTGCAGTGGTTAGCGCTGCATGTGTTTGCTGGAAGAGCAGTGTTGAAGGATGAGTTTCCTGGGTTATCTGTGGTGACGAAGGAATATGAAGGAACGGTCCCTGATGCATTTGAGCCGTACGTCGGATAGGTTTGCGGTGGCTGATTGCTAGTGGCGAACCATGGATTGATGGGTAACCAGGAAGGGTTCGAAAGATTTGCGACAGCATTTGGATTTGGGGCTGGCGTCCTGAAATCGAGATCTGCAATTCCTGCGGCGAGAGTAGCGGGGTAAATGTTTCCGCTTCCGCTGTTGTTCGATTGGAATCCAGTGGACGTAAACTGACCTGCGACATTGTTTTCTAGGCACTCACATGCCTCGGCAACAGTTTGAGAAATCCCAAAACGCCTGGCCAGTGAGATGTTAGAGGTTGCATTTTCAATGTTGTAGCGAGCTGTTGGGGAGCTCGAATTGTTCGTTTGAAACATGTTTAGGTTTTGGGTCCATGCCGGGACGGTGACATTGCCACTGAAGTTTTCGGGTGCCCAAGTGTTGGGACAAGCGAGAGCTCCTGAGGAGTTTCTAAATTCTCGATTACAGATTCTCGCAAAATCAAGCTGGCTGAAAGTAATCTGGGATGCGCTGGCGCTGGTGCAGGCTGCGTTTTGTTCAGCCTGAGATTTTCGGGTGTCGCAAGCATAGGGAATGTTTTGAGTTAAACAGCCGCAGCGATTGGTCATAGCTTGTTGGGCAAGATTGCTTGATGTGGTGCCAAAGTATTGATCGAGGGTGGTTCCACAACTGTTGTAGTTCGCGCAATTCAAATGGCGATCCCGAGGATCAAGATAGGGGTTAGATGACGTAGAGTCTCCCTTGTAGGCCGCGAGCTGCGCTGTGAGTAGAAAGCCGCCTACTTGTGGCCCCGTGGCTGACTCGAAGCGAGGTCCGTTGGTTCGATTGATAAAATAATCTTGGTTAGGACCTTGAAGACATTCACAGGCTGCCCTGTAGCCCGGGTGAATGACTCGACCTGGAAAGGGAGTCCCTGGCCTACTGTCTGGTTGCAAAAAACCGCCTTGAACACTGCAGCCATAGTGTCGACCGCAGGCCTCGACTTGGTTGTTTTCGGGCGTATTGTCTCCATTCACTGACCAGGTCGGAATCAAGCTCCAAGTGCCAATGCCGCGCCAAGCGCTACCTTCGAATGTCCCCTCGACTTGGTTTGTTCGGTGATCCGTCCAGCAGAGGCAATAGTCAGATGCTCCCTGGGGATGGCCTCGATAACGCCCGTATCCAATCCAATTGGCATCATTCTGATTGAGCGATGTGAAGATCTGCGAGCATTGCGGTTTGCAGTGGCTACCTGAGTTGGGCTGACACGTAATGTCTGTGCCTGTTGCGAGTGATGAGCTCATCAGAGAAAAAGCGCGAGAGGTGAGTTCAAAGTCGACAAGAGCCGTTTTCGTCCCTCCGTCAAATCGCACCCGTAAACCTTCAATTCCAGCATCCACACTGGTCCATTGGTCCACCGGCAGATCCGTCTGGACTTTGAGATGAACGTAAACGCGATCGATGTTCTTAGGTTTCACGCAGCTTGGAATAATCGCTCCGTTTACCACCGCCTTCTTCTGTCCAGAGGAAGCGACGCAGTTCGATTCGGTCCACGCTTCTTGCAATGTATTGGGAAGGTTGAGTGCGCTCAAAATTCGATTCGTGGGAGGAGTCGGCACGATGGCGGTATCGGCGACGCCCGAGTCTTGTCTCAATCGAAAGGTATAGCCCACTCGGAAATCCACAACATTTGAAAAGATGACGTCTTGAGCAGGCGAAGCGTCGGTGCGGTAATCGGAGGTCCTGGTAAGCACTTTGCTGGATTGGTTCCAGTTAAAGGTAATTTTTTCTGCAGTTCGGATGAGATTGCTCTGGGCGGTAAACTGCGGGCCAAACTTTGTTAGCGCCTGATTGGATCCTAGTGTGAGACTTGAAATGTTGTTGGACGGAGACGAAACGGGTTTTTCAAAGATAGCCTGGGCTGTTTGATTCGAAACAACAAAATACTTGCCTGAGGTGAGAGCCTTCCGCAAATAGTCTCGTTCGTTGTTGGGGGTCGTACTGGCGGCTTGAGGAGGAACAATCCGCAGGGTGTTTGTAGTTGAATTGAGAGTTACAGGCAAAGTCAGTGATTGATGAAGAGGCTTAAAGACCTGAAAGCTAAATTGATCGGCCGAATCGACATTGGTTCCAATTCCATAAAATCTATTTTGTGCATCTGCTGTGATGTTAACTTCAGCAGTGGGGCTGTTGTTGAGGAGGGCAATCTCAACATCTTTTTTGAATTCAGCTCTGAGAGTCGTCAGACTGTTCAGGAAATCAATGCGAAGTTGCTCATTTCTCTGAGTGCTTCTGAATCTGCCTACTCCAAAAACAAGTACGAGAACGAGAATGGCCAGGATGCCAAAAGACACCATGAACTCGGTGAGAGTGAACGCTTGAATTTGTCTTGTGCGTATGAGACGG
>JBEIHI010000140.1:0-5787 GCA_040381435.1 Bacteriovoracaceae bacterium | reverse complement strand
AGACCCAAGACTCCAGAAAGTAAAGGCTCTCGAGTGGTGAGAGCGTCAAGTCCGTACACAATAGCTCCTGCGATTTCCGTGGTGAGGCCAAGTTGGGGATCTCTTCGTTTGGGTTGAGAGGATTTCCAGTACCCCAAGAGAATGGCCATCAAAGCAAAAACGGCCACTGCGACTTGTAGGGCTGCGGGCTCGAGCACTGAAGTCAATGTGCCAAGTAAGCCCAAGAGGGCAAAGGTACGCATGCCGAGGCTTTGACTGTTGGGACGATGAGCGCGCTCGCGCTCAACACCAATCACAAGACCAATCGTTAGAGATATTGCAAAAGATCGTAAGAGATTGAAGGCTTCTGTGTCCACGGTAAGGGACCTTATGCCTTCAACTTACTTCTTAAACACATCAGAGAATTTGGTAACGATCTTTGAGATCAAGCCAAACTTCTGAGCTTCATCGGCTTCAAGCCACTTGTCTCGATCGGTAGCTCGTTGAATCTCTTCGTAAGGGCGGCCCGTTTCTTGAGCGTAGAGACGATTAATCTTCTCTTTGAGAGCGATAATATCTTTTGCATGAATCTCAAGATCCGATGCTGCGCCGCGCAAAACCCCCGAGATCAAGGGTTGGTGAATCAAAAACTTTGAATTCGGAAGAGCAAAGCGTCTCTCTTTCTTTGCACAAAGAGCAATCAAAGACCCCATGCTCGCGGCCAGTCCATTGACGACTGTATAGATGTCAGGACGGATGAACTGAGCTGTATCATAAATGGCAAAGCCCGAGGTCACTTCTCCGCCTGGAGAGTTGATAAACAAGTAAATGGGGCGATTGGGATCGGCTGCGTCCATCGCCAAAAGTTGTTTAACGACTCGATCTGCCATATCGGAGTCAACGCCACCGCTGATCTGAATGATGCGATTTTCAAAAAGGCTTTGATCGAGTGGATTCCATTTTTGACCTGTTTGCGCTGCTGGTGTTTCCATATCTTTAGGGTAACGGAGCTGCTTCTTCTCAGTAAAGATAATAACGCCCCTCTGTCTAGAGGTGCGATGGGTTCAAGGGCTGCCAAGAAATTCTTCGTTTTTCTTTTGTGTCTATTTCGGTTACTTTTGTCCTTTGGGGGGGACATGAAGGGGCGTTTTTTTTACTGGATATTCTTTTCTTTTTTGTCGGGCTGCAGTCTTGGGGCTTCGTCGATGCTAGATCAACCGAAAACGGTACAACATCTTGAGTTGGGTAAGTATCAGGGCAAGTGGTTTGAGGTCGCACGCATTCCCAACAACTTTCAACGTGGATGTGTCTCGACGTCGGCGACTTATTCATTACGCGACGATGGAACTGTGGACGTCCTCAATGAATGTACTCGAGATGGCGTTTCTAAGAAGAAGGTCGCCGCCAAGGGTCGTGCTTGGATTACTGACGAATCTTCCAATGCCAAACTCGAAGTAAGCTTTGTACACTTTTTGTTTTGGTGGCGAATTTTCTCCGGTGATTACTGGGTTCTTCATTTAGGTGCCTTGAATGACGAGGGTCTTTACTCCACAGCGGTGGTGGGAGAGCCTCGCAGACGATTTGGATGGATCCTCTCTCGGACTCCTGAGATTTCAGAGGAAGAGCGAGAGCAGATTGATCGAGTTTTGTTGGATCAAGGTTATGATCCTCAGAAGTTCGTCGATTTTCGGTAACGCAGGATCAGCCAGACTCCAATGGTGATTGAAAAAATCCCCACCCCATAGAGCGTGGTGGGTCCGCTGAGCTTTTGAGCAAAGAATCCACCGCAGATTCCACCGAGTGGCAGCGTTGCAAGAAATGTCATGGTGTAGAGACTTAACACTCGGCCGCGCATTCGTTCATCTGATTTAAACTGAAGAAAATTGTTAATCATGGGGTAAGAGCCAATCACATAGAATCCGCAACCTGCCAAAGCTGCAGCTGAGAGCCAGGGGTTGGTTGAGACGCCCAAAAGAAAATGACACAGGCCAATCCCCAAAAGACGTTGAATCAAGAATGCTTTGATCTCTGTTCTTGGCTTGAGGTCGACCGAGAAAAACGCTCCTATCAAGGCACCTACTGAGTGAGCGGCGGTCAGATAGCCTAGGGTCTGAGCGGTGCCTGAGAGCATATCTTTGGCAATCAGTGGCAGCAAAACAACATAGGGAGATCCGATGAATCCCAGGAGTGCGGAGAAGGCGAGAGGGAAGTGAAAGGCCTTCACGCTTTTGACGTATTGAAGTCCTGCGCGCAGAGGGTCCCAGATCTGAAAGCTCTCGTGGCGAGTGTGGCTTTTGATTTGAGAGGAGAGCAGGCTGAAAATCACAATGCCATAGGAGGCCGAGTTAATCATAAAACACCAGCCTTCACCGACAAGATCAATGAGGGATGCGGCCAGCAGCGGGCCAATGATTCGAGAGCCATTGATGAGCAGGGAGTTAAGAGCGATGGCTGAAGGAAGAAATTCCCGGCCAACAAAGTCGAGCGATAAACTGTGACGCGCCGTCATCTCAAACGCATTCAAAACTCCAAGCACCACAGAGAGAGCTCCGATTTGCCAAAGAGTCACCTGGCCCCCCAAGGTCAGTAACCCCAGTGCAAGGGCTTGGATCGCGGATAATGCCATCATAAGAATGAGGAGCTTGCGTTTGTTCACTTGATCGGCCACAACGCCGGCAATCGGACTCAGAAGAAAGGCTGGAAACTGAGTCAAAAAAGCAATGAGCCCGAGCCATTCGCTTGATCCTGAGATGCGATAGACAAGCCAGCCTTGCACAACGGCCTGCATAAAAGTTCCAGTCATTGAAATCAGCTGTCCAAAAAAGTAGAAGGAGTAGCTGGGCTTCCTAAGCAGCTGAAAGTGCTGAGCGGCTGGGTGACCAAAACGCATGAATAGTTTGAGCCTCACGGGCCCAAAGGAGTTTGTCAAATGGCATGGATTTTATTGAGCGTCGCAATTTTGTTTGAAGTGGCTGGGACCACATCGATGAAATTCTCGGAGGGATTTACTCGGTTGATTCCAAGCGTTTTGATTTTTCTGTTTTATGGAGTGGCCTTTACCGCACTGACTTTGGCACTTAAGCGAATGGATCTCTCCATCGCCTATGCTGTTTGGGCAGGAGTGGGAACAGCGCTTACGGCTTTGATCGGCTATGGAATTTTCCAGGAAATTTTTACCTGGCAGAAGACTCTGTGCATTGGATTGATTGTGGTGGGGGTTGTGGGTCTTAGGCTTTGGGGTCAGACGGCTTAAGAGCCGAGAGGTTGCATTTGGCTGAGAATCTGCTGAACACCCACTCGAATCATCATGATGGCAATGGCTGCCAAAAAGAGCGCCATGACTTTGGCTACGGCTTTGGATCCGGACTTACTCAGAAACTTCAAAAACCAATCCGATTTTTGAAACACCCACCACACAATGGCGAGATTCACCAAGAGCGCAATCAGAGTGTAGAGATTGCCATGGCTCTTGCTTGAGATGAGGACGGTGGTTAGAGCCGCAGGCCCCATGATGAGCGGAATGCCGAGGGGTACGATCCCAATGGTGGACTCGCCACTTTCGATGGCGCGACTGGCCTCGGGTTGAGGAAGTGCAAGATCTTTGATGGCGAGGACAAGGAGGAGTAGTCCTCCTGCAATTCGGAAATCGCTCTCCGTGATTCCCAAAAAATTAAAGATCATGGTTCCGGCGAACAAGAAAATCACGGAGATGCCGAGCGCGGTGAGGGTTGCATCGGTGATGATTTTTTTCCGAGCGGAAACGGAGATGTTGTCTGACCAAGAAATGAAGATGGGCAGAATGCCAAACACATCAATCGCCACAAAGAGTGGAATGAAAACAGCAAGAAAGAGATCAAAAGCCTGAAGAATCATGATGAACGAGAGCTTAGGCTAAATTGTTTGTGTTTTCACTTACGTTTTGAGTTTTAAGAAGTTAAATCTTCAGGGTGCGTTCGGTTGTTTTGGCGATTGCGTTTGTGGTTTTGGCGGCGATCTGGGGTGGGGCCTTTGTTGCCATTAAGATTTCCGTCCATTCCTTTCCCCCCATCTCTGCGGCTGCCGTTCGATTGGTGATTGCCACTTTGTTTGTGTATTTGCTCTACCGGGGAATGGGGCATTCGATTCGACTGCCAAAGGGCGCACTTTGGCGCGTATGGCTTGCTGGATTATTCACGATTGGATTTCCATTTGCCTTGGTGTTTTGGGGAGAGCAGTCCATTCCAGCGGGACTTGCCGGAGTCATCAACGGGACCGTGCCGATTTGGACCACATGCACTTTGTTTGTGATGCATGCTTGGCAAGGGCGGGCCAAACAGTATCGTCCACAGGTTTGGCTGGGAGTTCTGTTGGGCTTTGTAGGAATGCTGGTCATTTTTTATCCTGAGCTTGAATCGTCAGGATCGCGTGCGGAGTTTTGGGGAACTGTTGCGGTGGTGGGCATGGCGCTTTGCTATGCCATTAGCAATGTCATGAATGGATTCATCATGAAGCCCGATCGCAAACAAGGTGCGATCTCAATTCCAGCCAATATCGTTCATCAGCATTTCATCAGCATGTTGTTTTTGATTGGCCTTGCCGCTGCAATGGAACCCTCACCCGTTGAATGGTGGGCGCAGACGCAGTGGCAGGGATGGGTGGCTGTTGTGTTTTTAGCCATCATCTCTGGTGCTACAGCTTTGATTATTTATTACTGGCTCATTCGAGAGCTGGGCTCCATTCGAACAGCGGCGGTGACTTACATGATACCCATTGCGAGCTTGGGGCTCGACTATGCAATGCTTGGCACGGTTCCCGGCCCCTTTGAACTCGTCGGCACCCTGGTGATTTTATTGGGAGTTTTCTTCATTCAGTCTGCTCCTAAGAATTGAAGGACCCCCTTGGTGGGCTCCTTAAGACCCTGCTAGAATAGAAGAGTCGTGGGGGGATTTGCTTTATTACTGTTGATGCTGAGCGGTGCCGCGAAGCTGGAGCCAGAAGCTCCGGTGGCAGGTGCTATGACCCCGGGGCAGGTTTATGACTACCAGGTTGTTTCCGTTGATGGCCCGTGTTCGCAGGCGCTTGATGAGGTCGTCGCTCTTCCCTCGGCCACTCTTTTGGCCTTTTCGTTTCCGCTGGAGTATCTGCTTAGAGGTTCTCTTCGGATTGTTAGACTTACGCTCTCCGGGCCCTCGATCAAGACCTTTTCCATTTCCTTCGCTCTCGCGCCATGGGAACTGATGAATTCTCGCTTTCCTCATTTGGGTCGAGCCCTGCTTGTGGCTCAAACCTTCACTCCTCCGGGAGAGTTTGATGCTCGGCTACAGATTGCCTGGGGTGAAGGTGCGATTTGTCCACAGTCGGAGGTGACGTTTCGACTGGCAACGATTACGGGCAATCCTGCGGATATTGCGACGATCAAGATAACAGAGGATCTGAGTGCTGGAGGCTCTCTTCGAAGTGGCGGCGGCTCGGCAGCTGATGGTGGGGCTAGACCAGGTTGTGCTCTCCAAGCTAATGCGTCAACGGTTGCTCCCTCTGGTGTATGGTTCTTTCTTTGCGCGGTTTCGCTCGGGATTTTGCTTATCTCTCTTCGCGTGAGGTCTTCACCAGCGGGAACACTTGAAAGTTAAGCTGATAGACGGCCTGAGGATTTTTGGAGTCTGAGTATCGGCTTGCAAATTCATGAAGAATCTCAAAAATTCTCTGATTAAGATCGGCGAAGGTTTTCTCAGACAGGGGCATCGTGATGCTCACAATGTTTCGCTCGGATGAGGTGTTGGCATCGAGTGAGGTCAAAGCCTTGTTGATCATCTGTCGATGGAAATTTTT
>JBEIHI010000139.1:0-5845 GCA_040381435.1 Bacteriovoracaceae bacterium | reverse complement strand
TGTGAACAAAGGAGAGACCATCGCGTTCAGAATCGGTGATGCAAGGGCTTCGAGCATGGGAGCTCTGGCAACAGTTTCTGGCGCTCAAGGGGTGATGGCCTTTAGCTCGGGGCAGACGTTGAGCATCAATGGTATCGCTATTGATACCCCCTCATCGGCTGATGATACGAAATCAGCCGTGGGTAACTCATTCTCCGCGATTGCCATTGCCAGCCAGATCAATGAAAAAACTTCTCTTACCAACGTTAAGGCTGAGGTTCAGACAAACACCTTAACATTCTGGGACACTCGATTTTCTCAGTCCAGCACCTGGGGGACTGCCTCGACCATTGATTCCAACTTTCAAATCAACAATGTGACGATCTCTGGTAGCGGGATCACTTCAGCGCAGAAGTTTATTGATGCTGTCAATGCCTTCAGCAACTCAACAGGAGTGAAAGCGAAGTTTCGCGATGGATCTTCGGATGATATTGATCTTTACGCAGAGGACGGGCGGAACATTGAGATCATGTTTACGGCTCAGGAGTTTCTTGCAGCTGCAGTGAGTACATTTGGCTCGGCCCTTTTGGGAAGTGCTGCTAATCTCCAAGCAGCTGGATCAAATAGCATGATCAGTGCTGCCTATGCTGTGAGTACGGGAATCTCAGCCGGTGTCTCTGTTTATGTGAGCACAGTGACCGTAGCGGGTTTTTCCTTTGTCAGCTTTGTTCGCACTGGTGCGATTCGGCTAGTCTCCTCTGACGCCATCAACGTTTCAGGGCCAACGAGTACAGGCCTTCTCGGATTCTCCGCTGCGTCCTACGCCGTCAATGCGAACTCAGCGATTAACCAAGTGGATCTCTCCTCGCAATCCGGAGCGGCGGAAGCGATCAACGTCGCCGATGCGGCACTCAAACAAATTACAAATCTCAGGGCGAGCCTGGGGGCTGTCCAAAACCGTCTGGAGTCCACATCCAACAACATTGGTGTGATGCTTGAGAACATCTCTGCCGCTCGATCTCAGATTCGAGATGCCGATATTGCAGAGGAAACAGCAGAGCTCACTCGAGCTCAGATCCTGCAGCAAGCGGGCGTGGCGGTCTTGGGCCAGGCGAACTCAGCCTCGCAGATCGCACTGTCTCTGTTGAGGTTCTAGAAAAGCTTCCTAAATACGTACTGATTGACCCAGCGAGGGGGTGGTCTTAAGGCCGCCCTTTCGTGCTTTTGGGGCCTTGCTCCGTAGACAACTGATTCCGTGCATCACAAAAAAAATCTCACTGCGTTAAGTTCTCCATCTCACTCATAAAACTCACAAACTAACGCAGGTCGCTAAAGCTAACCTTCACGTTTTGAGGTACCTGCCGATGGCATTTGCAACTAAGCGCAAATGCATTGCGCTACTCGTGCCATCGGACCCGGCGATTTATGAATGGGTATTTCTAGGGAAAAATGTGGAGAACTAAAAAATGGGTCTACGTATTAACACAAACGTCCTCTCGATTAACGCACAGAGGAACTTAAATTCAACGACCAGAGCTTTAAGTAAAGCTTTGAACAGATTGTCTTCAGGTACGAGAATTAACCGAGCTGGAGATGATGCTGCCGGTCTTGCGATTTCCGAAGGTTTGCAATCTCAGGTTCGAGGTCTTCGAGTCGCTGTTAGAAACTCTAACGATGCGATCGGATTCTTAAACACTGCTGAAGGTGCTCTTTCTGAGATCACCAACATTACTCAGCGTCTTCGTGAATTGGCGATTCAAGCTGCCAACGGTACTTTGTCTGTAACGGATAGAAATTATCTTGAGTCAGAAAAAGATGCTTTGATTGAAGAGTTTGATCGTATTGCTGCTCAAACTCAGTTCAACGGAGTTTCTCTTTTGGATGGATCGTTCAATACTACCAACCTGCAAGTCGGTGTGAACAAGGGTGAAACCATTGGATTCACTATTGGTGATGCGAGAGCCTCTTCCATCGGTGCTTTGGCATCCATCTCTGGATTCCAAGGAGCTTTAACCGCAGCCGCCTCAGGTCTTTCGATCAACGGAGTTTCGATTGATCAGGCTTCTGCGTCTGATGATAAATTCTCGGTTGCCGGTAATGCTTTCTCCTCAATCGCCATTGCCAGCCAGATCAATGAGAAAAGCTCACAAACAAACGTCAAAGCCGAGGTTCAGGAAACTGTGGTCACGATCCGAAACACCGAGTTTTCCGTGTACAGCGGTGGGAGCATTGATTCTGGTTTTCAAATCAACGGAGTTACCATCTCTGGTAGTGGTATCAACACCGCTCAAAAGTTTGTTGATGCTGTGAACGACTTCAGTAACTCAACAGGTGTCAGTGCTCGAATCAAATCCGGTACGACGTCGGACATCGAGTTCGTGGCAGAAGACGGTCGAAATGTTCAGCTCATTTTGACCGCTCAAACGGCCTACACCGCCGGCGCTACCTCAAATTTTGCTCAGGTTTTGTTTGATGATGCCGCCAACGTGGGAACGATGTCCCAAGTCGGAAGCTGGTTTACCACCGGTGGTACCTTGTTTTCCCAAGGTGGTACATTCACGCGATCAGGATCGATTAAGTTGATCTCAGCTGATGATATCAACATCACGGGTCCAGCTACGACAAGTCTTTTGGGCTTTACCCAAGGTAACTACGCGGTCAACAAGAACTCCGCGATCAACAAAATTGATTTGACTAGTTCAGATGGTGCTGCGGATGCTTTGGCTGTTGTTGATGCCGCTCTTCAACAGGTCACAGCTCTTCGAGCAGACCTTGGAGCGGTTCAAAACCGATTGGAATCGACCAGTAACAACATTAGCGTAACGCTTGAGAATATCTCAGCCGCTCGTTCGCAGATTGTTGATGCGGATATCGCTGCGGAGACTGCAGAATTGACTCGATCACAGATTCTGCAACAAGCGGGTGTGGCTGTGTTGGGTCAAGCCAACGCCGCCTCCCAGATCGCTCTTTCGCTCTTGAGATTCTAATTCGCTGGGCTTTGGACCTCTTCGGAGGTCCAAGGCTTAGTTTGTTAAGAATGTTTTGAGTGTGAGAGTCAACGTTTGGGGAGGTGCCTATGGATCACATTGGTGGCATGGGCGGCTTCTCTCCCTTTGGAGGAAGACTCAAACAGGTGAGTCTGTCCGCACGAGGAGAAAGAGCGTTGTCTCTGTTTAGGCCGGATTCGGAAGTGAGCCAGATTAGCGAAGCTCACAAAGATACCGAGGCTCTTCGAAAATTTGCAGAGAGATTTGCAAAGAAACGAAGGCCTAATAAAGAGAGTGTGGCTAAGTTTGAGATGGAAGTGGAGACAGGGCAGATATCCATTAACATCTATGACGCAGAAACGGGCCACCTTGAGTTAAAGCTTTCGCCGGAGGAAGTGGCGGAAGGACTCAAGAATCTGGAAGAAACATCAGATAATGATGCGCCGCTCAGCAGCTTCTTTGTTGATAAATAAGTCTGAGAAAAAAAACTAACAGATGATCCCGAGCGTCACAACAAGTGACGCTCGGGATTGTTGTATAATGATGACTAGATCGTATGGGCAGTTTTTCAATACCAGGTTTAGGTAGTGGCATTGATTGGAACAATTATATGTCCTCCATTCGTCAGGCGGAGGAAGGCGCGCTTGCGCGAACGCTAGGACGAAAACAAGCCAAGTACGCTGCTCAAAGCACAACATTTACGAACATTCGAGGTGGCGTTGAGGCCCTTCGATCTCAAATCACAGCCTTTTCGGCTGTCAGTGATTTTAAAGTTAAGTCTGTTTCCTCATCGGATTCAAATGTCGTGACGGGTACGGCCAGTGTTGATGCCGCCAATCAAACAGCCACCATTCGAGTGGATCAGTTGGCCACAAATGAAGTTTGGCATCTCAAAGCTCCAGGAGTTAATAGTGCTGTTACTGCGGAGCCTGGAACGTTTCGAATCAAGGTCAGGGGAGTCACGACGGACCTTGAAGTGTCCGCGGGCACAACGCTCACTCAGTTGGCCGAGCAGATTAATGCCGCAGGCATTGGTGTCACAGCGACAGTTTTTGATACTGGCGGAGAGGTGCCTTCGGGCCGACTTTCCATTCAAGATAACGCCAGTGGAAAGTTTAATCCCGATCAAACAGCAGGTGATAATTTCAATATTGAGATTGGTACGGCAGGTGATGTTGCGGCGGGTGGTCTTTTTTTGGCCGCCAAGGATTTCGAAGTAATCGATGGTGATAATGACGCGTTAACGAGTGTCCGGCCCATCACGGAAGGCAAAGACTCCAAGGTTTACCTGAATGGGAACACCAATGATCCGATCTATCGAGATTCGAATACGCTGACGGATGTCATTCCCGAAATCACTTTGGCCCTTAAGAGTGTTGATGCTGCTGCCTTTAAGACTCTCACGGTGACTGAGTCTGTGAGTTCTGCGGCCGCTCGTATCAGCTCGCTGATCAAAAAATACAATGAACTGATTCAGGGACTAAGATCGGCAGTGGCGTATGATCTCTCCCAGTCCGTTCAAACCAACGCAACAGCGGGAGATGGAACCCTTCGTACGGTCTTGTCTCAATTGACAAATGCGTTTACGAGCGAAGTTTCAACGCTACCAACGGGCAACAAGATCAAAACCCTGTCGGATTTGGGTGTGAGCATCGTCAAGGGAACCAAGGGGCCTACTGCGGGTACGCTCGAAATGAATGAAACCAAGCTGAATGCAGCTTTAGATGCAAACTACGATGATGTCCTAGAATTCTTTCAAGGCGGTACAGAAGGTTCCAACAAGTTTGATGGATTTGTTAAGAAAATCGAGAATATCGTCAATTCATTGGTTAGCCCTACAAATGGCGCTATCACGGGACGTATTGATCAGCTGACCAAGAGATTGTCTGACCTCGATTCTCAGATTCAAACCAAGTTAGAGCGAATAAACGATAAGCAGAAGAGACTTCAAGCCAAGTTTGCACGACTAGAGACGCAGCTTGCGAAGCTCAATGGACAGCAGAGTCAGCTAGGCTCAGCGGTCAATTCAATCGCGCTCAATAACCAGGCGATCGCGAATCGTCGATAATTAATTTTTGTGGAGAGGAGAAGGTAGTATGCAAACATCGGGCGGCGGATTCAAAAAGGGAAAACTGAATCCCTACCAAAAGACAGCCATTCAGACGGCGAGCAAGGAAGAGCTTGTCCTGATGTTGTACAACGGAGCGATTAAATATACTCATCAAGCGATTGAGTTTATTGATCAAAAGAACTGGGCTGATGCATCCAAAAACATCTGTCGAGCTCAGGCTATTGTTGTCGAATTGATGAACTCACTGAATTTTGAAGTGGGTGGAGAGATCGCCAAGAATCTTGAGTATCTCTACTCAGTGATGGTCGACAACCTGACCGTTGCCAACTTCGAACATGTGACGGAGCCTCTCAAGTTGAACTTGCAGATTCTTGAGAAGCTGCAGTCAGCCTGGGAAGGCGTGCTTCAACAGGTCCGAGAAGGTAAAGTGAAAGCTTGATCCTCAGGAAGCATTGAGCTTCTGCGCAATCGTGATGATCTTGTGAGCTTCTTCTGGCCATCGCTTGCGCTCGACCTCTGAGAATCGGCTAGCATAATCCAGAATGTCTCGGGAGCGCTCGAGTTTCATGAGACAGATGAATAATTCTAAGCTTGCTGTTGAGTATCCAGACTCAAGCGATTTTTGAAGGAGGGTAATGGCTTTTTGATACTCACCCTTCAGTCGAAGATCATGCCCTTCAATGAAATCAACAATCCCTAACCCGCTAAATTTCTGAGCTGCAGTTTTTCGAAACTCCTCAGCTGCCGCCATGTCTTTGAAGCGAAGAGCAAGTTCGAGTCCTAAAAGTGATGCCTGATGAATGCTATC
>JBEIHI010000138.1:0-5919 GCA_040381435.1 Bacteriovoracaceae bacterium | reverse complement strand
TGCAGAAGAAAGACCTCCCACCGCCTGACGTTTCTATTCCCAAGAAGAGTGAGCCTGATCGCCTCCCAACTACTAAACAGAAAACCAAGAAGCCTGCAAAAAAAGAAGAAAAAGCGCCAAGCTCAAAAGACTTCAAAAACATTTTTGATAAGCTGCGACAGGAAGCCCGACAGGAAGACAGACCCTTGCCCAAACTGGACAACTTTCCGATGACTGAAACTGGAGACAAACAGAGCTTAGGAACCGGCGGGCGAAGTCAGCGCACCCTCTCACCTGCAGAACTGGCGCTGCAAAGCGCCATGCGTAAGTATTTTGAAATGCCTGAAGCGAGCAACATCCGAAAGAAGTATCCAGGAATCTCGGGCTATATTCAGGTGTATCTGGTCAGTAACGGAGATCAATTTGTCATTCGCTCCTTGAAGTTCATTGAGCGCACGGGCTTACCAGTCCTTGACCAAAGCTGTGAGCAAGCGGTCCGAAGAGCTATTGATACTGAAACATTTTCAGCGGATGTTGTGGCTGAATTGAATGGAAAGGAAAGTGGGATCACATGCACACCCTAAAATTAATCTCTCAGTTTGTTATGTTTTCAATGCTGGCAACATCAGCCTTTGGACAGATTACCCTGCGTGAAGCTCGAGAGGCTCCCGTGCCTATTGCGATTCAGTCATTCACGAAGCTTCCGGAAAATCCCGATCTTTCGGTCATTGCGACTGACATCGAGGCCGCACTCACCGCAGATCTGATCTTCTCTCGTATCTTTAAAGTAATTCCCGCCGATTCGTTTCTCGACCCCAAGATCACCGGACCTCTTGAAACAATCAATCCTGAATCATGGCGAACACTTGGCGCACAATACGTCGTCAGAGGACGAGTCTCCTTTGAAGGATCGTCCGCAGTACTCGAGGGCTTCGTGTTTAACATTGCAACTGCGAAACTTGCCCTTCAAAGAAAGTACAGCATACGACGAAATGAATCGGAAAAATTAGCTCACATGTTTGGCGATGACATTGTCGAGATCGTCACTGGCATGAAAGGCTTGTTCTCAACCAAAATTGCTTTCGCCTACACGCCTCCCGGGAAGAGCCGAAAAGAAATCTGGGTCATTGATTTCAATGGAAAGAATCCACAACCCCTTGTTCAAAATGATCGAATGAATCTAAGCCCCGAGTGGACCGTTGATGGAAAGAATGTCTATTTCACCTCGTCCTCCATTTCAGATTGGCATCTTTGGAAAACAGATCTCAGAGGAAGACAAAGCCAAGTCACTCGGTTTAAAGGCTCAGCGCTAGGCCCAGCGATGCTTCCCAACGGCAAAGAACTACTGATTTCACTTTCGAAAGACGGCAACAACGACATCTACCTGCTGAAATTGGATGGCACTGTTGTGCGAAGACTTACAAGTCGTCGCGGAATCAATATCGCCCCTTACGCAAGTCCGGACGGTAAAAAGTTTTGCTTTGCGTCGGATCGCTTCGGAAATCTTCATGTGTTTGCGATGGAGATTGATACCGGGGTCACTGAACGCCTCACGCGAGTCGGAACTCTTAACGATTCCTGCGCATGGAATCCACGAGACGACCTCATTCTCTTTTCCGGCATGGATACAGATCGAGAGTTTGATATCTTTGCCATGAACTCAGTGGGTCAAAATATGGAGCGGCTCACCTACGATGCCAAGAACAACGAAAGTCCGTCATGGAGCCCAGACGGTAAACTCGTCGTCTTTAGCTCTCGAAGGGGGATTAAGAATCAGATTTTTGTGATGAAAGCTGATGGCACACAGGTTTTACCCCTCGTTGAACTGCCCGGCGATGCGAGCCAGCCCAGCTGGTCTCCTCGACTGGGCTACAAATAAAGAGATGCTCGCCACGGTTCATCATTTCACCTAATTAGATCTAATGGGCTCAGCTGCTGCCATTGATATCGGTTCGAATTCCATCCTTCTGACTATTGCAGAGCCTGGAACAAAGCAGGCTATTCCCCTTCGAATTCTTTTTGATGAATGTATTGTCACTGGACTCTCCAAGGGCCTCTCGGGGACCGGAAGTATTACACCCGAGTCTGAGGCTCGAACCGCTGAGGGGCTTAAAAAGTTTCGAGAGCAATTGAATAGACTAAAACCCTCTCGCTTAAAAGTTGTCGGCACCGAGGCCTTTCGACGCGGCGCTAATGGAGAGGAAGTTCGAAAGAGATTCTCCGAAATTTTGGGGCAGGAAGTGGAAATTATTGGCGGCGAGAAAGAAGCTGAACTTTCTTTTTGGAGTGTCCAAAAAGAGCATCCCCAACATGATCTCGAAAAAATTGTTTTTGATATTGGAGGCGCAAGCACCGAGCTCTGCCTCGGCAATCGATTAGGTATTCAACAGCGAGTCTCCCTCAAAGTCGGAAGTGTCGTTCTGACAGAAACCTTCGCTCTTCAGGGCTCCTCGAAGCCCGAGCTCGCCGATCTCTATGTCAAAAAAATGCTGAAGGAGATCCCCCTAAAGCCTACGGGAGCCACTCTCGGCATTGGGGTTGCGGGAACAATCACATCTTTGATTGCTGTTGATCAACAGCTAAAGAACTACCGACGAGATGTGGTCCATGGATTTGAGATTTCGAGAGATCGCATTCTATATCATCGTGATTCGATTCTTGGCATGGAGCCTTCTGATCGAAAAAAAATTCCTGGCCTTCAGCCGGATCGAGCTGACGTGTTTGGCGGCGGCCTGGTGATTGCAAATGCTATTGCAGAGCATTTTGGCTGGCCATCCATTACGTGTCTCGATTCAGGAGTCCGCTTTGGAGTCTTGTATGAGATCCTGGGACTTTGATCGTCTCTAAAGTGTCCCGACACCAAAGTAGAAAGCCCCGAGGGGTTCCCGAGTGCCATCGACCACTCGACGACCAAGATTAAATCCGTAGCCAACCTTCAAGGGTCCAACGGGC
Source organism: Bacteriovoracaceae bacterium (assembly GCA_040381435.1). GTDB lineage: Bacteria > Bdellovibrionota > UBA2394 > UBA2394 > UBA2394 > JBEIHI01. The sequence goes on along the minus strand of JBEIHI010000138.1, from coordinate 2,988 downwards.
GTCTGCCATCGAAGTCCAAGGCCCGCTCCATATCGCAAATCCCAAGGCTCCCACTCCTTGTTCGTACGATAAGCATTCCCACCGTCAAAAAATCCTAGCAGGTCAACTCCGCCGAACATGGGCACAAAGACCTCCGATTGAAAAAAGAAGAACGATTTTCCGCCGACTTCGTTTGGGGGGTTGATCGTCTGATCATCGAACCCTCGAACTGAATACTCTCCACCCACATAGAAGCGCTTCTCGACGGGAATGGCCTGACTCGCTCCGATGTCATCCGAAAACCCAAGGTTCACTGATAATCCTGATCCAAAAATTTTATTCTTTCCCTTCGTCCAGAGTGGATAGAAGAGATCTTGTTTAATTTTTGTCTGCCAGAAATTTTCATCGCCTCCTAATTTCTCATGATAAAGCGTTCCTTCTAGCCGAGTCCGAATTCCCTTGATCGGATTAAAGTCATCATCCACACGCTGGTAGTTGATGACCTCTCCAATTGAGGTAAGCGTTTTATTGGTTTCGTCTTCAAATGGCGTGTTGAAACCAATCTCCACATTGAAAGGATCCCGAAACTCAAGTGCATATTGAGTTGAAAATTGCCAGCGCCGATTCAGCCGATAGTCAATGCTCGCTCCAAACTTATTCCGCAAAAGACCATACTGCCTTGTGTCGAACATTAAATTTTGGAAGGTCAGACCACCATCTACGGGCAGAGAAAAAATTCTCGGCTCAAGATACTCAATGGTGACATTGCGCTCAATAAACGGGCGAGGCCTTGGATCGAGAACATCCGTTGGAGTCGAGGAGCTCTCAAGTTGTCGGTTTGCCTTAGCAAACAAGGATAGTCGGCGACCCGTCCCACCGATGTTGGCATAAGCGCCTTTAAACACACCACGAAGTCCGTCTTGCGTTCCGTAACCTGGACCAATCTCAAATCGGAATCGAGCCGCCTCAACCAGATCAACTAAAATCATCACTTCGGAATCCTCTGGAATTCGCTCCAGAACTCGCACATCGATGGATCGAGCAATGCCAAGCCGCAAAACATTTGCGATGGCATCTCGCTTAGCCTCTTCAGTGAAAACATCGCCGCGCTCAATGCTGATCTCCGCGAGCAAGATATCCTCTCGAGTGCGGCGCGATCCCCTAATCAAAATATTTGAGATGCGATACAAAGGTCCGGTACTCACCTGGATGTTGAGATCGGCTAAACCACCAGACTTCTCTAGGCCAATCACCACGTCTGCATCAAGATAGCCAGCCGCGACGAGGACTCTCTTAAGGACGTCTTTTTGCGAATCGATTTTCACTCGATCAACCGGAAGACCAGTCCGAACGAGCGCACGAAGATCTTTGAACTCAGGAATCCTCTCGATGCTGGGGTTTAGCCCCTCGAAGCGCGCCGATCCAATGGTGTAGCGATCCCCATCAGTCATATAAATCAACGGCTTCACGCGGGCGGATTCACGATCAATGGAAAAGTCGATCGACCTTAACTGCAGATCCAAAAATCCTTTCGAGTAAAGCTTGTTGAGAAAATCATCCTCGACGAGACTTTTGAATTCCTGCCGCTTGAAGGCGCTACCTTGTTGAATTCCCGAAATTGTTGAGAAGACTCGTGCCACATCCTCGGCATTTGAGATACCAACGAACTCCGCCTCTTCAAGTCGATAGAGCGGACCTCGATTTGTGATAACCCGAATAAGCTCTTCTTGATCGCCCAAATCCTTTCGCCGAACCTCAACGCTGGCATCGAGATAACCCTTGCCCTTTAGCTCCGCTAGAATCTGATCCTCGATCTCCTCGACAAACCATTGAGGCAGCGTTTCTCCTCGCGAAAGAAGTTCATGCAAGGGCTTCGAGCTTGTGTAGTCTCCGAGAAATCGGACATCAAATTTTCGGCCACGCCGAACTCGCCATTGGAGTGCGACTTTGTGTTCAGCTGGAAGGACTTGGACACTCGGCTGAAAAACTTCAGCGAAGAAAAATCCATCAAAGAGAAGATCAGACCGGATCGTCTCCGTGTCAGCGGTCAGCCTCTCCGACTCATACGGCCACCCCTTTCTGTTCTGCAATTGCTGCCACAGATATTCCCGTCGAACGGGCTCAACCCCAATGATTTCGACATTGCTGAGATAATAGGCCTTACCTAGTAGAAGCTCGATCTCAAGTTCCTCTCCATCCGGATTGATGATCGCAGAAGCATCCAGGAAACCGAGGCCGTTCAATTGACCAACAATACATCTCGAGATCTGGGATAGACGCTCCTGCGACATAGACCTAGGCTCCGAGGCCAGAATGCAGATTCGAGAAATTGAGACCTCATCTGAGAATCGATCGCCCGTCCATTTGATACCTTCAAAATAAAGCCGAGGCTCAACTCGAATGCGTATAGTTTCATTTTCAGAATCCCACAACACCTCAACCCTGTCGTACTTTTCTGTGGCGACAAGCAACTTTTTCGAAACCTCAACGAATCGATCCTCAAAATTCACTCCGATCTTGAATGGCAAGGCCGCAAGTACCCCGCGCGACTCGGACTCGGGAGTGACCGCGATGGAGCGCACTTGAGAAGAGGCAACAACGGGAGAAGCCAGAATGAGTGCCTGCGCACTCATTCCCCCAGACAAGTCCCACAATGAACAAAATCGATCTCATTCCACCTCAAAGCGAAATCTAAAATCGCCCCCAAAATCGTCTGTGCTCTTTCCCTCTTCCCGAACCTCGCGCCAAGAACCAATGAGTGAGAGGTTTCGACTCATTTTCAAATCGAGTTCAACTTTTTGACCACCTTCTGCGGATAGAAACTGTGAGTAATTGACACCCAGTCGATTGCGAATGAGATCCGTCCCAACCATCAGCTGAAGCTCGGTTCGTCCCGTTTCTTCAAAGAATGCCGGTCCTAGTGAAAATCTCTGTACGCCAAAATCACGGGACAATCTGCCTTCAATCTGATCCTGCAACTGCCCCGTCACAAACGAAATCCCGGTAAGA
>JBEIHI010000137.1:0-5931 GCA_040381435.1 Bacteriovoracaceae bacterium | reverse complement strand
TCTCGGATGTGAATAGGCGGAACAACGAAGCCCATATCTTGAGCAAACTGACGCCGCAAATGAGTCATTCGCTTCAGCAAATCTCCATTTTGCCTCTCATCCACCAAAGGGACCAAACCATATCCAACTTCCAGCTCCAAGAAATCAACTGGCGCCACCCAAGATGTGGGATCAAACTCGGCTGTCTTCTCCACTTTGCTCCCATCAAGTTTCTTTTGAGCTTCCTCAGCCAACCGCTGGGCTTCATTGGCAATGAGCTTCTTCCGAGCGTGAGCAGCGAGATAAAACAAGGCAATCGCCGCCAGACCAAAGGGAACATTCGGCATGCTCGGATGAAGAGCACCAGCACCCATTACAAGACCAGCAACCATCAGGGCCTGAGGCTGAAGCAAGAATTGTTTGGTGACGTCCTGCTCCATGGTTGATTCAGTTGAAACTTTGGTCACGATAATACCAGCCGCCGTCGAGATGATTAGTGCAGGAATCTGAGATACGAGACCATCACCGACGGACAAAGCGGTATAAACTTGGGCCGCTTCACCTGCCGACATATTTTTCTGTAAGATACCGATGATCAAACCGCCGACCACGTTAACGACAGTAATAATAATACCGGCAATGGCATCACCACGAACGAACTTACTCGAACCGTCCATGGATCCGTAGAAATCAGCTTCAGTCTCAATTTCTTTTCGGCGTTGACGAGCGGTGTTTTCATCAATGAGGCCTGCGTTAAGATCCGCATCGATGGCCATCTGCTTACCTGGCATTCCGTCCAAGGTAAAACGAGCTGCCACTTCAGCGATTCGACCAGCACCTTTCGTGATAACGATAAAGTTAATCACAATCAAAATTACAAAGACGATCAATCCAACGACGTAGTTTCCCCCAATAACAAATTCTCCGAAGGCATGAATCACCTCTCCCGCTGCGGATGTCCCTGTGTGACCTGAGGTCAAAATCAATCGAGTGGATGCCACGTTCAGCGCTAGTCTCAAAATCGTGACAAACAACAGAATGGTAGGAAAGACCGTGAAATCAATGGCACGGCGAGTGTAGACGGCAATCAAAAAGACAACCAGAGAGATAGCCATTGAAAGAACCAGTAACGCATCAATCATCGTCGCTGACATCGGAATCATCATGATGAGAACAACAGCAACTAAGCCGAATCCGATCACTGTCTCGCGATTCTTCAGCAATGTTCCCAAGCTGTCGGTGGAAGGAGACTGGTATTTTAGATCTGAATCGGCCATAAACTAACTCCTTAAGCCACTCCCTGCTTCATCATGATTCTCTGAACAAATTTCTTTCGAACCTTGTAAACGTAAGCCAAGACTTCAGCGACAGCCGTATAGAGTGACTCTGGAATCAACTCGCCCACCTCAATGTTTCTGTAAATGTAACGAGCGAGCTGCTTTTTCTCGACGATGGGAATTTGATGCTGAGCAGCCAACTCTTTGATTTTTACAGCAATGTATCCCGCGCCCTTCGCCAACACACGCGGAGCACGCATCTGACCACGTTTGTACTCCAATGCGACCGCAACGTGAGTCGGATTTGTCACAACAACATCAGCTTTAGGCACATCCTGCATCATACGAGCACGAGCGCGCTCGCGCTGAATCTGTCGAACTCGAGCACGAATGTGAGGATCCCCTTCACGATTCTTCATCTCCTCTTTCACCTCTTGAATGCTCATGCGCATTCGCTGAATGTAGAGCCACTTCTGAACGGCAAAGTCTGCGACACCCAAAACACTGACAAACAACAGCATGACAAAGAAGAGGTCGCCAAGCAGAGCAATCAAATAGGCAAAGCTCTTGTTGATAGGCTGTGCAGCAATTTCATTGATTCGAAGAAACTCACCCTTAAACATGAGGAAGAGAATTGCGGAGATAACGACAATTTTTAGATTCGACTTGGCAAACTCGACGACTGTTTCTTTCGAAAAGATTCTTTTCAATCCATTGAGCGGGTCGATTTTGCTAATGTCGGGGGAAAGCTTCTCGGATGTAAAAAGGAATCCGAACTGAGTCACGGATGCCGCAATTCCAAAAACAAAGACCGAAAAGAACATGGGCCCCAGCAACCAAAGCAAATCACTCACCACACCGCCCATAACGGCAAGGAATTCATCCGGGGAGTCCACGCGAAAGTACTCTGGAGAGAAGTACTTTTTGATCATCTCAGCCAGTTTCATCAGGATAGACTTTCCACCGAAGTAAAGGGCGAGCGCCATCCCGAGAAAAACCAGAGCTGTCGCGAACTCCTTGGACTGAGCGACATTGCCCTTCTCGCGCGCCTCTTCGAGACGTGCTGGCGTTGGATCTTCTGTTTTATCGCTCGTATCCGCCATCTGTTAAATTCCCTTAAGAGCCTTCATCAACTGAATCAAATCGGGTTCCATCCCCTGAGTTAACTGAGTCATCAAGACTCGAAACAAAGGAATGCTCACAATCAAAACAAGTATCCCCACAACAGGGCCCAGAATGAATCCCGTATTGAAGTAGATGTTCATCTGAGGGGACAGCTTGTTCACAAAGCCGAAGATAAAATTGAGCATTGTCAAAACGAGAATGAGTGGAACAGAAGCCTGCATACCGACAACAAAGATTCGCGTGATAAGCTCAACAATTCCCGCTGAAATCTTCATCTCAAAGGGAACCCCAATAGGAAGAATCTGAAAGCTCTTCGTCAAAGCAGCCAAAACGATATGATGCCCATCCAGAGCCAGGAATAAAAGAGCGCCCAGAATCGCATAGAACATCGTAAGAATACCGGAAGCCCCTTCGTTTGCAGGATCAAAGAGAGTGGCTACGGAGAAACCAACCTGATTACCAATCAATTCCCCGGCCACCTGGACAGCAGCGAATACCAAATAGCAAGCAAAGCCTAGCACCAGCCCAAGAGTGACCTCCTGAAGAATCGCAATCATCAAAGCTAAATCTGAAGTGAGCAAGATCGGTCGAGGCTTCATGGAAATCATGGGGACCAAAATCAGAGAGAACATCACCACAAAGGCGATTTTCATACGGGCGGGAACGGCCTTATTGCTGAACAACGGCGCAATCAAAAAGAGACCTGAGATTCTCGCAACAACGAGAAAAATCGAAATCACGAATTCAGGCCTGACAAGATCCCATCCCATTACTGAGTAAACCTTTCAAAGTCCGAAAAGAAACGAGTCGTAAATCCCATTAATCGATCAATAATGAATCCACCAAAAGCGATCAGAGTGACATAAATCGCAACAATCTTTGGAATATAGGCGAGTGTCATCTCGTTGATTTGGGTGGTGGCCTGCAAGATGGACACTGTAAGACCGACAATCAAGGCCACAATCAAAACGGGGGCTGAAACAAGCAGAACCGTAGAAAGAGTCTCAAACGCAATTCCTTGGATGAAAGCTGGTGTCATACCCCACCTCCAAAGCTCTTCACCAAGCTACCGACGATCAGATTCCAACCATCAACGAGTACAAAGAGCATCAGCTTAAATGGCAAAGAAATGATGACGGGCGGAAGCACCAACATACCCATGGCGAGCAAAACGGAGGCCACGACGATGTCGATGACAATGAAGGGAATGTAGATCATGAATCCAATTTGAAAGGCGGTCTTGAGCTCTGAAATGATGAACGCCGGAATGATGCTTGCCATTCCAATATCAGCAATCGTCTTTGGCTTTTCACCGCTTTGCAGACTCACAAATAACGCAAGGTCTTTTTCACGCGTATGGGCCAGCATGAACTCTCGCATTGGAAGAGCCGCTTTTTCTAAGGCATCCTTTTGTGAGACTTTGCCCTGAGTGTAGGGAACGAAAGCCTCTTCATTAATTCTCTTGAGTGTAGGAGACATCACGAGAAACGACATGAACAAGGCAAGTCCAACGAGCACTTGATTGGGAGGAACTTGCTGAGTCCCAAGTGCCTGCCGAAGAAGTGAGAAAACAATCACAAATCGGCTAAACGATGTCATCGTGACCACGATCGCAGGAGCTAGCGACAAAATGGTCAGCATCAGCAAAATCTGAAGTGTCGAGCTGATTTCCTTAGGTCCAGTGCCTCCGAAATTGACATTCACCGATGGAAGACTCTGAGCGCTTAGAAGCCCAGGAACCAACAGAAAGCTAAGACCCAAAAACAACCACGATAAATTTCTAAGCGTGATGCGCATGTCGAATCTCCTGTGCTTCCGAAGGGCCCTTTTCCAAATGAGTAATCAAGGAAATCGAGCTTTCCGAGACTCCCAAGAGAAGCTTTTGATCGTTCACGGAAACAACCATCAGCTTCTTCTTGGGCTCGAAATGAAAACTCTGGAGAATCTTGATCTCCCCACCCTGCTGAACGGACAGAAGACTCGCTCTAAGGTATTTTTTCGCAACCCACGACAACGTCAAAATGAATCCAACGACAAGCGCAAGCGCTCCCACTGTTTTCACTAAAGTCATTATCGTTGATGGATCTTCCGTCATATCGCGTTCCTTAGCTCAACTTATCCAATCGATCCTTGGGTGAAATGATATCGGTCAATCGAACCGCGAATTTGTCGTTAAGAACCACGACTTCACCGCGCGCAATCAACTTTTCATTCACGAGAACCTCAAGGGGCTCACCAACAATTTTGGTTAGCTCAACCACTGAGCCCTGTCCGAGTTGCAAAAGATCGTTCACAAGAACTTTTGTTCGACCAAGCTCCACAGATAGAGTCAGGGGCACGTCCAAGAGAAAATCAATCGGTCGACCGGCTCCCGCAGCGGTTCCTCCGCCGCCAGCACCGAAATCTTTTCCCTGAAACTCACCAGGATTTTGTGTTGTTTCATCTGCCATAGTTTCTCCTTCATCAAATCAATAAATTTCAAGCTTTCTCGTTTTTCTCGGGCATGGGTGCCACTTTTTCAATCTGAACGGCCTTCTGACCACAGCTCGTTCCCATACGGACATCAAACTTTCGAATCCCCTCCACAAAAAACGGCAAGGGATCAGCAACGTAATGTTCCAGCTGTATGGTATCGCCTGGATTCAGATTCAAAATTTGTCTCATCGTCACGCTCGTCTTTCCGAGAAGCACATGCAAAGGGGCTTTGGCTTGCCCAATATTCTGCGACAGCCAAACTCTCCAGTTGGGATTGGGCTGAGACTGCTCAACGTAAGTGTGATCGGAAAGAAGGCCTTTGATAGGATCGAGCGCGAAGAGAGGAATGACCAATTGCATCCGAGTCGTCACGCTTTCAAAGGAAATCGTGAAATCAGAGACAATCACCACATCAGAAGGAGCCATGATACTGACGTACTCAGGGTTCACATCTGTTCGAACGTACTCAAACTCAAGGGGATAAACACTCGTCCAAGCTTTTTCGAGATCAGAGCTGAAGTACTGAGTCATCTTCTGAATCATCTTCAATTCGATCGTCGTAAAGTCGCCTTCTTTACGCTTCTGTCCGCCGAACTTCCCACCACCAAAAATATTGTCGATGAGCGTAAAGACAAAGGAGGGCTCAATGGAAATCACAGCCTGACCAATCAGTGGAGAAAGTCGCATGATGCTTAAGCAAGAGGGATTGGGCAGGGTTGAAATCCACTCGGAATATCTCAGAAACTCTGTTTGCGCATACTCAACAATCGCGACTTTTCGTACTAAAGATGAAAGGGTTTGTTTGTAGGTTCTTTGGAAGCGATCAAAGATAATCTTGAGACCAGGCATCCGCCCACGTACGAGCTTTCTTTGCTTGGTAAAATCATAGACTTGAAGGTTCGAGCCGTTACCAGCCTTTGACTCCGTGGAAACCTCTCCGTCTTTGACTGCGTTTAGAAGCGAATCGACTTCATTCTGAGAGAGAATCTTGTCATTTTTTGTTTCATCAGCCACGGCTCACTCCTCAATTCTTACTGAATGACAAACTCGGTGAAGAAGACTTGTCGGACAGCAC
>JBEIHI010000136.1:0-5995 GCA_040381435.1 Bacteriovoracaceae bacterium | reverse complement strand
CTTTATCGAATCAAAAAAGGTAAAAAGGAAATGTACTTTAAAGATGAAGAGGCGATGTCGAGCTTCTTACTCGATGAGGGCGTGGAAGGACTCAGTCTTAAGTTCAAAGATGGATCGGCCATTAAGGGAGACAAGTTCAAGGACTATGTCAAAAAGGCAACCCACTTTTTGAATGGCGTATCCAAACTCAATCAGCGGTTTGATGCGGACTTCCTGGCGACCGCCCTAATTCATTTGGCTCGAGATATTGGTAGTTTTGACAAAGCGGATTTTTGGACTCAACTCCAAAAAGAGCTCAGCGAGTCAGTGTTGAAAAAGATGTATACCGTTTCACCGGCTGGCGAAACAGTGTCTGTGAAATGTTTTGAAGCCGGGTACGAAAGAGAGTTTCAGATTGAAAAGTCTGCGCTGACGAGCGGCGATCTCTCGAAGCTTTTTGAGCAATCGAAGGAAGTTGCTGGCTTTGGAACATTTCCTGCCCAGCTCGATGGTGAGGAAAGCTCAACGTCAATGGCAAGTCCTCAGGACGTTTCTCGATCCGTGCGATCAAGAGCTGAGAAGGGAATCTACATTCAGCGCTACAAAGGATTGGGAGAGATGAACCCCGATCAACTTTGGGAGACAACAATGAATCCCGAGAAGCGAACGCTTCTGAAAGTAAATGTTGATGATGCAGTACAGGCGGATGCTTTGTTTACGACTCTCATGGGAGATGAGGTTGAGGACCGACGACGGTTTATTGAAGCTAACGCTCTTCGTGTAAGGAATTTGGATATTTAGTTATGAGTGATCTCGTCCCAGGCGTTAAGCCAGTCACGATCGAAGATGAAATGAAGAACTCCTACCTTGATTACGCAATGAGCGTAATTATCGGTCGAGCGATTCCTGATATTCGCGATGGATTAAAGCCGGTGCATCGGCGGATTTTGTACGCGATGTTCAAAGAGGATTTGTTGTCCTCAAAGAGATTTTCTAAGTCTGCCGGGGTTGTCGGTGAAGTGCTTAAAAAGTATCACCCCCATGGTGATATGGCCGTTTACGATTCCATGGTTCGTTTGGCCCAGGATTGGAACATGCGATACATGTTGGTTGAGGGCCAAGGTAACTTCGGTTCAATCGACGGCGATAATGCTGCTGCTTATCGGTATACAGAAGCCCGACTGAGCAAAATCGCTGAAGAGTTTCTGAATGAGATAGGTCAGGAGACCGTCGAGTTTGTTCCTAACTACGATGGATCAACGGAAGAACCAGTTGTTCTTCCCACCACAATTCCAAGCTTTTTGATCAATGGAACAACAGGAATTGCCGTCGGTATGGCCACGAGTGTTCCTCCGCACAATCTAACTGAGGTGATGAATGCGGTTGTTGCGACGATCGACAATCCGGGGATCTCTATTGATGAGCTGATTCAGATGGTTCCAGCACCTGATTTTCCAACGGGCGCTCAGATTTGCGGAACTGACGGAATCGTCCAAGCTTATAGGACGGGTCGTGGAAGCCTCGTGATGAGAGCGGTTGCGACGATCGAAGAAGAGAAAAATCGAAATCGAATCGTTGTGACTGAGATTCCCTATCAGCTCAGCAAAGCAAGATTGGTCGAGCAAATCGCTGAGTCTGTTCGAGACAAAAAAATTGATGGGATCTCCGACATTCGAGATGAGAGTAACCGCGAAGGAATTCGAATCATCATCGAGTTGAAACGGGATGCGGCAGCCGACATCGTTTTGAATCAACTTTATGATAAGACCCAAATGCAGGATTCTTTTGGGATCACCCTCTTGGCGATTCAAAACAAGCGGCCCAAGATTTTTAATCTGAAAGAAATTGTTCAATCTTTCATCGGTCATCGAAAAGAAATCGTGATTCGTCGATCGGTCTATGAGCTTAAGAAGGCACAGACACGAGCCCACATTTTAGAAGGCTACGAAAAAGCGCTCGATCAAATCGATGCTGTGATTGCATTGATTCGAAAGAGCCAAACAGGCGAAGAGGCTCGAGAGGGGCTGGTTGAGAAATTTAAGTTCACTGTGGAGCAGGCCAACGCGATCCTGGAGATGAGACTTCAAAGGCTTACCGGCCTTGAGCGTTCAAAGATCTTGGAAGAGCTGAAGGTTCTCAGGGCACGAATTGCTGATCTTAAAGAGCTCTTGGGCTCTGAGAAGAAGTTGTTTGCGATTATTCGGTCTGAGTGCGTGGCCATTCGCGATCAGTTTGGTGATGAGCGTCGAAGCAAAATCGTGGCTCCCGTAACTAAGATTGCAACCGAAGAGCTGATTCCCGAAGAGGAAATGGTAGTGACCATTTCTCATGAGGGTTATATCAAGCGAGCTCCTTCGGGAACTTACCGCGCTCAGAGACGGGGTGGTACGGGTAAGATCGGAATGACAACGAAGGAAGAAGACTTTGTTCAAAAGATCTTCGTTGCATCGACCCACTCATATTTGCTGATTTTTACAGATAAGGGACGAATGTTTTGGTTGAAGGTCTATGAGATTCCATTGGCTTCACGAACAGCCAAGGGTCGCCCACTGGTTAACCTCGTAAGACTTGCGCCGGATGAAAAGGTTTGTGGCATTCTGCCCGTTCGAAACTTTGAAGAAGGTCGATTTGTCGTGATGGTCACTGAGAAGGGAATCATCAAGAAAACAGATTTGATGCAGTTCTCTAACCCTCGTGCTTCAGGAATCATTGCAATCCATTTTGATGGTGGAGATCGGTTGATTGGCGCATCTTTGAGTAACGGAAAAGATGAGATACTCATTTCGACAAAGGATGGAATGAGCATTCGTTTTGCAGAGGACGATGTGCGCCCCATGGGTCGAGCGGCTCGAGGAGTTCGCGGCATTGACCTCGAAGAACGAGACAAAGTTGTCGGGTTGGATTTGATCGATCCGAAGGCACAGCTTTTGACCGTGAGTGAGTTTGGGTACGGCAAGCGTACAGATGCTGAAGAGTATCGATCTCAAAGCCGCGGTGGAAAAGGAATCATTACCATCAAGACCACAGACCGAAACGGAGCCGTTGTCGCAGCACTTCAGGTCTGCGAGGCCGATGAGGTTATGATTGTGACCAGCGGTGGTAAACTGATTCGAATTAAGGTGAAAGAAATTTCCGTCATTGGTCGAAATACTCAGGGAATGAGGTTGATCGCACTTGATGAAGGAGAGCGAGTGACCTCAGTGACTCGGGTGGTGTCGGATGAAGATGAGGTTGCAACTGAAGGGAAGGCTTAAGGCTGCCCTTCTATTGAGTTTGCTGATTTCCGCCTGTCAGGGAGGAGCCCGATCGTTGTTTGAGCGGGCAGAGTCAGAGGCGGCCCATCAACGGGGCCAGCTAGCACGGTATTTTTACCTTCAAGCCATTGAGAAGAATTCATTCAAAGATCAGCTTCGATTCGATTCGCTGAAAGGGCTTGCTGACCTTTGCTTCGATCAGCTGTTTGATTATCGAGAGGGTATGAAGGCCGCTGAAATGGCAATTGCTGAATTCGGCCAATCGATCTTCTTTCAGAAATCCATCGATGAGTTGCGACTTAAGGCAGCCTTTGTTTCTCGAGTTCACTTGCAGGATCCCGAGAGATCTTTGGATTTTATTAAGCCCATCATAGATGGCGGGCGTATTCCACAGGATTCATGGCAAGAGGTGGGGCGAATCTATTTAGATTTGAGAGACTACGATCAAGCCGAGTCCGCCTTTCGGCAGTTTTGGAATGGGGCGCAATCCGCCGGCCGCTGCAGGGAGTTGCGAGAGGCTCAGCTCGATCTCATGCAGACATTTTCGCTGGCTAGAACTTGCAACAAGACGCTTGAGTGGGGGCGGGCGACGTTTCCTGGGGACTGCAAGCCGGACATGTTTTCTGTTCGAGTTGAGATGGCGCATTGTTATGAGATCCGCGGTGAGAGCGAAAAAGCGATTTCGCTTATCCAGGAGATTTTGAACGAAAATCCCGAGAACTATCGAGCTGAATATTTGCTTAAAAATATTCGGAAGAGACAAAAGGAAAAGGCATCTCGATGAAATCCATTCGATCTGAAGAATTGTTTGCTCAAGCGCGCCAGGTGTTTCCAGGCGGTGTTAACTCGCCCGTTCGTTCGTTTCGGTCCGTGGGTGGGAGGCCTTTTGTGGCTGTGCGAGGAAGTGGCCCCTTCATTGTTGATGCAGACGGCAATGAGCTTGTTGATCTTGTAGGATCGTGGGGAGCTCTGATTCACGGCCACTCACATCCCGACATTGAAGCCGCCATCCACTCAGCGACGAAAGACGGAACGTCCTTTGGAATCACTTCTGAGCGTGAGATTAGGCTCGGGCAAAAGATGAAAGAGCTCTTGCCCTCCGCTGATTTGATTCGACTGGTGAACTCAGGAACAGAGGCCTGCATGTCAGCGATTCGACTGGCGCGTGGATTTACAAGTCGAGAGATCATTATCAAGTTTGAGGGAACCTATCACGGCCATGGAGATTCTTTTTTGGTCGCGGCAGGAAGCGGCTTAACGGCTCAGTCCTCACCAGACTCAGCGGGTATTCCAAGCAACACTCTTGCTAATACGGTTGTGCTTCCTTTCAACGATTCAAGCGCTCTCAAACAAGCTTTCGAAAAGTATGGTGAAAGGATTGCTGGAGTTATGCTGGAAGTTGTCTGTGGCAATATGGGGGTTGTTTTGCCGGAGTATGATTTTCTGAATTCGCTGAGAAGCCTTTGCACTCAATACAAAAGCGTTTTGATCTTTGATGAGGTGATGACGGGGTTTCGGCTGGCTATGGGCGGAGCGCAGGAGATTTATGGCATTTCTCCAGACCTTACTTGTTACGGAAAAATTATAGGGGGCGGCCTTCCGGTTGGTGCCTACGCCGGTCGCAAGGAGATCATGGAAATGGTGGCGCCGCTCGGTTCTGTATATCAGGCGGGCACATTGTCGGGAAATCCACTGGGCGCGGCTGCGGGCCTAGCCTCTCTTGAGTTGATCGAAAAAGATCGAAAGCATTTTTACCAGAAGCTTGATTATCATTCGAATGAGTGGGCTGATGCGCTTAACGCTCACATTGAATCGAAATCCTATCCGGTTTGTGTCGCGAGAGCGGGAAGTATGTTTACGGTTTTCTTCACTTCAGAGGCGCCCAGGAATTTCGTTGACGCAAAGAAGTGTGATCTTGAAAGATTTAAAAAGTTTTTTTGGTCTCTGCTCAATCAGGGTGTTTACTATCCCCCAAGTCAGTTCGAAGCCTGTTTTTTGTCGGCTCGTCACGATTCAGAGATCATGAGTCGAGTGATTGAGGCTTCTTGCCTGGCTTTGGATGAGGCCTATGCAAAGTAAGACTCTAGCACTCGCCTTTGCTGCCTCACAGCTGGGCTTTTGTGTGATCTCGGGTCTGCTGGCTGGACTTTGGATCGACAAAAAGTGGGGCACTATGCCGTTGATGGGGATGATTGGGCTTGTTTTGGGCTTTGCCTCGGGAGTGTTTTTCCTTATGAAGCTGGTAAGGAGCGTGCGTAAAGATGGAGCTTAAAATCACCCTGGTGATCTCATTCTTGTTATTGGTGGGTTCGACGATCGGTATGTTTTGGTGGAGAGGTTCTGAGGCGGGCCTCTGGTTTGCCGTCGGTGGCATCCTGAGCTTTGTGAATCTCATGATGGCTGCCTGGGCGGTTCAGTTTTCTTTACTGAATGTCAAAAAGAGCAGTGTTTTCGCGTTTTTACTGATGATCAAGTCCTCCCTGTTTTTGGCGGTCATTGCTGGAATTTTGATTTTTTTAAAGCCGCATCTTCTTGGTTTTACGTTAGGTCTGTCTGTTATCATCGTCGCAGGGGTCTTGGCCGCCCTGGTCGAGAGCCGGCGCTATTTTCGACGAGATAGTCAGTTGACGGAAAAGCAATGATTGAGAAGTATCTGAGGGTCGAAAGGTTTTAGTTAAAGATGGCCGGTGGCATTTCACTTTTTAGCTCCCTAGGAATAGCTCACGAGTATCATCATGTTGCGGGTGCAGCTCTTACCGCAG
>JBEIHI010000135.1:0-6132 GCA_040381435.1 Bacteriovoracaceae bacterium | reverse complement strand
GAGAATAAAAAGTTTATTCTCGCTGAGGCTCTTATCGAAAAATATTTCAAAAAGGATCAGGTCCAGATCCTCGAAACCAAAAGAGGATCTGAGCTCGTTGGGATCGAGTACCTTCCCCTCTTTGACTTTTACAAGGACAAGACCAAACCACACTTCTCAAGCCTCTTAAGTGCCCATGTCACCACAGAGGCGGGAACGGGAATTGTCCACATGGCTCCTGCGTTTGGCGAAGACGACTTTGTGGCTTGTCAAAAATTGGGAATCAAACCTGTTTGCCCAATCGATTCCAACGGAAAATTTTCCAGTGAGATTCCGCCCTACACGGGGATGTATGTGAAAGAGGCGGACAAAAAAATCATCTCTGATTTGAAAGCATCTGGCCGCCTGTTCAAACAAGATACACTTCAACACGCTTATCCCTATTGCTATCGAACAGATACGCCACTGATTTATCGTATTGTTGGATCCTGGTTTGTCAAAGTTGAAGCCGTTAAGGAACGGCTAGTTGCCAATAACATCGAGCACACCCATTGGGTTCCGGAGCATCTTCGCGAGGGACGATTTGGGAAATGGCTTGAGGGGGCACGAGACTGGGCGATCTCACGAAATCGATTCTGGGGAAATCCTCTTCCGATTTTTGAGTCGTTTGAAGACCCAGAAGATAAGCGTGATTATTTCTGCGTCTCAAGCGTCAGTGAACTTGAGAAGCTAACGGGAAAGAAGTTTAGCGATATTCATCGAGAACACCTCGACGGGATCGTCATCGAAAAAAATGGCAAAAAGTACCGCCGAGTTCCCGAGGTTCTTGATTGTTGGTTTGAAAGCGGTGCGATGCCTTATGCCCAGAACCACTATCCTTTCAAAAACAAAGAGGACTTCGAGAAAATCTACCCCGCTGATTTCATCGCGGAGGGCCTCGATCAAACAAGAGGCTGGTTCTATACACTCTCCGTTCTGGGAACCATTCTCTTTGATAAGCCCCCGTTCAAAAATGTCGTCGTCAACGGATTGATTCTGGCTGAGGACGGCAAAAAGATGAGTAAGCGCTTGAAGAACTATCCAGATCCACACGACGTGATGGATCAGTATGGCGCCGACGCCTTGAGACTCTACCTCATTGACTCACCGGCCATTCGAGCGGAGGAGCTTCGTTTTTCAGAAGCAGGCGTGCGCGATATCGTGCGCCGAGTGATTCTTAAGTGGTGGAATGCTTATACCTTCTTTGACTCCTATGCCAAAGTTGATCAGTACCAACCTTCCGCCGATCTGCTTGCTGGAAGCGTAAGAAGCTCTGGTAACATTTTAGATCGCTGGATCATCTCTCGACTCCAGTCGCTTCTTGAGAAGATCGAAAAGGAAATGAATCAGTACCACCTCTACAACGTAGTGCCTGAGCTTTTGACGTTCATTGAAGAACTAACCAATACCTATATTCGCCTCAATCGCCCTCGCTTTTGGGATGAAGGCTTTACCCAAGATAAGAAAGATGCGTTTGACACGCTTTACTCGGTTTTGCTCTCTCTTTCGAAGATGATGGCGCCATTTGCACCCTTCCTTGCGGACCATCTTTATTTGTTGCTCACCAACCGAACTGCGAAAGAGTCAGTTCACCTCGAGGCTTATCCTCGGGCCTCGGCTCAGTTGATTGATCGAGGCCTCGAGAGCGGGACCAAGCTTCTTGAGGAAGTCATTTTCTTGGGTCGCAATCTAAGAGATCAAGCCAAGGTAAAAGTGAAGATTCCGCTGAAGGAAATTGTACTCGTCAATCGACAGGCTCAGGTGCTCAAAAATATTCAGCCGCTTGAAAACTACATCAAGTCAGAGCTGAACGTGAAAAAAATCACTTACCGAAACGACGAACAAAGCTTTGTCACCCTCTCCTGCAAACCTCACGGCCCGAGCCTAGGCCCGAAAGTAGGACCGAAAATGGGAGCTGTAACTCAAGGACTTGCGAAACTGTCATTTGAGGATATTCAGCGTCTTGACTCTGGCGAATCGCTGAGCATTGAAGGCTTTACGATCTCCTCCACCGAGGTTCGAATTCAACGATCTCCGGTCAAGGGACAGCTACCCTCTGTTTCGTCCTCCCTCATCGTTGTAGCTTTGGATACAGCTGTTGAGCGCGATCAAGAGCTTGAGGGCCTGGCCCGTGAGATTGTGAATCGAATTCAGAAGTTCCGAAAGGATCTGCAGCTTAACTTAGCAGATCGAATCCAGTTGGAACTTCAACTCGATGGAGATTTGAGGGAAGCTGCTGAGAAGTTTAGCGCCTACATCCAGGAGCAAACTCTCGCCACAACGTTCAAAGTCACGAAAGAACTGAGCCTCGCAAAGACTCAAAGCTTTGAAATCGAATCTTTGAAAGGGGGCATGGGCCTCCACGTGGAATCCGCGAGGCCCTAGCCGACAGACTTACCAAACGGGTCGACGGCCACCACGTTCATTGAAGAACGGAGATTCGACTTTTGCAGTACCCGCTGAATTCTGAACGCTTGTGCCCCGAGTTTGAGCACCAGCGGAAGAAGCTGGCTCTTGAACAGGAGCCACATAGCGCTCTACCACGCCCGATTTCAAAATAATTCTGACTTCAGCAATCTCATCGGCTTGATCAGCAACTACTCGAAGCACTTCATTAGCATCGAAGGTGTGAAGATGCTTAGCCTCTTCCTCGCGTCGAAGTCTTTCAGCCTCTAAGCGCGCCGCCTCTCGTTTGGCCGCTTGGGCGGCTCGATACTCAGACTGAGCCCACAGAGTCTCATCCGTGACGAACGCACTGACAGAATTAGAAAAAGTTAACGACAGAATGCCGATAGCACTCAAAACATAGATTTTCATAAACTGGATCTCCCTTAAACCTCGTTGATAGTTGCACAAACACACGCTAGGCCGCAAGCAGAAGGGCGGGGCCTAGACTTTCGTCGATAAATTTGATGAGTTGAAGCCAAGGAGATCTCCACTGGAAAAGGCCTACGAGTTGTTAAAGAAAGAGGGATTCCGCCTGACTGGCACTCGCCGATCTCTTGTGAAGGCTATTTTAAGCCTTGAGGGTCACTGGACGATCCAAGACACCGCCACCAAGCTCAAGAAGGATTTACCCAGCATTGGGATCGCGACGGTCTATCGCACAGTTCAGCTCCTTGCGAGGCTAGGCTTGCTTAGTGAATCTCGAATCGGTGGAGGAGCGGCTCGCTATGAAGTGGCTGATGCTCATCACCACGATCACTTGACCTGCAATCAATGCGGTCAGATTTTTGAGTTTGAAAACGATCAGATTGAGCGATTGCAAAGCCTTGTGGCAAAGCAATTGGGTTTTAAGCTCGCAGATCACCGCATGGAACTTTATGGTGACTGTACTCGAAAAAAATGTCCCAATTTAGGACGAGGCAGGAAGTCCTAACCTCGTTAGCTCTAGCGATCAAAAAGGGGGATGATATGATTCCGTTCTTCGTCTTAGCATCAAGCTTGATTTTGATTACCCAGGATACGCTTGCACTAGATTCATCGAAGGCCAAAGCTTGGGATCAGCGTCAAGAAGTGGTCGATCAACTCGCGCGAAACTTTGATAAAGTGCTGCGCACGAACAGCCGGGCAGTTCGTCGAGGCGCCGACAATCCTCGAGTGAACAATCTGCTCAAGTCTCAAGTCGATCAAGTGAACAACAAACTAAGAACCCGCAAACTTGCAGTTCATCTCCTCGCGGATTCCAGTGCAAAGACACAGTTTCAATTGACGACTCCTGAGATTGAACAGGTACTCAATAAGCTTAACCCCTATCAAAGAGATTTTGCTGAGAGTTCATTGCAATCAAAGAAAGTGATGGGGCGCCTTCTTCATTTCTCATACGTAGCCTTTGAAGGCCCAGTACCCGATGATCACAAGGCGAGCGTCATTGATCTTGAGAAGCCCATCGAGGCTCCTGCGAAACTGAAGTCCGTGCTCGAAAAGTATGCAAAGGCTAAGGGCGCTCAGTATGTGGCCCTAGTGACAAACCGAGTGCCTCTGCCAGACCCCTCCTACTCATTGAAATCCGAGATTGTTGCTGAACAAAAGCCGTCTGGTGAGATCACCGTTTATCATCAGCGAATGCTTAGCAGAGACTCAGACAAGGCGTTTGCCCAGGTCTATACAGAGCTCCCTCCAGCCGTCCTGCTCGTTCGAAAATCTGAATTGTTTCAACATGTTGGGCCGAACACAAAGATTTCCCACCTCATTATTGATACCTATGATACGAATGCGCAGAATCCATGACGGCGCAGTCAGGATGATGACGTTTTTTTGAGCCGCTTTAATGCGCCGCGCCATGACGATGAGTCCGCAATCACTAAAGTTTTGATTGGACCCGTCAATTGGCATAGATTGTGAAGAAAGATTCCCAGAGGAACGAATCCAATGTCTTCTTTAGACAAAGCAATGTTTGAAACAATTCCGGTTTTCAATCTACAACAGGATCATGATCGCGTCTGCGTTCCAACAGATTTTGACATGAGAGACTTGGCTAGAAAGCATATGGTCTTCCCCTTAAGAGCGGTGACTCACAACAAACAGGACTGCCTTGTCTTGGCGATGGTTAATCCATTTGATCACGCTGCTGTCGCTGAAGTGGAATCTCGATCAGGAATTCCTGTCATCCCCGTCCGATCCGATAAGGAAGACATTAAGTGGCTCATTCAAGTTCATTTCTATGGTCTCAAACTGAGCCCCGTTGCAAAAACGGAAGACCAGCCAGACGACTGGTTCGGCCGATTGACAGCTCATTCTTCTCAGCAAGTTCGATCT
This sequence comes from Bacteriovoracaceae bacterium, assembly GCA_040381435.1. Classification (GTDB taxonomy): domain Bacteria; phylum Bdellovibrionota; class UBA2394; order UBA2394; family UBA2394; genus JBEIHI01. Next base: position 1,356 of record JBEIHI010000135.1, on the reverse strand, counting down.
TAGTTTGACTGAAACGGGGTTGGACCCAAGCCGCCTCTCGAATGTCGAATATCGAGTCCCTTCACAACGAAGACCACCTGTTCCGCAATGTTCGTGGCATGATCTGACATTCGCTCCAAGTGTTTAGCAATTGAAAAGATCTTCATACCCACCTCAATGAAGCCCGCGTTGAGCTTCATCGCCTCTGTCATCGCCTCGTAGACTTCTGCCGTGAGTTGATCAATTTCAGTATCCCCCTCTAGCACTTCTGTCGCCATATCTGTGGATTGATTAACAAAGGCGTCAAGAGCCTTGGAAATTTGGAGCTTCGTCCTCAAAAGCATTTTAGGCAAAAGCTCGTTCTGCGGCATTTCTCCAAAACGAAGAATCTCCTGAATACGCTCACAGATATTCACAACGCTGTCGCCCATTCGCTCAAGATCCGTACAAATTTTGAAGCTCGAGGTTACAAAACGCAAATCAGACGCATTCGGCTGGCGAAGCGCCAAAATCTCAAGTGCAGCCTGATCAATTTGCTTCTCCAGCTGATCTACATCTCGATCTCGAGTGATGATACTTTCAGCGATCTGAAAATCCCCGCGCGCAAGAGCCACAAGAACCTCATCCAACATTGATTCAATAAGCCCGCCCATCAGCAACAACTTGTTCTTAAGAGAATTGAGGTCACTCTGAAACTGTTCTGAAATTCTCTCCGCCATAAAACTTCTCCCGTTACATTAGATCTAAACAATCAACCAAATCGCCCCGTCAGATAATTCTCCGTCTCCTGAATCTGGGGTCGAGTAAACATAGCTCTCGTATCTCCCCACTCCACCATACTGCCATTTAAGAAAAAAGCGGTTGAGTCGGATATACGAGCCGCCTGCTGCATATTGTGGGTCACTACAATAATCGTAAACTGCGCCTTCAGTCGTGAGATGAGCTCCTCGATCCGAGCTGTTGCAATGGGATCAAGAGCTGAGCAGGGCTCATCCATCAAGAGGACACTCGGCTGCATAGCAATGGCTCGAGCAATGCAAAGCCGCTGCTGCTGCCCGCCCGAAAGACTTAAGGCCGGATGCTTAAGCCGATCCTTCACCTCATCCCAAAGTGCGGACTCGACCAGACTGGACTCAACGAGCTCCTGAATTCCAGCCTCTTTGAATCCCGAGCGGCGAGGACCCCAGGCTACATTTTCGAAAATGGATTTCGGAAACGGATTCGGCTTTTGAAAAACCATACCAACCTGACGACGGACCATCACGGGATCGACAGTCTTTTCATAGATATCTCGTCCGTCCAACAGAACCCTTCCCTCTGTGCGGCACTGAGGAATGAAATCATTCATACGATTCATCGCGCGCAGGAAGGTCGACT
>JBEIHI010000134.1:0-6161 GCA_040381435.1 Bacteriovoracaceae bacterium | reverse complement strand
TCAATGCCACGGTGATTCCCAAGCCCCTCAGTTTGGAAGCCTTGCGAGCTTACCTCGCCAAGAATCCCGTCGCTTCGGTGGCCAAGGGTTCGCCGGTGAATAAACGAAGTTTATCCAAGGGCGGCTACTTGTTTCGTGAAAATGAGGCAGGAGATTCGCTCTTCATTCTTCAAACAGGAAAACTCGAAGCCCTCAAGCAGGTGGCCGCGTCCCCCGCTGACAATCGAACTGAGATTCGGGTGGCAGAGATTTTGCCGGGCCAGGTGGTTGGCGAGATGTCGGTTTTGGATGGTCGTCCCAGGTCACTGAGCATTCGCGCCGTGGAGGATTCCCTCTTGCTTGAACTTCGCGCGCATGAGCTTCGAACTCATCTGAGCTCTCAGCCCACATGGCTTCGCGTGTTGATTGAAAGCGCTCTGGATCGTCTTAGGACAATGAATGAGAAACTTTTGACCAAATCTCCGCTGAGTTAAACAAATGATGGAGGTCGATTTTTTGAGGGCCACGCTGAAGCGCTGACTGCTCCGTTCGTTCCCACTGAAAGCCCAGTTTTTTGTGATACTGAAATCCTCTCTCGTTGGTGGCAACCACTTCTGCATTCACTCGTTTCAGCTGAAGTTTGCCAAAAGCCAAGTCGAGTGCGAGTTTCCCGAGCCTCTTTCCGAGGCCCTGTTCAAGATACTGGGGGTCGAGATAGAAACCCCAACGAGCGATTCCGTTGTTGATATCCGTAAAATTCACACACCCTCGAGGAAATCCGGACTCCTCGAACATTAAAAGCATGGAATGGGGATTCCCAGAGTGCTTATGAAACCACGCGGCGTGTTCTTCAGGTTGAATGATATGGTCAGATTGACTGACACGGCGAATCTGAGGGTCGTTTCTCCAAGCGAGAACAATAGGGAGATCTTTCTCCTCAAGCCGACGAAGGCTCCATTTATCCTGTGAAATTTCTATCTTGGAATTCCCCACCATTTCTAAGATACGGGGGTTACTTTCAAAGTTCAAGTAGGTGCTAGCGAGCTGCAGGTCGTGCGAACTGAGGGGCCAGACCTGTTGGATCAAGTTGGTCCACTCGGCTTCGAATATAGTTGAGCCGTCGTAGACTGATCTCCTCTTTGGAGAGTCCGGGATCCGCGGGTACTGCCTCTTCAACCTCCTTCCAAGTGAAAGGCTCACCGACAATGACCTGAACCGTCTTGCCTTGTTTGTTGAGGGCCTCCTCAAAGTAGGCACGGCGAGAGGCATTGATTGAGCGGCGTTTTAACTCAAGATAGCGATCAGAATTTCGAATGACTTTGAACGTCGGCACAATGAAACCCATCGATTGAGCCATGGTGACGGTCGTGCTGTCCCATTGCCCATCATAGGTAACGGGATGCGATCCGTTTGGCAGCTGCGAAGCGATACTTCCGCTGGGATAAAGAATCACAACTTGACCGTCCTTTCGCATTTGAAGCATCTTTCGAAACTCCCGGCGATTGAGAGTGTTAGCTTCTTGTAGAATTCTTTGCTGTTCCGAACTCAAACTTCCCTCCGGAATATCTGCAAACTTCCGATGTCGACGGTCAACATAGATAAAATGCTTCTGGAGATCGGGATGTGCACTCATGGATTTTTCTAGAAAGTGAGCAACGACAATCGCAAAATCCTCTCGGTCTCGTCGCGCGAGCAATTCGGAATCAACGACGCCGTCGAGAACCCCTGTCGGATGATTCGAGATCATGAGAAAGCTTCCTGTTTTTGGAATTCTTTCAAGGTCATCGAGGGAGACCGAAAGTTGATAGCCCATGACTTCACGAGCTGTTTGAAAGAGGGATTTTCCGCGGTATCGTGGGTTTGAATACTCTGCGAGCATTCGACGATAAAGAACGTTGGCATGCAGTGCCGGAGGAAGAAGCGGGGCGATCGAGTTGATCCATCCGAACCCAAAGGGCAATGGTCGGCCCATGAACGAGGCGATATCGATCGGTATGTGTTCAAGTGGCTGTTGATGAGCTGTCTCTGGATAGGCTGTTGCATTCATTTGGTGAACGAGGAGCTTGAGGCTGAGAGTGCAAAACTCTTGAGGAGTTACGCGTGATGAGTCCATGGGAAGTGCCCATGGACTAAAGCTCATCGAGAGAACGAAAATGACCAACGTTCTAAACAACACAGTGCATCCTTGCTAATCTTTTAGCCGTGCAAGCCTAATGCCCGGCTAAGTATCGAATATCATTAAAAATGAAAGACCCTAATCTGAGGCAGAGATGCCCCAAATGCAAGGCCTTCGGCGAGAAATTTGCGCCTAGGACTTTCGTTTGAGGAGCTTGTTCCACAGATGCTCCTCTTCTTTTTCAAATGCGAGAAGTCGCCAGAGAACTAAATAAGCGAGCAGGAACAGAAGCATTCCTAGAAAGACTCGCATCAGTCCCGTTTCAGGCAATCGAGGGGAGATCCACGTGAGGAGCACCAGACAAGCTCCTCCGATCATCACAATTCGAGCGCTCGCCCAGGAGAGAGGTTGGATTCGGTTGAACCAGGCGACTTGAACGAAGGTGAGCCCAATCAAGACGACCACTCCAGCGGATGTTGAAAGAGCTCCTCCTAGAATACCAAACTTGGGGATCAAGACCAAAGCAAGCCCCACGTTTGTCAGAGAACTAATCAAGTTGTTGAAGAAGATCAGCCAGGAGTGGCCTGCCATTGTCAAAATCCAGCCGTTGAGACCCAGTCCAGCATTCATCGCGTATCCCAGTGTCAGAATCGTGAGAATCATCGTCGCGCTTTTGAACTGAGGATCAATCACTTCAAGGATCTCGCCGCCAAAAAAGATAAAACCAAAAGTCACGGGAATCGCCAAAGCAATCACCCAACGTGTGGTGAGCTTTAAGTTGTAGCGAACTCTCTGAAAGTCTTTTGCCTTGAGTGCTTCAGAAAAAAGCGGAGAGATGATGGGGTCAAACGCATTTCGAACTCCACCAACGGCGCGAACCAGCATATCGCAAGCGGCGTATGCGGCGACTTCTTGAGGTGAAACATAGAAGGCCAAGATCACGAGGGGGGCTCGATGGGTGATGTTGTTGAAAAACTCAGAGATCCCCAAAGGTGTTGAAAAAGCGATGAGTTCTCGCTGAATACGAAAAACTCGGTTGAGTTTGAAAACTCGCAGGACTGTCCATCCTCCAATCAGAGCTGTCAGAAGCAAGGCAAGATTGACAGCTAGGCTTAGGCTTTCCACGTTGGGGCGAAAGTAAAAAGCTGCTGAAAACAAAATCAAAAGAAAAGGCTGAGTGAACCCGCGGACCAAAAGATTGTATCGGACGAGCTTCGCTCCGAGGGTAGCTCCGACAAAAACATTCGTGACGGCAAACAATGGAATTGCGGGAGCAAGCCATGCAATCGCGTCCCTATAGGCGGGCCCGCCAAAGAAGGGAGCCAATTGATCCGCTAGAAAAAAGACTCCGACAGCCAAAATGCATGAGGGGATAAGACTCGCGAGAAAGGATGTCCAAAGACAGTCAGAAAGGGCTGAGTCGTCGTTGTCGAGTCGATGAGCAGGAATGGACTTGAGGAGGCCTTTGTCGAGGCCCAATGTTCCAAGCTTGGAGGCCACCTCGGCCACTGTAAAGCCTACGGCATAAAGTCCATAGATGACGGGTCCGTAAGCCCAAACAATGAGTCCATGCAAAGCTGGCGCGGAGAGTGCGCCGAGAACGTTGAGCATATTCACCAGGCCGCCAATGGCCATGTGCTTGAGGTCTTGATGATTGTGTGGATCCTTGCTCACGTTCAATGCAGTAGCTTCAGCGATCTGAGAATATCAGTCTAGTGTTTATGGTCAGTGAACACGGTCTTGTGTCTTTGAACAAATTTTCATACCAGACCGTCTTGTTGTGTTTAAGTCTGTTTCACGGGGGGTACGGCTTTTGCAAATCCTGGCTCTGGGTGGTATGTGTGATGCATAGGTTTGTTTCATTTTTGTTTCCTATCGTTGTTGTCAGTTTTTTATCGGCCTGTGGGTCTGGGGAGCAGCCATTATCCGTGATTTCAGCGCCCATTGTTCCCAATTCTCCCCCGAGCAGTGGCGGCGATTCAACGACTGTTCATGAGACGATCACAACTCCCCTTTTGATTGGAAAGAGCACTCAGTTGACCCTCCAGTTTCCGGGAGGTCATGCCTGTGTTGACGGAAGTACTCCCATTCAGTGGACTCTCACAGCCGACGTCAGTCGAGCTTCGATTTCGCAGACATCAATCTGTCGTCCAGTCCTGACGACGACCGCTCAGTTTCAAGGTGAGGATGCAACGATTGAGGCACGGCTGAGAAGAGCTGATGGAAAGCTGATTCGTTGGACCACTCTCATTCGTTTTAAGCGGACTCCCGAGATTACAACGGGGTTAGTTGCAAGAAATCGAGCATCGTGGGGATCAGTCTCTGTTCCTGCGACAACAGGAAACTTTCGAGAGGTTTCTATTCAAGGGATTCAGACGGCTCAAATGGTGACGGGAACTTATTTGTCGACAGGTGTTGCTGACGGAACGGTCATTTTTTGGGAAGGTGAGAATCGAAACAACAATCGTCGCTTTGAGATTCCTATTCAGTATCAGGATCTTGATGGAGATCGCGCTAGTTTGGTTGTTTCTGCGTCCTGTAAAATGAACGATCCCACTCGCCAAAGATTTATGCTCGAATGTCCCTTTGAGTTTGAGGCAGTCGACGATAACAATCCTGTCGTAAAGTTTCAGTTTAAGCAGGATATGGAGGCGGCTCCATTCCCTGGAAATACATCTCTCTTTCGGGTGAAGAATGTATTTCGAGGATCGTCGAATCAGTACTCATTGATCGACGTTTATGTCGAGGTCCGACATCCCAATACATCGGAGGTCGCTCGGAGAACCATCGGCCAAATTGCTTTGTATACGCATGCCTTTTACTAAAGTGGCTTGCTGATGAGCTTAAAAACTTCTGCACAGGGAAGATGGGATCGTCCCAACGCAGCCCACTTACTGCCAGCCTCTCGATTTCTGTCTGAGGCTCGTTCAAAGAATTCCCTGGGGTCAAAGCTTGGAAACAGAGGGTTGAGTTGGCTCTCGTGTTTTTTGATTGCGGCGATTTTGAGCTCCATCTCCTGCTCAGAGAACGGAAGCACGAAAATGCCGGACTGGTTAAAGTCCCACTCAGCATAAGCGCCTCGGTAACCCCAAAAGCGAGCGCCCGCGATTTGACTTCCGCGAGAGAGCGTTTGATAGGCATCAAAAATAAGCTTAAAGGCAAGGCCATGAGCTCCATGGGGATCGTTTTCAGCAGCATAGAAAATATCGGTGGGGCGAAACTTAAGCAAAAGATCGCGCGCTTTGAGTTCATCCATCATGCTGAACGCCTCGATTCCCGGAATCCCGCGTCGATAATAAAACTCGGCATTGAGATGCGTTGATTCGTGCGGCTCAAGTCCCAAAAGTCGCAAGGCCTGCCGAGATTCACTTTCTCGAATACGACGAGCCCACTCTGATCGTTGCTCCTCGCTGAGAGTTGAGAAGAGCGAGTCCGCTGGAACATCAAGGCGGACGGCGTTGCTCCCCGAACTGGTTGTGACAACCTTGATCTCATGCCCCCATTCTTTCAGCCTCTTGATGGCAATTCCCATGCTGATCACATCATCATCGGGATGGGGGGAGACGATCAAAATTCGTCTCTGACCATCTCGTCGATCAAAGGCCTGCTGAAACTCCTTTTGTTCATACTTGAGGCTGATCTGCTCCGTAGATTCCTGACGTTCGCGCAGGAGGTGAGCCGCGTCCTCATCGATCATCATAAGAGCGTTTGAAGCTCGGTGAATGATACTGACCGGAAAATCTGAGGTCTCTCCCTTTTCAAGAATCTGTTGCACAACGGGAGATTTGGCCTCGCCTGTCATCAGAGCGAGAACGCGAGCGGCTGAGGGCCCTTGGGCATCGTCCAGAAAGTTCTTGATGCCCAAGGTAACGGCAAGTCGTGGAACTTCAGTTTGTAAGTTGTTGGGCAAAAGTCGATCCCGAATCAATTGACGAAGAGATCGAAAGCGAAACTCCGTATCCTTTCTTGTTTTGTGGCTGAGGACAGAGACGTTGGTGGAAAGAAACTGCCAAGACTCGGTCGGTTCATTAAATCCAATATTACCCCCGTGGAGTATAGTTCCCTC
>JBEIHI010000133.1:0-6172 GCA_040381435.1 Bacteriovoracaceae bacterium | reverse complement strand
TCTCTGGGTTGCAGATGGGGAGAAGGCCAAAGAGGTCATGAACTTTCAATCGAAGTTAAGTTCAAAAGAAGCGTTCGTTAAGTTTGCCGAAAATTCGCGAGTGCAGGAGTACAAATGGGTACAATAACACCAATCAACAGCAGAGCGATTTCATCGAGGAGTCCCGAGCACCGAAAGACTTGGACGAACAAAACGTTGCTTCAGTTGGCGGAAGAGCTGGATCTCTACTATGCATCTCCGGAGACTTACGACGTCAGACGCATTGAAAGCATTGCCGCTGAACTTTTTTCAGAGTTAAAAAAGATTCTCGTTGAGGGCGGACACTTTCATAAATTCAAAGAAAGCTTGCGATCCCCCCTTCCCTCATTTTTATCGTTTTTGAAAAAGACGATGATTCTTTTGAGGAGCGAAGAAGTGGACGACTTTGGCCTCGATCGAAAGTTTGAGCTCTCGATCAAACCGATCTTCGATTTTCTCTACTATGATTATTTCCGCGTTCGCACGAAAGGCATTGAAAACGTCCCATCAGAAGGACGCTGCCTATTAGTAAGCAACCACTCCGGCGTTCTTCCGTATGATGCAGCGATGATCAAGCTGAGCATTTTTAACGAGCACCCTTCTCAGCGAGAAGTTCGCTTTCTCGTCGATGACTTTGTGTTTCACTTCCCCTTCCTCGGAGTCTTGATGAACCGGATCGGTGGAGTGAGAGCTTGCCCTGAAAATGCCACTCGCCTCTTAGAGTCTGATGAAATCGTATCTGTTTTTCCCGAGGGGCTAAAAGGAATCGGAAAGAAATTCTCTGATCGTTATCGTCTCCAGCGATTTGGTCGAGGTGGAGTCATCAAGCTGGCCTTGAAAACCAAGGCCCCCATTGTTCCGATTGCCGTCGTCGGGGCCGAAGAGATTCATCCGCTACTTTACAAGAGTACGACGTTGGCCAAACCACTAGGCCTACCCTTCATTCCCATCACCCCTACATTTCCACTCTTGGGACCCCTGGGAGCCATTCCCTTGCCTACCGCCTGGACGATTCGTTTTGGAAAACCGATCGCCTTTGATTGGGCGACTCCCAAGGAGCTTAATGATGGAATCTTGATCAACCGTGAAACAGAGAAACTCCGCGGCACAATTCAAGAAATGATTCGACAGTCTTTGGGTGAACGCAAATCAATCTTCCTGGGCTGAGTTCAGTTAGACAAACGGACAGGAAACAAGATCGAGCGTCAAACAGGTGGTAAGGCCGCCTACCACAAAACAAATCAGTCCCAAAACAAGCATCAAGAAAACGCCGATGCTGTAGGAAACAAATCTGGGAACATCCCTGCCTCTCGAAAACGGCACAAATGCTTGAGTGAATCCACTTGGATCGGAGAATGAAAAAACGGAGAGGCCGACCAAAATCACAATCAAAAGCATGAAAGAGGACATAGTCATAAATGCTTGAATGTCCGACACCAATAAATTGTATTATTCTTCACCCTGAAGAGGCTATAAATTTCGTATGTCATCGATTGTCTATCGCCCCGAGGCACCTTGGATCAAAAAATCGCACCTCTATCAATTCATGACGAGATTAGGATTCGACTCCTTTGATGCCCTTCTCAAACACTCACAGGAAGACACCGAAAGATTCTGGGACAAGGCGCTCGAAGACATTCAACTGACATGGGCGAAACCCTATGAAAAGCTCCTCGCATCGGGACTACCGTGGCCCGAGTGGGCACCAGGCGGAGAAATCTCAGTTGCGGAAAACTGCATCGACCGTCATCTCAAAACGAATCCGAACAAACCTGCGCTGATTTTTGAAGCTGATCTTCCTGGGCAGTCAGTCACTTGGAGCTTTCAGGATCTCGCCCTCGCTTCGAGCATGATTGCCCAACAACTCAAAGACCAGGGAGCGAAGCCTGGAGATCGAGCAGCCCTTTTGATGCCGATGAGCCTAGAGATGGTGGCTTGCTTCTTTGGAATCTTCCGCGCTGGTCTCACCGTAATTCCCATTTTTTCTGGATACGGATCAGAAGCGATTGCGGCTCGGCTTCAAGATGCCCAAGTGAAGTTTGTCTGTGTTCAAGAAGAAACGACAAGACGAGGAAAGCCAGTCCCCGTCAAAGAAACACTCTCGTCTATTTTGAAAGATTGTCCTTCGGTCAAACACGTCCTGAGCTTGAATCGCAGCCAATTCACATCAAAGCAAGCCTTCGCGAATCAGCAACTCATCTCTCCGCACGCGTACCCTGCCGAAGCCGAATGCCTCTTGCTCTACACGTCGGGAACTACGGGAAAACCTAAAGCCTGTGTTCACACCCCTTTCGGAGTGCTTGCGACTACTGGCAAAGAGCTTCGCTACGGCTTTGATGTTCACTCCGAGGATCGCTTCTTTTGGTACACCGACATCGGCTGGATGATGGGGCCTTGGGAGTTACTAGGAGTTTTGCAGTTTGGCTCTACAGTTGTTCTCTATGAAGGCGTTCCTGATTTTCCTGAACCCGACCGGCTCTGGAAAATTATTGATCAGCATCGGGTCACGCATCTGGGAATTTCGCCCACCGCTGTTCGAGTGCTCAAGAAAGCTGGCGATCAGTACATTGACTCTCATGCTCTCAGCAGCTTGAGAATTTTGGGTTCAACGGGTGAGCCCTGGGATGAGGAAACTTGGATGTGGTATTTTGAGAAGGTCGGAAAGTCTCGTTGCCCCGTTCAAAACATTTCCGGCGGCACTGAGATTATGGGATGTCACCTGATGCCCTCTCTGCTGAAGCCTCTCAAGCCGGCCACATTGGGCGGTCCCGCGCTAGGCGTTCGCGCGGAAGTGTGGACCGAAAACGGCGAATCACTCTCAAAAGGTTTGGGGCATCTTGTTTGCAAAAGTCCTGCACCTGCGATGACCAAGGGATTTTTGAATGCACGGCAAAAGTACATCGATACGTATTTTGAAAAGTTTGGAACTTCCACTTGGTATCATGGAGACTGGGCGTTTATTGATGATGATGGTTTTTGGTTTCTGCGAGGTCGAAGCGACGACACAATCAAGATTGCGGGCAAGCGAGTGGGGCCGAATGAGTTTGAATCTGCATTGATGGAAAACTCTGCAGTCGCAGAATCAGCCGCGGTAGGCGTTCCTCATGAGATCAAAGGCGAAAGCGTGATCTGCTTTGTTGTTCTCAAAAACAAAACTCAGGCTTCTGAAGACCTCAGATCCGAGCTCATGACCCAAATTGCCAAGACCATGGGGAAAGCTTTGGCTGCGGAAAAGGTGCTTTTTGTCGATGCACTTCCAAAGACTCGGTCAGGAAAAATCTTGCGGGGAATCATTCGAAAAATATTTATGAATGAACCCTACGACAGCTCAGCCGCTGATCAACCTTCCGCTCTTGAAGCCATCAAGAAAACGTTCTGATCTTACTGTCTTTTGAGATGACCCGTGAAAACGGCGATGTCTTCGACAAAGGGATCACGAGTAGGTAGATTCGGAGCTGCACGATCAACCGCGATAATCAATCCTACCATCGCCCAGCCTGCAGGAAGAACAATGCTGTTGTTTGCATCGAGAAAAGCTCCATTTGAGTGAATCTTATCGAGACTCTTTCTTTGAACTTGCAGCTTGGTGAATCGCCCTTCTCGCAATCTTAATCCCAAACCCGTAAAAACGTAGTTGGGATCATAGGGCTCCATGATGGCAAACTCCTGAGATCCATCGAGGCTGATTCCTTGCTGAGTAAAGAGTTTGGTCTGAGGCTTAAAGGCCTGGGCCTGAGGATCCCACTCTCGCGCTCGAATCGCCATTCGAATGGGCAGGCTCTGCACCATCGGCTGACCATTATCATTGAGAGTGTCATAACCAGCTTCCAAACCAATTCCTGTGATAAATGAAACAGCTTCTGTTTGGTTCATCGTCAGCACAGGCTCAACAAGAGTTTCGTACTCATGAAATAAGATCGTTCGATTAACAGGAACAATCACCGATTCGTTATCGGGTGAGCGATTGTAGGCCAACTGAATGATCGGTAGGTTCTGGAGGAACAACCGAGTTGCCGTTGGGGCCATATTCGGCATGATCTGAGGCCGAGGCGCTGTTTCAGCCCCACAAGCATTCAGGGTTATTGTTAGGACGATAAGGCTTTTGAATCTTGCTGACACCATCACCCTCACCAAATTTGCAAGCCAAATGCCATCGAAAATCAACAAAACATCAATGATTTCAAGTGGTTCGCATTTATTGCTGAGGACTCAATGTCCCACAAATGGGACTCTTTGGGCTAGGAAAACCCCAATCATTTCCGATAGAGTTATCGTCACAATGAAAGAAGATTTTGACTGGTTTCACCTCGTGGACCTCGCGGCTAAGCCCATTGATCCTCAACGTTTTTCCCTCAAAAAAGTAAAAGTAGTCTGCACCGTAGGCCCGGCTTCTGAGAAGCGCGCTGTTTTGCGCTCGATGATTCGCGCCGGAATGGACGTCGCCCGTCTCAACTTCTCTCACGGAACCCATCGAGACCATCTGAGGCGTCTAGGACTTCTGCGCGAGGCCGCCCGAGCCGAAGGAAAGTTCCTGGGAATTCTTCAGGATATTCAGGGCCCCAAGATTCGGGTGGGCCGATTTGAAGAGCAGTCTATCGTGTTAAAAAAGGGCGAGTCTTTTTGCATTACGACTAGCGATGTTTTGGGAGATCAAGCTCGAGTCTCTTGCACTTACAAAGACCTTCACAAGGATATCAAACCGGGGCATCGGATTCTCATCGATGACGGCCTCGTATTTTTGCTCGTCGAAAATGTGAAGGGCCGAGACATTCACTGCCGCGTGATTTTTGGGGGACCGGTCAAAGACTCAAAGGGCATGAATTTACCCGACACGTTTGTGAAGATCCCCTGCCTGACTGAAAAGGATCGAGCGGATCTCAAATTTGGTCTGGCTCAGGATGTTGATTTTGTGGCGCTTAGCTTTGTTCAAACCGCTGAGGATGTTCTCTTTGCCAAAAAGTTTGTTCACAAGCATGGAAAGAATCCGATCATCATTGCAAAAATTGAAAGTGCGCTCGCCGTAAAAGATATAGATCGTATCTTGGAGGCGGCCGATGGAATCATGGTCGCGCGTGGAGACTTGGGCGTTGAGTGCCCACTCGAGCAGGTCCCCGGACTGCAAAAGCAGATCATTCGTGCGGCCAACCACGCAGGCAAATTCGTCATCACCGCCACTCAAATGTTAGAGAGTATGACCTCAAAGCCTCGTCCCACTCGAGCTGAGGCCTCGGACGTGGCCAATGCCGTTCTTGATGGAACGGATGCCGTGATGCTTTCCGCTGAAACTGCCAGTGGCGACTATCCCCTTGAGTCCGTGAAAACGATGACGAGAATCATCGTGCGTACCGAGGAGTACTTGGATCAAGTGAGTCACTTTCAGGATTGGTTGCTGCGGGAACCCTCTCGCACCATTACTTCAGCAGTTACTGCAGCGGCAGCTCAGGCAATCAAAGCCTTGGATGCCGAAGCAGCCGTTGCCTTCACTCACTCAGGCGCAACCGCGATGGCGATCTCAAAGTTTCGTCCCTCAACTCCCATTGTCGCACTCACTCCGTTTGATCGGATCTGCCGTCGGCTTTCGATTGTGTGGGGAGTTATCCCCGCCATTACAAAAGTGATGAAGCACACTGATGAAATGCCCAAGCTTTCGCAGAATGTTTTGAAGCGTCTTGGGCTGTGGAGAAAAGGACGACGCATTGTTTTTCTCTCGGGAACACCGGTTGCTCGCCCCGGATCCACGAACTTGCTGAAGATCCATGAAATTAAGTCGTAAGAGCATTCAGTGGGCTTCCCCCATCTACTCTCGCTTGATTGGAGCGATTGCCTATGGCCCTTGGGGCCCGCTGCATCAGATCTTCATCGCGATCTTTAAGCGAATCTACAGAATCGATTGGCCCGAGACTTCCAGCTTCAGGAATCTCGGTGAATTCTTTTTGCGAAAAGTCCCACTGAGGATTCAGGGCGCTGATCTCGTCAGCCCTGTTGAGGGGCACTGCCTCGAAGGGCCCGCCCCCGCTCAACCCCCGTTACAGTTGACCGTCAAAGGGATTCGATACACCTGGTCGGACTTCTTTGAAATCAATTGGCGGGATTTACCGAAGGCCACCTATTGGAATCTTTACCTGGCCCCGCACAACTACCATTGGGTTCATGC
>JBEIHI010000132.1:0-6193 GCA_040381435.1 Bacteriovoracaceae bacterium | reverse complement strand
TTTTGAGAAGGCTGAGATGATCATCAAGGTGAAGGAGCCTCAGGCTGTTGAAGTCAAGATGATGCGAGAGGGACAAATTTTGTTTACCTATTTGCATCTCGCGCCTGCCCCCGAGCTGACCAAAATGCTTCTTGATGCCAAAATTTCAGGAATTGCTTACGAAACCATTGAACTCAATGACGGCTCTCTTCCTTTGCTGCGCCCCATGTCCGAGGTCGCAGGTCGAGTGAGTGTTCAGATTGGTGCTCACTACCTTCAAAAAGATCGAGGCGGAAGCGGCGTTCTCTTGGGCGGAGTTCCCGGTGTGAAGCCCGCGAAGGTTACTATTTTGGGAGCTGGGGTTGTGGGGATCAATGCATTGAAGATGGCCGTTGGTTTGGGCGCTCAGGTTTCGATTTTTGATATCAACCCCGTTCGTTTGGCTTATCTGGACGATATTTACGGTGGTCGGATTTCGACTTTGGTCTCAAGCGCTGAAGCGATTGCTGAGGAAGTCGCCCACTCAGATCTTTTGATTGGTGGCGTGTTGATTACGGGAGCGAAGGCTCCTCGATTGGTGACTCGACAAATGCTGACTCGCATGCGACCCAATTCCGTCGCTGTGGATGTAGCCATCGATCAAGGTGGATGTTTTGAATCCAGTAAGGCGACTACCCACTCTCATCCCACGTATTTTGATTCGGGTGTTTTGCATTATTGCGTTTCGAATATCCCAGGTGCGGTATCGCGAACCTCAACTTTTGCGCTCACTAACGTGACTTTGCCCTACGCTCGCAAACTTGCGGGAATGGGTCTGCGAAAGGCCCTCAAAGAGGACTTGGCATTGGCCAAGGGTCTCAACGTTCACGCTGGAGAAATTACTCAAAAGGCTGTGGCTGAAGCCTTCGAATCATATCGATAAGTTAGAATGCTCACGGTCCTGCTGCGTCGCTTCAAACTAAAGCGACGATATAATAGGAGCGTGGGCGGTTCTTCCCCAGGACGAGTTTTGCTTTGCGATTTTGATGGAGCTTTTCAGTTTGCTGAAGAGCTTGCTTCCGTCGGCTTTCTCGTGGATCAGATTCGTCCCGATGCTCTACGGCAGGTTGCTGTTGGTGATCATGATTTGTTTCTGTTTTCGTTAGAAACTCCCGATGGGTTGAATCGCGCTCTCAGAACCTGTGAAAAGTTAAAAGCGGCTCAATTGACCACTCCGATTGCTTTGTGGTCGCGCAAGCAAATCGGGCCTGAGTTTCTAAACCATCAACAGTCGAATCTGGCGGCGGATCTTTATATTCATGCACCCCGATCAGTGTCTCATTTGCTGGATGAGATTTGCGAGTTACTCGACTGTCCCTTGTCCCCGCATCTCAAGTCGAACAGCTTTTTCCTTGAGGGGGATATTGATGCTGAAAAAATCATTCAAGAGTATCGAAGTCATATTGCTCAACTTGAAGAGGAGATCGGTAAGCTTCGAGCGCAGACTTCAGGTGGCGAGCCCCTAGAAGAGAAAGAGGATTTGAGACCGCGCTTGAAGGCTTTGCTTGAGGGCCAGAAGCTGCAGTTTCAGACCGAATCGGAGAAGATCAAGATTCAGCTTTCGGAGATGGAAGCTCAACTGCTCGATCGTGAAGCCAAAACTCACGAACTCGAATCTCTCGTGGCCCAGCTGTACAAAAAAATGGATGAGATTTCTGATTCCCATGAAAAGGCTCAAAGCACGCTTCGTGCGTTCTATATGCAAAAACTCCAGATGATGGAGAGCGAAAAGAAAGAGCTCGAGCAAAAAATGACTTCTCAACCGCTGCGTAGATGATCTATGAGGCAGCATGTTCTCGCTGCTGCCGAGTCTGTTGATTGCTGCTTTTCTTGGAGCCTCCTCGACATCTCTCCACGAAATGGCGAATGCCGCTCAACTGAAAGGCAGAGATGCATTCGTGTGGCAGTATCGCGGATGTCCTCAGTTGATGGTCCACTTCAAGTCTTGGAACGAGTTGCAAACGAGGCCGCCTTTGATTGTGCATACTTCTATGACGGATCGAGGTTTGCAGGTCGCAGATGTTCAGTGGAAAGCCCTTCAGTCGACTGATCGCTTGAGCCGCGATGTCTATTTTTTAGTGAGCTGCGAGGACTTGGCGTTGGCCTCTTTGCTTCATGTCATGTCAAAGCCGATCGATGGCTTTGAGCCCAAGTTCTCGGCGGTCGAAAAGGCAGAGCATCTGAAGCTCAAGCGGCTCTTCCCCAAGTTTTCGGAGGCGACTTTTGTGTGGTCAGAGGGGCCTTTTTTAGATGCTCAATCTGTTCAGCCCTGGATCTGGGCGCCTTTGGGCATTAGTCAGAGAGGTGTTTGGGTTGTTGGTCTGGAGTCGGAGAGTCCTAATTTGGATCAAGAAGTGGGACAGATCTTGGATTCACTCGCGGATCAGAATCCCGTGAAAAAGTGGTCCTGGTCAGAGCCGCATTTCGAACACGAAAAGCAGTTTGAGGTTTTTGGTTTCATGTTGCCGTGGATTCAAAAACTAAAGTCTATTGTGAACTATCGTGAGTTCTTCTTTGATAGAGACTGGCAAGAGGACTTGGTCGGGCATTGGAAGTTCGCAGGGCGAACCGATGACAGTGTTTTGATTCAGTATGAATTTTTGGGGGGGCGAGAGGTGAGTGAGCTGGAGGCACAGCTCGTTCGTGCGCTTCGTGAAAGGGGTTTGGACGAGCGTCTGAAGTTTCGTCAGATTTATTTCAGACCATTTCTCCGAAGTCCTCTGTTTGGACATGAGGTGGAAGGAATCCTCGAGGCGCTTGAAGGGGTTCCCCAGGTAAAAGTGGCACCCGTTATTTCAAGTGTCGAAAGTCCGTCGCATTTGTTTCGGCAACAAGGATTTCAAGCGCTGGAGTTGAGTGCTCTTTATAGTTTGCACTCTCCCGCTGAGAGGAGGGCTCATGAGGGTTTCAAGGACGCGCGAGCCAAGGCCGTTGCGGTCCATACTGAGATCTTTCGCCAAATCATGCGAAGGTAGTTTTCTTTCCCTTGCGCCTGCTTGCTGGTCGTGTGAGGCGCCGTCGTGGACGAGCGTTTGTTTCAAATGTTTGGGGGCTAGTCGACTTGAGGGAGTCAATCGTAAGTCTGATCTTGGCTCTGGTTTGAGCTCCTGGTCCGAGTTTTCGTATTCCGCTTGGGGCGAAACACTTTTGCGGCACTATAAAGAAAAATCCTATCCGGAGGTCATCTCTGAAATCATTCCGCACCTTCGAATGCCCATCGCACGACAAGAAGCGGATGTTTTGGTTTATGTCGCCTCCGACCCCGTATCGAATCGAAGGCGGTTCTTTGATCCCTCCCATGAGCTCGCTCGACAGCTTTCCAAATCTTGGGGAATTCCGCTTGTTTCGAATGTCTTTCGGCGCATTCCCCAAGCCTTTTCACAAAAGGATCTGTCGCGTGAGCAAAGGCGTTTTTGGGCCTCTAGGCTGGTTTCGATTCGCGGCGAAAAGCTAGAGGGTGTTGAAAGGGTCTTGTTGGTGGATGACCTTCTCACAACCGGAGAGACCCTCAGGGCTCATATGAGGCTTTTAAGTGGGCTTGGATTGGCGGTCAAAGCCTGGACTTTGTTTCGAAAATTCTGAGTTTGGTGACCATCTTTGGGTTTGGAAAATTTCTAAAGTCCGGTCAATATGACCCCGGAGGCCCCGACTTATGTATTCATGGCTTTTGAGCTTGTTAACGCTCGCTTCTAATGGGAGCGGCGAGGTGGTTCTGGAATTGGCCTATGAGCCAAAGTTTTGTGTGACCACTCCCTGTCCTCAGTTTCGAATTCTTTCGGCCATTAAAGGAGAGATGCCTAGGCAGGTGGCAGCTGATCTGGTGAACCTAGATCCGGCAAAGTCAGCTCTTTCGGCTTTTCGTCGCGTTCGGGTGACGGGGTCTGTGTCGGAAATTGAGGGTGTGACCCAAATCAAAGTTTCTCAATGGGAAGTCGTTGTTCGAGAGACGGTGAAGGAGCAAGGTAACTAAAGATGTCTCGTGAACGTGTTAGTTTGGTTTTGGCTGCTGGCGCAAGCACGCGGATGAAATCAAAGAAGTCGAAGCTTCTCCACAATGTTTTGGGAAGACCAGCGATTTACTGGGCGCTCGATCAGGCCCGGTGGTTCTCGGACCGTATTGTCGTGGTCGTTGGTCATCAGCGAGATGAGCTGATGAAAGTGGTTGCTGATTATCATCTCGACGTAGATATCAAGTTTGCAACTCAGACCGAGCAAAAGGGAACTGCACATGCTGTGCAATCGGCGTTTCATGAGATTGAGAAATGGAAGCTTCAGGACGCAGATGTCTTTATCATGGGCGGAGATGCTTTTTTGCTTCAGCGAGAAACCTTGGAAGAGTTTTCCAGGGTTCATCAGACCACGGGATCTGTCCTTTCATTGATGACAGCTGTTTTAGATGATGCGGGCGCTTATGGTCGAATCATTCGAAACGAGCGAGGTCAGATCGAGAGGATTGTTGAAGCCAAAGAAGCGTCCCGAGCTGAACTCGCTGTTCGGGAGATGAATGCGGGTTTCTACTGCGCTGATTGGAATTTCTTACGGGAGACTTTGCAAAGTGTTTCGAATTCCAACCGCTCCAAGGAGTTCTATCTTACCGATCTTGTGAGTTTGGCGCGGAGCCAAAATCGTTTGGTTCAGACGCTGACGATTCCGTATCAAGAGAGTCTGGGTATTAACACGCAAGAGGATCTCGCGTTAGTAGCTTCCATCTTCCAGAAACGAGTGAATTCATACTGGATGAGCATTGGAACTGAAATGTTGTCCCCTTCGACCGTTTGGATTGATGCGGATGTTGAATTGGGTCAGGGCGTTTGTTTGGAGCCCGGTGTGATCCTTAAGGGGCAGACGAAAATTTATTCCGACGCTCGAATTGGGGCTTATTCGGTGATTGAAAATTCCGAGATTGGTCGGAGTTCCGTAGTTGAGGCCTATTCGCATATCAAAGAGGCGCGAGTAGGAGCAGAGAATAAAATTGGTCCTTACGCCCGATTGCGGCCTGGAGCTATTTTAGATTCAGAAGTTCATGTCGGAAACTTTGTTGAGATCAAAAAATCTCATTTGGGCGAGGGTGCGAAAGCCAACCATTTAAGCTACGTAGGGGATTCTACGATTGGAAAGCGTTGCAATATTGGAGCGGGAACAATCACCTGTAACTATGATGGATTTCATAAGTACGAGACGGTTTTAGGTGATGGTGTCTTCGTCGGATCGAACTCATCCCTCGTGGCTCCCGTAACGATAGGGTCGGGTGCTATCATCGGTGCTGGTTCAGTCATCACCAAGGACGTGGATTCGAATGCTATTGCGCTTGAGAGATCGGATCAGCGAGAGTTAAAAGGGGCGGCTGAGAAGTTTCGCCAGCGAAAGAAAAGAGAGCATTGATAGACTATGTGTGGAATTGTTGGATATGTCGGCCATCGAGAGGCCACTTCAATCGTCATTTCAGGTTTGAAAAGGTTGGAGTACCGGGGCTATGACTCAGCAGGTGTTGCGGCAATTGAAAATGGTTCAAATCATCCTGCTAGATTAAAAATTAAGCGATGTGAGGGGAAGATTGAAAACTTAGTGAAGTCGATTGAAAAGGATCCAATCTCAGGATCTTCGGCAATTGGCCATACGCGCTGGGCGACACATGGAAGGCCTTCTGAGCGAAACGCGCATCCTCATCGATTTAAGGACGTTGTGATTGTTCATAACGGGATCATCGAAAATTATGCTGATCTGAAGGCTCAGCTTCAGAAAAAAGGTCATGAGTTTTCGTCTGAGACAGATTCTGAAGTGATCGCTCATTTGCTTCAAGTCGCGCTGGATCAGACAAAAAATTTTGAATCAGCCTGTCAGAAAATGGTCAGTCAGCTGAAAGGTGCCTTTGCGATCACGGCTGTTTGGATCCATCAGCCCAAGACTTTGTTTGTTGCGAAAAATCAATGTCCGATTGTTTTGGGTCTTGGAGAGCACGAGAAGTTTGTTGCTTCTGATATTCCGGCCCTGTTGGATTATACGCGAGAGTTCATCTTTTTGGACGATCGAGAGATGGCTTTTGTTCAGCCAGAGCAAGTCGTGGTTAAGAGTTTCTCAGGGGCCAAGGTTCAAAAGAAGAGCAAAAAAATCGAGTGGTCCTTGGCCATGGCTGAGAAAGAGGGCTATCCGCATTTTATGCTCAAAGAGATTCATG
>JBEIHI010000131.1:0-6202 GCA_040381435.1 Bacteriovoracaceae bacterium | reverse complement strand
GACTGACAAAAATGACACTTCCCTTAAACTCCGAAAGAGCTTGAGTGAGAGATTCAACTGTATAGAAATCCAAATGGTTTGTCGGCTCATCTAAAATCAGCACAGGTGATTTTTGCAAAAGAATCTGACCCAGTGCGACCCGTGCCTTTTCGCCCCCCGACAAAACAGAAACCTTCTTCTTGATGGCATCGCCGGAAAACAAAAGTCCTCCTGCGAGATCGAGAATCTCTTGAGGCTTAACATCCGGATGAGCAGCACGCTTGAGAGCGTCGTGGACAGTCTCCTCAGGCAAAAGACGTTCAGCAACATGCTGAGCATAGTAGGCGCAGGACACTTGGTAGCCCCACTCCACTTCTCCGAACAGTGAGGGAATCTCTTTAGCGATGGACTTGAGGAGTGTTGACTTGCCAGCGCCGTTGTATCCGACCACCGCAAGATGATCTCCTGCTTCGATTCCGCATTGAACTCTTTGAATAATCGCTTTGTCTCCGTATCCAAAGTCACAGTCCTCAATCTTCATGACAACGCGCCCGGTATGAGTAGGTGCTGGGATTCGAATCTTGGCAGATACGGGTAGCGGCTTCACTTCAATCGTCTCGCGTTTAGCAAGTTGCTTTAGGCGGCTTTGCACTTGCCTCGCCTTTGATGCTTTCGCGCCAAAGCGAGCTGCAAAGTCGAGGACTTCCTTTCGCTTGGCAGATTCGGTCATCGCTCGGGCTTCGAGTTGAGATCGCAGCATTTCCTTTTGTTCGAAGTAGTCATCAATGTTTCCTGAAAACTTTACGAACGATCCCGATTCGATCTCGAGAATGTGATCTGTCGTTCGCCGCAAAAACTCTCTGTCGTGAGAAATCAGCAGAAAAGAACCATCAAAGCTTTGCAAAAATTCTTCGAGTACCAATGTTGTCTCGAGATCCAAATAGTTGGTTGGCTCATCGAGCATCATGAGGTTGGGTTGCTGGCCAAGCAGGTGAAGAAGCTTGGCGCGCATTCGATAGCCACCGCTGAGCGTCTTGATTGGCGCATAAAACTGCTCGTCTTTTAGTCCAAGACCGAGCGCTAGTTTTTTGAGCTCCCAAATAGGAAGGACGAGGCCCTCCGAGAAAAACTCTTCAAGGGTTTGATCTGTATCCCAAGTATCATGTTGGCGTAGATATCCCAGACGAAGCGACTTCGAACGGACAACTTCCCCATCGTCGACATCTAGCTCTTGAGCAAGAATCTTAAAGAGAGTTGTCTTTCCAGCTCCATTGGGTCCGATGACACCCACATGTTCGCCGGCGTTGATTGAGAACGTAGCATCGCTAAAGAGCGTCTTTGAACCAAAGCCCTTTGCCGCGGATTGCAGTTGAATCAAATTGGAGGGGCCGGTCTCTGACATGAAAATAAGAAGGCCCCGATTTTCTCGGGGCCCTTTCAAAATTGATTAATCGCCTTACTTGGTTTTTTTAGTACTTGTCTTGGATTCGCTTGCGACAAGTCTTAGGCTGATATCAAACGTGTCTGAAATAATGCGATCGCCCACAAGATTCTCAAAGAATTTAGGTGAGCCAAATTTAACGTGAAACTTGGTGCGATCCACAGGAATCTTGGCGGTCATGGTTGTTTTGCCGCCTTCTGCTTTCACGGTCGCGGGGAATTGGATTTTCTCCGTCTTTCCTTTAATGGTCAGGTCGCCCGTGATCTCATGAGTGCCGCCTGAGGTGATAGGCTTTGAGCCTGTAATCACAAAGCGAGCTTCAGGAAACTCAGTGACCGCGAAGAAGTCTGGAGATTCGAGATGCCCTTTCAGTTTGGCGTTGTCTGTGGGATCTTTGATGTCCACTACTGAGATGGCTTTCATATCGATGACGAAGTCACCTTTTGTAATTTTTCCATCGGCTATCTCAAAACTTCCTGACTTCAGTGAAATCGTTCCGTTATGTTCGGACTTCACAAAGACTTTCTTTCCGATCCATTGAATCTCAGTCGACTTGAGGTCTGCTTGGTAGCTCGATCCAGAAGCCAGGACCGAAGTTGAAATGAAGAGCGCACTTAAACTCAAAAATAAACGCATGATCTGTTCTCCTTATCGACGTATTAAATCAGAAACCGAAATGGCCGGCCAAGTTTTAGTTGGGAGATTTGAAGACTTTAGAATCCAAAAGGCCTTCTGATTTGGCCACAATGCAGGTGACCACTGCGTCACCTGTCACGTTGACCACCGTGCGCGCCATATCAAGAAGTCGATCGACGGCCAGGATGACGGCAATTCCCTCCAGCGGAAGATTGACGGACTGAAGGACCATTGCCAGGGTCACAAGGCCTACACTGGGAACTCCCGCCGTTCCGATGCTCGCAAGCGTTGCTGTGGCAAGAACGGTCAAAACTCCAATCCAACCCAGGTCAATCCCCGCCGCCTGGGCGATGAACATCGTCGCCACCCCCTGCATAATGGCAGTGCCGTCCATATTGATGGTGGCTCCCAAAGGAATGGTGAAGCTTGCGACTCGATTGGAAACTCCAAGATTGGATTCGACCGTTTTAAGCGTCACAGGAATCGTCGCATTGCTGCTAGAAGTGCTGAACGCAAAAATCATAGCCGGTCGAAACTTTTTGAAGAATTGAATAGGGCTGAGGCCAGACAAGAGTTTCAGCAGCGCTGAGTAGAAGATAAATTGATGCACCAGCAAAACGCCGAGAACAGTCAGAAAATAAACAATCAGTGGGTGAAACGCCTCAAAGCCTTGCGTCGCAAAGACACGAGCAGTGAGACAAAAGACACCAATCGGCGAAACCCACATCACAATCTCAACGATTTTCATGATGATAGCGTTTACGTCTTCAAAGATTGAAAGGAATCTCTTGCCCTTCTCTCCCGAAATACTCATGGCAAGGCCGAGAATGAGGGCGATGAAGATCACTTGAAGCATGTCAGCACTGCTCAGTGCTGAAAAAAGGTTCACGGGAATGATGTTGAGAAATGTATCCATTATTGAAGGAGCTTGAGGAGTGGGCTGATTTGTTGAGCTTTGGCCTAGATTAAACCCTACTCCCGGTTGAGTCAGAAAGCCTGCGCTCATGGCTAAAGCAATGGCGATCAGTGTTGTTGCGAGATAAATGAGGAAGGTTTTTCCAGCAATCTTTCCAAACTCTTTAATGTCTTGAAGCCCGGCTACTCCACACGTTAACGAAACAAGCACGACCGGAACCACAATGAATCGAAGAAGTCGCAAAAAAGCTTCAGCTCCAAACTGAAACACGGATTTTACGCTGCTTGTGGAATACCAGTCCCCCCCAGCCCACTGATGGATGAGAACTCCCGACAGAGCGCCGAGAATCAAACTGAGGAAAATCCAAAACGTCAGTGATCGAGAAAAAACAGCTTTCTTAGGTTGCATCCGCAGATTTTAGATCTTTGAGCCTCTGAGCACAACGATCAGATGCAGATCGAGCCGCTTCCGTAAAATTGTAAACGGTGCCAGTGAGCAGACTTCGATTGAGCTCTTCTCTGAGTTCATTCATTTCACCATTACGAGAGGTAATCACTTCAGGCGACTCCAGTAAGACAAACTCAGGCTTGGAGTTCAAAACGGGCAGTCCGTTGGTGTCGAGTAGCGTTTTCAGTTTGAGCTGGTCGGGTTGGAACAAGCGGATCGGATTCTTCACATAGAATCGAACAAGCTTGTGATCTGAAGCCTTGAGATGGTCGGCAAGTTGATGGACATCCTCGAGGCTTTCAATAGCAAATGTCTTGGTTCCCACTTGGGCTTTATAAATCAAAGAAAACTTTGCGAGCTCGCCCTGCTCCATGAGTTTAGAGCCTGGAGAGCCAGGAACAATCTCAGTCACAAGAACTCCCTTTTCGCCGCGGAGATAGTCTCCGTCTTCGTTGAGCAGAGGCATCTGCAAAATCAGGCCCCCAACGGCTGCGAAGTTGGTCTCTCTCGCTCGCAGCGATTGAAGCATATCCTGGACATGAACATTGATTTTTACGATTTGGTCGCCTCTTAGGATCTCAAACTGAACCTGCTGATTAACGGTCGACCGAATACGTCGTATCAGCTCTCTCTCATCGGATCCCACATAAGATTGATTGGCTTTGATAATCACATCTCCGACTTGGAGACCGGAATCGGGATGAATATCTGTCAAAATCTGAAGGCCTCGGGACGGCTCCTTAAACTTCTGCTGAGCTGCTAAGAGATCCGGATAGTTCTTCTCAACAATCGGCCAGGTTCCTTCCTTTTGGAGAAGTGAAATGGGAATTCGCTCTGTTCGACCTGGAATATACCCCTGACCTTGATCATGACTACCATCCAGCAGTCGCTGTGCTTCTTGCAATGCCGTGGTGATCGGGATCGCACGTCCGACAGAATCGACGTAGGCACTTGCTAATTTGTCGGTGTTCATTCCAATCACAGATCCTGTGGCGATATCATAAAGAGGCCCACCTGAGTTTCCGGGATTGATGGGTGCATCCGTCTGAATCATGATCTCATCGTCCATGGCAGTGGTCGGAAGACCCGACAGAACACCCTTCGTGAAAACATTTCTTCCACCCAAGGGATTTCCAAACGCAAAGTTGTTACGCCCGCGCTGAAGAACATACTGAAGATGCTCGGGAGAAACAGGAATCTTGGCTTCCTGAGGCTGAGCCGTTTTGACGGAGGATCGAGGGACAATCATCACGGCGACGTCTCGCTGCATGCTCGACTTCACAGCGGTTGCAAAGGTCCACTCGTCACTTCCATCGGGATTGGTGAAGGCCACTTTGATCACTTGTGATTCATGCGGACCTCGTCGAACAACATGTTCATTGGTGAGAATCAGGATATGCTCGGACGTCACCTGGAGTATTATTCCCGAGCCGCTTCCGCTCTCTGATTCCGCGGTGAAGATGTTTGCACGCTCATTGAGAATCAAAACGCTCTCTTGAGAAGCTTGCCTTGCCCGGCGAGCTTGAAAATCAGAGCTATCTTCATGGGTCTCGCGCGGTTCAAAAAACCATTCTGCGGGGGGGGTCGATTGGCTCTTGCCGTGTGCGAGAGACAGCGAACTTAAAGTTGCTGAGAATACAATTAAAAATCCAATCCGAATCACAGCGCCAGTTCTCCCTTGATTCAAGCCATAGTGCAAGCTTCTGAGTGAAGGGAGCAAGGAGTATGCCACTGAGGCATGGCTTTTATGGTCTTTAGAGGGCTTAAACATCGGCTCGCTGGGGATTCAAGGCCCCCAAAAGACGTCCGACGTCCTCATGAGTTAGTAAAAACTGTTGGTCGTTCTTTGTGAGGCAGACAAGCAACTTTCGTGGATGGTGTTGGCCTCGACGTTACAGTGTCGCTCCTGTTGAGTTTCGTTGCATCCAGACTCCGACTTACAACAAGAATCATAGGCTTGATGAAAGAGTGAAGAACAAAATGATCGACGTTCCTCTGTTTGACTGAGGGCGAAGCGACTCGTGTTGGAATTGAATTATTTGGTAGAGCCGGAGCGGGCCGTTTTCAGTGATGCTGGATTCGCGTGGAGATTAGGTGCCAAAAACAATGTGAGACTGAGTACCTTAAGTGCTGCAGTGAGATGGTGAAGCGTTCGCATAAACAATCCTCCTCATGACTTCACCAAAGACCACTGAGTAATCCAGATTGCAAAATTAGAGCCCGCGCTAAAACCTCAATGATTTCCTTGAGACGTGCCCTGCGATCGGTCAAAAATGCCCTAGGTGGGGCGTTTTTAAGCCTGAGGGGTTCAGGCTTACAATTGATTGATGCGGATCAATCCCTTAGCCTGAGAGGGCTCATGAAGGACCTTGTTTGCATTGGTGCTGGGATTGCGGGCTCTCTCCTCTGTCATCTTCTCAAAGATCATTTCGATTTGTTGCTGTTAGACAAATCTCGTGGCCCGGGAGGTCGGATGAGCACGCGGCGAGTTGACGTTGATGGTCGCGAGTATCGCTTTGATCATGGGGCTCAGTTCATGACCGTACGGGATGAGAGGCTCAAAGAGATCATCACTCGGCCCCTCGAGCTTGGAGTGCTCAAAGTCTGGCATTCAGCCATTCCTCATGCATCCTATCCGGAAATCAAAGAGAGTCTTCGCTTTTGTGGTTCAACGGGGATGAACGCTTTGTCTAAGTATTTTTCATCTGACTTGGAATGCCGATTCAATTGGAAGTGTGTCAAAGTGACTTTTGAGAAAACGCATTGGAAGTTGTTCTCCTCTG
>JBEIHI010000130.1:0-6276 GCA_040381435.1 Bacteriovoracaceae bacterium | reverse complement strand
CATTTCAAGAGCCTGAATTGATTGAGCTTTTGCGGTTAGACCCCGAGAACACTCTGTCCCAGCTGAGGCAGCGATGGTACTAGTGGTTTTTTGTCAGGTAGTCCGGATCGACCGATTCCACCAGAGGGCTCTCCTTAAATGACTTCAGCATGCGCACGAGGCTTCGAGGATCTAGTCCGTCAAATGAAATGATCGCAATTTGAGAGTCGGCATCGAGATCGCGAATCTGAGCATCTTGCTGAATCAAAAACTGGGCAATTTCCTCAGCGGCGGCTTCATTTTTCCATCGAACGAGCAGGTGATCGGCAACCATCGCGGAGCGAGCGGAGAGTCCTCGAGACTCATCCCACTGCTCCGCCACTCGAATCAGCGGATACTTAAAATCCGTATTGTAGATCTCCACTTTCAAAAATCGCCCCTGAGCATTGGTTCGGCTTCTTATACTTTGAACAAGCTGCGCATAGCCAAAGAACTCGCGAATGTCAGAGGCTGCTTTGAAATCACTTTGTTGATTCGCTCCTGATTCGATTTTGCCGTGATGATCATGTGACTCAAGGGGAGGAGTGACTGAGAGCTCATCGGCGATGGGTGCAATACTTAAACTCGAACCAGGAATTCCATCGACATCATTCTGGCTCTGAGTTTCCGCGCTGGAGCTCTCCCACCACGGCGCTATCTTTGCACCAGTGACAAGACCCACCATCACAAACGAGAGGCCAATCATGAACCAACTGATGAAGCGCCTTCGGGGCTTTGCGCTGGGATTGACTTTGAATTTCATTGCGCGGCCTCCAAAAGTTTGCCCCCATCTATGATTGGTGTTTGAAAGGTTAGCGCCCCCTTTGTATTGCTCGTTACTCGAGCTGATTTTAGAATTCTCTCAACAATCTGAGTCGCATTCAGTTGAGGAAACCGTTGAACCATGAGGCCCGCGATTCCTGCAACGAGGGGCGATGAAAATGATGTGCCACTTGCCATTGAATACCGATAGCCAGATACCGTGGAGATGTTGTTCACGCCGGGGGCGTAGATGTTCACGACGCCTGAATGGTTACTAAAGCTTGCAATTTGATCGTTGGCATCCGTGGCACCGACGACGAGAAGATTCTTAGGTAGATTTGGAATCATCGACGAGTTGCCGAGAAGTCGATTTTCATTGCCTGCCGCAACCACGACCAAGATGTTTTTTTTGCCGGCTTCGGAGATCGCCTGTGTCATCGTCTTTGGAAATGTTGATGAAGACAGCTCCCAAACAACTTGGTTCATAATCGAAATCGAGAGATTCCAGATGCTTACCGTGCTGTTGGCTGCGGTGGCGTTGGTCGTCGCATTCATAGCGCGTAGGATGTCGGAGAGGGTTCCCATGCCTTGAGCATTCAGAACGGCCTTTGAAGACACGTTTGCTCTCCAACACGCTCCAGCCACTCCGTCTCGATTGTTTGGCTTGCTCGCGATGATTCCAGCGACAAACGTTCCATGCCAATGTTTGTCGATGGCGTTGGGTTGATTCAAAACGAAATCAAATGACGTCTGCGATTGATAGCTGTCCTTGAGCTCAGGGTGGTTATAGTCCACCCCAGTATCAAAGACAGAAAACTGAACTTTGCCGCAGTCTCGATTGAGCGCCCAGGCTTTCATCATGTTCACGTTCTTAAGACCCCCAGTGTTTTGTTGAGTGTAGAACTGATCATTAGGACCTTGGGAAGATAGTGGACCGAAGGCTGATGTTGATGTGTCTGGAGCGGGAGTTAAAGCCCCAGTTTTGGGCGCGGGACTGGGAGCTGGCGTCGTGGGTTTAGGCTGGGCCAGCCATTGTTTGTAGGCAGCATCTTGAGTTCGGAGGGCATCAGCTCTCTGGCAAAGACCCTGATTGAATTTGAGAGTCTCCTCCATTTTTTTGCCATGGGGGCTACCGCGAAAAAGTTTTGCCATTTGATCCAAGAGGGAAAGCGTTCGACTGCAGTAATCTTTGGAGTAGGCAGTCATGTGCCGAATCTCAGCTGGCGTCAGCGGTCTCGGCGTTTGACTTTGCGCAAGAAGTGAAAACGACGAAAAAATAAAGACCAGCGTTCCTGCCGGAACGAATCTTCCATAACTCATACCGAACTCCCTTACTCACCGCTCTCAACACCAGGTGAGGTTAGACCCTTATTGCAAAGATCGATCTCAGGAGGGGGGTAACAAAAGTTATGAGTGATTTGATGAAGCGACACTTTTTGTCGTGCAGCGACGCGTCAAAAGGCGTCACTGAGTCGGACAGAAAAGGGAGAGCTTTGACGTTTTGCGCTCGTTTTACTTTGCCTGAATTGTCGACAAGTCGAAGCTTAGAGGGCCTCCGGGGCCGAGGGGCAGCCCCACCAAAATCCAAACAGTCAACAAAAGCGCCCACATAATGAGGAAACAGAAGGAATACGGAAGAGTGCAAGAGATGACGGTGCCAATTCCCGCCTTCTTGTCGTATTTTTGAGCAAAGGCCACGATCAAAGGAAAGTAAGGCAGTAGTGGCGTGATGATGTTTGTCACAGAGTCACCCACTCGATAGGTCGCCTGTGTGAGTTCAGGGGAGATTCCCTGAAGCATCATCATCGGAACAAAGACAGGAGCCAGAATGGCCCATTTTGCTGAGGCACTACCAATCAATAAATTGATGCCAGCCGCGATCAGAATGAAAATCAAAAGAGCTGGAATGCCTGTCAAATGGAGTGACTTTAGGAGCTGAGCGCCTTCGATGGCTGTAATGATGCCCAGATTCGAATCACGAAAGTAGGCGACAAACTGAGCCGCGACAAAGGCTAGGACAAGATAATGACCCATGGTGCTCAAGGAGTCCGCCATCATCTTGGAAACCTGTTTGTCATTTCGAATGCTCCGAGTGGCGACTCCGTAGGCTAAGCCGCAAAACAGGAACAAAAGGGTGAGGATCATCACAAGGCTTTTGAAGAGGGGTTCAAAAGCCTCCACCGCGGTTTTAAAGGGTTTAGCGGCATCTGGAGCTAGCTGAAAAATTCCCCCTGAGTCTTTGGAGAGCCAGAAGAAAAGTCCCAGGATAAAAACAAACACGATGCCAGCAGCCCAAAGCCCTTTGCGTTCGACTTTAGTAATTCGATCCAAGCCCACCTTGAGATCAGCAGGAGGAGTCCATTTGCCCAACTTGGGTTCCACGATGAAATCATTCACCAGGGTTCCAACGATGGTGAGCATAAAAGTAGCTGCAATCATGAAGTAGTAATTCGCCGACGATTGAACGACGTATCCAGGAGCGAGTAACTGAGCGGCAGATGTACTTAAACCTCCGAGCAACGGATCAAGCGACGTGATCAAGAGGTTAGCGCTAAATCCACCGGCGACTCCTGCAAAAGCGAGGCTAAGTCCCGCCAGCGGGTGTCGTCCCACACTGGCAAATGCCAAGGCGCCGAGAGGGACTAAGACAACATAGCCAGCATCCGCGGCAAGACTTGAATTGACCCCTGCAAAAACAACGGTCGCTGAGAGCAAAGACTTAGGGACAGAAGTAACGAGAGCCCTGAGCCCCACGTTGATGAGTCCCGATCCTTCCGCCACGCCCATTCCAATCATGATGACGAGAGAGAGTCCGAGAGGCGGAAAGTCTGTAAAGTTTTTGATGGCGTTCATGAACATGCCGCGGATGCCCTCGATCGAGAGCAAATTGTTGGCGGTGACGGTGGTGCCATTGGGATGAATGACACTGAGTCCTGAGCTGCCCGCCCACCATGATGCCACAAGGACAAGCCCGCAAAAAACAACAAACAATGTCACGGGGTCGGGCAATTTATTGCCGACTCGTTCAACCACATCAAGAAATCGTAAGATGAAATTTTTGCGGGAGCTCATGGGCCCACTATAGAGGCAAAGTCAGTGCAATTCGAAGTGCTAAGTGATGGGGCTGTGAAAATCAGGACAGGACTTAATGAACGTGAGGTCACATTAAACGGAGACGGCAGAGGTATCTTGCTTTTTGAGCATTCCGCAGGCGGCAAAGATATCATTTCCGCGGTTCTTGCGAGTGAATACGGTAAATCCTCGATCGAGCATATATCTGTGAAACCAGCCCGCTTGCTCCTCGGTGGGGCGCTTGAACTCAGTGAAAGGGCTCTCATTGTAGGGAATGAGATTCAGCTTGCAGGGGATTTCTCCCAACAGGCTGACCAATCGCTTGGCATCTTCAGGGCGATCACTCACGTCCTTCATCAAGATGTATTCGAAGGTCACTCGTTTGTTCGTTCGATTGGAGTACTCACGGCACGCTCGGAGAAGTTCCTCGATATTCCATTTGCGATTGATAGGCATCAAATGATCTCGAGTTGCATTGTCGGATGCATTCAAAGATACGGCGAGCTTAAAAGGGTTGTCCTTGGTGAGAGCATCGATGCGCTCAACATTTCCCACTGTTGAGACAGTGATGCGTCGAGCGCTTTTATCAAATCCTTTTTGATGAGTGAGAATGCGCGTGGCCTTATCCACTTCTGACCAGTTATCAAAGGGCTCACCCATTCCCATGAAGACAATATTGGTGATTCGCTTGAGTTCAGGATCCTGTTCAACAGTCCAAATCTGTCGAACGATCTGAGAGGCTGTGAGATTTGCCTTCCAGCCGAGTTGTGCGGTGAGGCAGAACTTGCAGGCCATTTTGCAGCCAACCTGAGAGCTGACACACAAAGTTGTGCGATCTTCCTCAGGAATATAGACGCACTCAATCTCTTCAGTTCCTTTGTGAGTTTGAACTTCGAGCAGAAACTTGACGGTTCCATCTCTCGAGACGAGCCGTTTCTTGATGGGCAAAGGTGAAATGTCGACCCGTTCTTTCAGAACAGGCCGAAGATCATTGGGCAATGAAGACATCAAGAGCGCGTCGCCGATGTTGTGTTTGTAAACAAAAGAAACAAAGGATGCGCCGTGATATTTTTTGCCCGCAATTTCACCCACGAGCCGAGCGGCTTCTTCAGGAAGAAGGCCAAAGAAATCAATCCGAGGATTCGGATTCAAAATCTCTGTTTCTAAATGCTGAGAAGCCACGGCCATAGAACTTATTTCTGAGCGTCCAATTCAAAGCAGTTAAAGAAATAGCGCACTTCAAAAGCCGCTGTTTCGGGAGCATCGCTGCCGTGAACAGTGTTTGCATCAATGCTTTGAGCAAAATCACCACGAATGGTTCCCTTAGGAGCTTCCTTGGGATTCGTAGGGCCCATCAGATCACGATTCTTTTTGATCGCGCCTTCGCCTTCCAAAACCGAAATCACGACAGGACCCGAGCTCATGAAGCTACAAAGATCTTTGAAGAAGGGGCGTTCTTTGTGAACAGCATAGAAACCTTCGGCTTGAGCGCGTGTGAGCGTGGTTCGCTTCATCGCAACAATACGAAGGCCTGCTGATTCAAAACGATCCAAAATTTTTCCGACGACATTCTTTTGAACGCCATCTGGCTTGATAATACTGAGGGTTCTTTCAACCATGATCTAAAATCTCCTTATAAAGAGGGACCATAGCCCAGGTTTAAAGGCTTTAAAAGGGGGCAGGGGGCTTAAAATTCAAAGGGGCTAAGGCCCTGGAAACACTGCCTAGAGGGCGCACCAAAACGCCGGAATCGAGGGCTACTCCTTCAAGCTGTGATCAAGTTCTTCAGAGCTTAATCTTGATCCCGGAAGAGGGGCGCCTATACGATTCAGCAATGAAAATTCTTTTGATGTCTTTGTTAGTTTTGATTTCTTTTGGCAATGGACAGCCAGTGACGGCTCAATCGAAACAGGGGTCCGCGCAGGACTCTGTTTCTGAAACATCGACCTCGTTTTTCTTCCCAACGGCGGTTCCTCGAAAGAAGGGTACATCTGTCGCCAAAGGCACTTATCTGCTCGGTTGGCAGTTTGAGCATCAGTTTTCTGATTTCACCTCGGCGGGACTACATGGGACGACTCCGATAGGTGTTTTAGCGGTGGGTCCTCAGTTCAAGCAGAGTGCGAAGGTGTCTGAAAACTTCTATGTCGCCTTTGGAGCTGCAGGAGGATTCATCGCCTCTCTGTTTGAGAGACGCGATTCTAAGACAGCTCTCTACTACGGCACGGGTGTGATGGCGACGCACATTCGAAATGGATCAGGAGTTTCTATCGGTAGCTTTCTTTTGGGCGGGCAGTTTGACCGTTACGATCATGCGTTGGTTGCCGATTTTAATGCTTTTCTTCGGATCAATCGTAAGGTGACTTTGTTGTTTGATATCTTTACGCCCCTCGCATTTCACAACACAGATGACGCCGCCTTTGATTG
>JBEIHI010000129.1:0-6382 GCA_040381435.1 Bacteriovoracaceae bacterium | reverse complement strand
CCTCGATGGAAGCTTCGGAAGCAAACGAATCCAAATCGGCTCAGGCAACACAGACTCCATCTCCCTCGAACTCGGATCTCTCAAAGCCTCAGATATCTTCACCAAAAATGCGGGAACCGGTCAGTTCGCATCGAGAACGACTCTGTCGCATCCAACGGGAGGTAATGCCTCGATCCTTGCGGACTTTGATCAGGATGGAAATCTTGATTTGGCGGTCACCGAGAGTGGCCCAATAATTGACGAACAGGTGACCCACACACTTCGAATCTATCGAGGAAAAGGCAATGGCAGCTTTTTCGCACCAACCACCGTCTACGAAGTGGGACTCACTCCCAATGAGATTCGTGCAGGAGATGTTAATGGTGATGGAGCTCTGGATCTCATCACAGCCGATCTAGGAGTTGGCACCGTTTCTATTTTGATTGGAAACGGAGATGGTTCGTTCAATACGAGAACAAGTATCGCTACGGGCTCATCTCCTTTTGATCTTGAAGTTGTTGATCTCAATCAAGATGGTTTTGACGATGTCGTCTCTTTAGATTCCGGCAGCTCTCAAATCTCGGTCCTCATGAGTAACGGAGATGGAAGTTTTGAATCGGCAGTGACGTACTCAGTTGCTAGTACGCGCACAACACTGGCCTCCGGGGATTTCAACGGAGATGGCAATATCGATATCGTTGTGGCAGGAGGCGCTGCCGCAACGACCGCCTCGCTTTTTTTGGGTAGCAGTACAGGAGCAATGAGTGTCGGCACAACAATCACGGGACTCTCTGTGAACGTCTCTGGAATTGCCGTTGGGGATCTTGATAATGATGGCGACTCTGATCTAGCGCTATCGTCTTCCTCAACCACATCTCTTACGATTCTTCGAAACTCAGGACTTGGAACATTTACCGCAACCGCAACCGCTCCCACCGTAGGAACTGGCGCTCAAGATATTGAAGTCGCCGATCTCAATAAAGATGGCTATCTCGACCTCTTCGTTGTCAACGAAACAGGACGATCAATCTCTGTTCTGCTTGCCACGGGAGCAGCCGCCTACTCCAGTGCAAGCACCTCCCTCACCAACCAGGCGCTTCCCTCGGGAGCTCGCGATCTCACAGTGGGGGATATCAACAACGACGGAGCCATTGATCTCATCGCGGCCGAATACGCTTCAGGCACCGCTTCTGATGTCGCCATTTTCATGGGTCGATCTCAATCTGTGAGTGCTGAGAGAGATGTGAGTGTGAACACAGCCTCTCAAGCCCAAGACCTCTTAAGCATTGTGAACTCCGCCATTGATGCCATTACCAAGGAGCGCGCATCTGTGGCCGCCATCCACTCACGACTACAGACCACCTATGCGGCCAATCTCCTTCTCATCGACAACTACACAGAAGCAAACAGCCGAGCGATCGATGTTGATCTTGCCCTGGAAACCGCTGAACTCGCTCGCAATCAGATTCTCCAGCAAGCACAGGCCGCTGTTCTAGCTCAGGCCAATCTCAACTTGCAGTCGGTTCTTCAACTCTTAGACTTTTGATAAAGCTCCTGACCACTTCATCGAGAGCTTTTGAATTGTGTCACCCCCATCCGTCGGGTACCTTGTCACTATGAAAATTCTGTGGGCCATCGATTGCTTTGGGGGTTCGCTTGCCACTATCAAGGCGGGCGCTCGTTTTTTAAATCAACTTGCTTCGAACTCAACCTCACCTATTCAGATTTATCCTGTCTCGATCATGGGCCCTCTCGAGTTTCAGTGGTTCATTGATGCGGGAATCAAAGAATCCCCACAACACTATCTCGAAAGGATTATTCGAAAGCTTAAGGTTGAAGGCTTGCAGTACCCGAAAGTCATTTCTGACTCAGGGTTTTCACTCTCGGCCTCAGCGAAAGCGCTCGATGCTTTTGGTAAGAAATATCATTGTGAGTTTATTCTTTGCATGACCCAGTCCAAGTCTGGTCTAAAAAATGCCCTTCTCGGAAGCTTTGCAGAAGCTCTTGTTTCTCGCTCGAAGACCCCTTTGTTTTTGGTTCATCCCAAAGGATCATCTAAAATCGAGTTTCGCAAATCTCTCTTCACAACAGATTTAAGCCCGCAGTCGAGATCTGCGTTCAAAAAATTTCTTTCGTTTGCGAGGGAATTAAAGAGCTCAGTCACCGTCCTGCACTGCGCATTTCAGCAGTCCGATTGGGCCACTGCGTTGGCGATGGTGGAATCTTTCCAATATCTAAGTGGGCTTCCGATGAACATCAAGGAAGCAAGCCTCAAAAAAGATCAGACCTGGTTTGAAGAGGGCGCTCGACGCCAGGGCGTCAAAGCAAAGTTTTTGATATCTCGGCACTACCAGCAAGTCGCGGATGAGATTCTCAAAACTGGCTCCAAGCAAGGAGCGGACTATCTTGTCATGGCAACCCACTCTGGACCGATCTCTTCGATGATTCTTGGAAGTACCGCGAAGAAAGTGTTAAGGCTCTCGACTCGACCGGTCCTCGTGATAAAATAGGTCTTCTGTGCATCGCCTAACTTTTCATTGTCTCTTCCTCTTGATGATGCCCTTTGGGGTACAGTCGTACCAGTGGCCAAGCAAAAACTGGCCCACGGCACATCCCCAAAACATGGGCGTTGAAAGCCGAGAGTTTGAGCAGTTTCTAAACTATGCCTTTCCGGAGAATCTTGACTGGAGCTCACGCGAAGGAGTGAGGACCCAGTCTCTCCTTGTCATCAAAGACGGCGTTTTGATCTACGAAAAATACCGCACAGGCTTCGGACCCGAAAAGCGACACCACACATGGTCGGTCTCCAAACTTCTTGCCAACGCTTTTATGGGAATTGCCGAAAAACAGAACATCCTATCGAGGCAGAGTCGCGTGGTTGATTTTGTGGGGCCACGGAAAAACCCAGACTTTCAGAAGATGACCATTCGAGACTTACTCTACTGGAGCAGCGGCTTTGGATGGAATGAGTCCTACGAGGGCAATCCTCTTCGCTCTTCCGTTTTGGAAATGCTCTATGGTCAGCAAGTCAAAGACGTCGGCGACTATGTTGCAGGTACCCCACTCTCGCATCTTCCCGGCGAGAAGGAGTCGTACTCAAGTGGAGACACCAATCTTTTGTCTCTGACTTTGCGAAAAGCGCTAAAAAGCGATGAGCGCTATTGGAGCTTTCCTTGGAAAGAGCTGTTTGATCCCCTCGGAATCAGCTCAGCTGTGATTGAACGAGATGAGTCCGGAACATTTCTCCTTTCATCCTACGCACACATGACTCCACGAGATCTGGCCAAGATCGGGTTGCTGTATTTAAATGATGGCGTTTGGAATAAGAAGAAGATTCTCCCCGCCGGTTGGGTGTATGACTCCACTCAACTTTCACCGGCCTTTCGAGGCCGCGCCAAAGGAAGTCATTCAGACAAGCCCGTTCGAGGAATGCATCTTTGGACCAACAAAGAGAATCTTCGCATGAATCTGAGACGCCCCTTCCCGGATGTACCCGCTGATATGTTCGCAGCGCTCGGACATTGGGGCCAAAGCATGGTGATGGTTCCTTCGGAGCGCATCATCGTCGTCAGAATGGCGGATGATCGGGACGATAGTTTTGACATGAACCGATTCATAAAGCTCTTACTTCAATCTTTTTCTTCCGCTCATCTGGGAGCGAGCCGCAAATGAAAGCCTGGGTTCGACGCCTTGTCATCGTAAGTTTCGTCATTGTCTGTTTAGTGGTGGTGGCACTTCTGTCTTATGGGGGCGACCTTCTTCGAATGCCAAAGATTGGTGCTGGATTTTATGCCAAAGAGTTTTGCTCCTGCTATTTTGTGAATCAGCAATCAGAGGAGTTTTGCCGAGATCTTGTGAAGCAATACATTCCATTGACCGAGCTAACGATCGATCTCAAGACCAAATCTGTCATGGCCACATCCCTGGGTGCGCAGCGCAAAGCTCAATGGGTGAGTGAGCGATTTGGTTGCGTATTGAATCGACTCTAGAGTTTCGATATTCTTACTTTGATACGCCATCAACCCTCTCTGGTCGAAGAAGCTTTGCCGGAACTTCGAAAGGCTTATCCCCCTGCAACTGCGATTTTTTTGTCGCAAGCCAGGCCGAATGAATCCGAAAATCTAGGCGATTTCATGTTCTTAAATCGGATCTAGAATGGCATCACCCTTGCAGCTACCTCCTCCGTACGCAGGAGGTTTATGATGTTGCTTTATTTTCGCTCCCTATCGCTATTTGCTATCAGTCTTATGCTCCTTCCCCTTGAGCAGCTCTGGAGTCAGCCGCGGACTGATCTAAGTCTGTTTCAAAACACTCGTTACCTTGGGACCGCATCAGTTCTTGAGAACTCAAATACGGAAAATAAGCCCAAGGAGACTCTGATCGAGGTCATTCCGATTCGGAAAGATGGCAAACTCAAACTTTATTTCACGCGCATGGAGGATCAGACCTCTGGAAAAAGATTCTACCCCACCACCTATCTCCTGCAGGAGCCCGTTGAAGCAACAATCTCGAGCGACGATGGGAGCTTTGCTGGCGGAAACTCTCCAAACCACGCAGATCTGATTCCCAAGGTGACTATTAGTGGAAAACTCGACGATGCAAGTGGAGATCTTTCGAACCTGGAGATAAAGATCCATGATCACAAGGGCACTTTTGTCATGAAGGCTGATAAGCTTCCAGCCGTTGGCCCCACAGGCTATGAAGGTGCTGGTATCATCCAGACAGATTACAAAAGAACTTCTGGTGAAATCTCCAGTTCAGCAGCGTGGTTTATTCCTCTCCTGTTGGAAACGACAACTCATCACGATCAGCTGAATTTCACCATCAAAACCGACACTTCGTTCAGCAACAGTACTTTTAGCGTCTACAATAAAAAAATCTCTGCGAAAATCGATCAAGACACATTTGAAGGAAGATCGGAGGATTCCAGCTTATCTATCTCTGGAAAGTTGAGTCCTGATCGATCCAAAATAGAAGACGTTAAGATTCAAATGATATCGGGACATGAAACCTATCGCATATCAGCAGATAGTTTGGCTGATCTAAAGGACGACTCTATCAGTCGTACCCAAAAAATAGTCGAGTCTATTCGACTAGAACCTGAAACTTGCAGCTCGGTTCAAGCGATTCCAAAGCGGGCGCCATGATTCATCTAGATTTCCGTCAGTTTCTCGAAAGTAGATAAATCGGGCAGACGACTTGGAATGCTGCCTCAACTGTGAGTAAAGCTCTCGAGCCGCGAGACTAGCCTGAGGAGAAAGAAGCATCTCAACTCCTTCAGAACCCTTAAAGCCAAGCTCAGCGAACAGGGCTTCTTCGAATTTTTCTGGAGACGATTCTTTCTGCCACACCACCAAAGGAATCGATGGCTGATAATGAGCCGCCAACTGCCCCGGTGCAGCCTGGGAAGTCGAGTATTCAACCTCAATCTTTTTCCCCATCGTTAACAGTGCAGAGCGAATCTCGTCTTCCTGGATCATTCCCGGCCGCAGGATTTTGACGTGCACGCAGTCGTGGCTCTCCTCGAGCTCCAGCACTGTCGATTCAATGCCAACTTCACAGCGCCCCCCGTCAAGCACATGGACTACTGCGCCGAACTCATCACGAACATGCTGAGCTTCCGTGGGAGAAGTCTTTCCAAACTTATTGGCTGAAGGTGCTGCAACGGGTGAGCCAAGCTGCTCAATCACAGCAAGAGCGTCAGGATGTCGTGGAATTCTCAGCCCAACCTTGGCAAGTCCCGAGGTGATAAGATCACTTACCGATGACTTTTTAGGAATGATCATCGTCAGTGGCCCTGGCCACAAAGTCTCTGCCAACTTTTGATGGGCTGGAGTCCATACTACAACTTGCTCTTTGACCTGTTCGATGGATGAGCAGTGTACAATCAGAGGATCAAAGAAGGGCCGCTCCTTAACGGCAAAAACATGCTTGAGGGCTTCGAGGCTTCTGACATCAGCCGCAAGCCCGTAAACAGTTTCTGTTGGAAGGCCAACCACCCCTCCCTGTTGAAGAAACTGAACTGCTTTTTGAATATCGCCTTTCGAAGCCATGAGCAGCGCTTACTTACAAAAACAAAGGCTAAAAACCAAGAGCTGAGAGGCCTAGATTTTAATGAGAAAATGTTCCCGACGATGAAAATCGGGCTTTCCTCCCGAATGCTTAAGCGCCCAGTGGGACTTCTGGCCGCTACGCATCTCCAAAACCGCCGAGACACCAACATCCAGTGGAGCCTCTTCCAGTACCGGAATCGTCACAACAAGATGCGCCTCCTGAGCACTCATCGGCATCCAGGAGATTTCATAAACCTCATGATTTGAGTCGCCGGCTTTGCCCTTTCGATAATCGAGAAACTCGTAGTGCGCCCAATCACCCGATGGAGAAAAATTCCACTCGCTGTAGG
>JBEIHI010000128.1:0-6395 GCA_040381435.1 Bacteriovoracaceae bacterium | reverse complement strand
TTCAAAAGACTTTCGCTGATGACATCGAGTACGAGTGTCGACTTTCCGCTTCCCGAAACTCCCGTCACAACGCTGAAGGCGCCTAAAGGAATCTTCACGTCGATATTTTTGAGGTTGTGTAGAGAGCAGCTAAGAAACTGAATGGAGTCGCCAGAAATCTTTCGTCGAGTCTTAGGTGGAGGAATAATCTTTGTGCCGTTGAGAAAGTCAGCGGTTGCCCCATGAGCAAGGCGCTTAGGCGTATTGAAATCGACGATGCTTCCACCCAAGCGTCCTGCTCCTGGGCCCAAGTCCACAATGAGGTCCGCTGCGAGCATGGTATCGAGATCGTGCTCAACAACGAGCACTGAGTTTCCGAGATCTCGCAGCTTTTTGAGAGAGTCAATCAGCCGCTGGTTGTCAGCGTGATGAAGGCCGATACTCGGCTCATCGAGAACATACAAAACACCCGTCAGCTTGGTGCCAATTTGAGTAGCAAGGATTACTCGCTGCTCCTCTCCGCCACTCAATGTGGAGGCCCGTCGATCGAGAGAAAGGTAATCGAGTCCTACTTGGCAAAGAAAGTCCAGCCGGTCCTTGATTTCCTTCATGACCTTTTCGGCCAGAAGCGCTTTTCTCCCGTCGAGCTTAAGATCAAAAGCGAAGTCCTTCAGTTCTAGTACGCTCATCGAAACCAGATCACTAATAGAAGTTTTGTTGATGAAGACGGATCTCGACTCGTTCTTGAGTCGTGTTCCCTCACAACTTGGACAGATTTCAACAGGAACTGGAGCCTCGCTAGTATCCTCCTCGATCTCTTCTCCTTCACCAACCTTCTCTTGAAGATAGCCAAGACCATTGCAGAACACGCAGGCGCCAATGGGTGAGTTGAACGAGAACAGCCTTGGCGTCATTTCTGGAAAGCCCTTGCCGCAGGAGGGGCAGCTTAAGCTTTGATTGAAGCTGAGTGTTTTTCCCTTTTCAAAAAGCTCAATTTGAATGAGTCCTTTCGAAAAAGTGGAAGCGAGCTCGACGGCCTCCTGAATTCTTCCGCGCGAGTCGGATTTGACGGCCAGTCTGTCCACATAAACAAAAATGTCATGGGGCTTGTTTTTCTCAAGCCGAATATCCTTGGTGAGAGACTGATCTTCTCCGTCAATGCGGGCCCGAACCAGCCCCAGCTTTACGAGTTGATTGAGCTCTTGTGTAAACTCGCCCTTTTTCTTCCTCGCGAGGACCCCGAGAACATTGATCTTAGTTCCATCGGCAAGGGCCATGATTTGATCAACGATCTGGGGGGCAGAAGTTTTTTCAATTGCTACGTGGCAGTCTGGACAGAAGGGATCGCCAACCCGGCTAAACAGCAGTCGAAGAAAGTCGTAGATCTCGGTGAGAGTTCCCACCGTGGAGCGAGGATTCTTGGCAATGCCCTTCTGCTGAATAGCAATGGAGGGGCAGAGGCCTCGAATTGATTCGACATCAGGTTTTTTGAGCTGATCGACGAATTGCTTGGCGTAGGCCGAAAGGCTTTCAATATATCGGCGCTGTCCCTCAGCAAAAATTGTATCAAAGGCGAGTGTGGATTTGCCGCTGCCGCTAGGGCCCGTAATCACAATGAGCTTGTTTCGAGGCAGATCAATAGAGATATCTTTGAGATTATGTTCTCTTGCGCCGCGGATTTGAATGCTTGGCTCGGACCCATTCATAAGCATACTCAAGTGAGTTGAAGTAGCTCTGCGAAGAGGCCAGACCCTTTCCAACAATGTCAAAGGCCGTGCCGTGATCCACAGAGGTTCTTAGGAAGGGTAGCCCAAGTGTCACGTTCACGGCATCATAAAAGTGAAGCATCTTCAGAGGGATGAGGCCTTGGTCGTGGTACTGGCAAATCACTGCATCGTAGTGAAAAGATTTAGCGAAGAGCGAGTCCGCCGGAAATGGTCCCGCGATATGGGGAATTTTCTTTTTGAGCTTCTTGATGGCAGGCTCAATGATGGTCTTTTCCTCGTTTCCAAAGAGCCCCCCATCTGAGGCGTGAGGATTAAGGGCTGCGACGGCAATTTTTGGTTTTGGAAAAAAAGATTTTAGATGCTGATAAACTTGAAGACTTGTTTCGATAATCTTCTGAGATGTGAGCGCCTTCGGGACCTGAGAGAGAGGGATGTGGGTGGTCACTAACGCGACCTGAAGCTGGCCCCCAGACAAGAGCATTGTTGTTTTGGGAACC
The DNA here is from genome assembly GCA_040381435.1 of Bacteriovoracaceae bacterium. GTDB lineage: Bacteria > Bdellovibrionota > UBA2394 > UBA2394 > UBA2394 > JBEIHI01. The sequence continues at coordinate 4,192 of JBEIHI010000128.1, read as the reverse complement.
TTGCAGCGCTCTTGAAGGTACTCGGTGTGGCCCCGAAAAGTTTTGTTCACCTGAGCGCAGAGATTTTTGTCCAAAGGGCCAGTGACTAGCGCTGCTGCTTTCTGCTCAATACAAAGATCTGTTGCAAGCCTAAGCGCTTCAAGGCCCAAACGAGCGGAGTGTTTTCCTGGTAAGTTGAAGTGAGGCCCAAGAACCTCCACAGTCTCTACGCGTTTTTTTGACGTAAGCGCACGAAGAGCGGAACGATACTTGAGCGCTGTTTGCTCTGGCAGAAATAATCGAACGGTACAGGATCGCTTGGTCGAAAAAAACTTTTGAAGAGCTTGAATGGCAACCTCTGGTCCGATAGATGAGGGGTCGCCGACTGTGGCCGCAAGGCGGAAATCTTCCATGATCTTTTCTATCTTAAGGGGGCTTGAGCTTGGGATCGAGAGGTTTATTGAATGTTCCAAACGACGGGCAGTAGGAACCAAATCATCAAAGAGATCACGATCCAAAATAGAATGTTCAGACCAACCCCGCACTTTATCATCTCGCGGATGCTGAGGCCTCCCGAGGCAAAAACAACAGCATTGGGTGGCGTGGCCATAGGCAACATGAAGGAGAGTGAGCCGGCCATCGTAACTGTCATCATCGCCATCAAAGGGGGAAGGCCAACGACGGGTGCGATGGACAAAACCAGGGGCACAAAGATGGCTGCAATCGCGGTATTTGAGGAAACCTCAGTCAGTAGAATGAGAAAGCCGGTTAAGGCGATGACGGAAACGAAGGGTGATAGAGCAGAGAGACTGTGAAGCGAATGTGAAATCATGGTTCCAAGGCCCGAGCGATCGATTCCCATCGAAAGCGCTAAGCCGCCTCCAAAAAGGAGAAGCACGGGCCAGCCGCCGTGCAATAAATCTTCGGAACTCAAAATTCTCTGTCGATCGCCTTCGCCGCTCGGAAGACTGAAGAGCGCGATCACCGCTAGCATGGCGATGGAAGCATCAGAAAGCGCTGAAGAGGAAATGGCTCCGCTGGTAATCCAGGCGATCACAGTGATAGCAAAGACCATCAAGACGCGCTTTTGCGCGAGGCCGAGTGAGGTCGAAGCGTCGTGAGAAATCGGATGAATTTTTTCTTCGCCATGAATTCGATAAGCAAAGTGGGCCAAATAGATCCAGATGATGAGACATCCGAGAATGGCTAAGGGCACTCCAAAGAGCATCCAATCAAGAAAGCTAATTTTGACTCCAAGCTGCTGCTGCGCAATCGATGCCATGATGGCGTTTGGCGGCGAGCCAATGAGTGTTGCAACCCCGCCCACAGAGGCTCCGTATGCCACAGCGAGGCGAAAAGACTTTTGAATGCGATGGGAGGCCTCAGCGCTTGGATGCTTAAGAGTCGCAATCAACGGCAAGACGACGAGAGCGGCTGCCGTATTGGAAATCCACATCGAAAGAAATGCGGTGAGTCCAATAAACATCAAGAGAGCTTTTTGTGGCGAGTGGGATTCATGGCCGAGAACTTTTCTTGCCAAGATAAAATGGACCCCCCATTTTTCAATGGCTCTCGCCAGAAGAAATCCGCCCAGGAAAAGATAGATGACCTCAGCGCTGTATGAAGCAGCAACGGTTTTGAGGTTCGCAACATCGAAGGCGGGGAAAGTAATCAAAGGGAGAAGGCTGGTGACAGCAAGCGGAACAACCTCAAGCAACCACCACACAAACATCCAAGCCAGCGTCGCAAGGACAATGCGCGCCTGCAGAGAAATGGTCTCAAGTGGGAACAAAAACCCCAGGAAGACGAAGAGCGCGGGGCCCATCGCCCAGCAAATCAGCCGCAGCATTCCCAAAGGCTAACAGAAGCGAATCAAATTTGTATATAGGTTGAATTTCTGAGCTCGGTGAGTTTTTTCTCGATCTCTTTTTGAAGTCTTTCCTCTTGTAGTCGAGCCTTTAGTCGATCCTTTGCACTTTCAAAACTCTGCGGCCCGACATCCACTCGATCCAAAATCTTAATCAGCTGTACAGCGCCGGGCTGTCTGACGACGACAACCGCACCTTTGGGCGCATCAAAAACAACTCGTTCAATGTCATCGCGAAGCATCCCGATTTTAAACTTTCCAATTTTTCCACCAGAGGCCGAGGCGGACGGGCTTTGGCTGATAGTGGCAACGCACTCATCAAACTTCTGAGGGCTTGTCGTAAACCTTGAAATGATCTGATCAACTTCGGCTGAGTCGCGGGTCAGTGGGATGCTGCATTCTTGAAGCTCGATCTCATAATTAGAAGCGAAGTCTTTGGCTCGCTGTTGAAACAGCGCACGAAGTTCTTTTTCCTCAATGCTTTGGTTTGAGTCCCGTCGCATGAAATTTACAAACTGCATGTATTCCATTTGCGATCGAATCTGATCGCGAAAAGCTTCAAAGCTGAGACCTTGTTTTTGAAGGAGATTTCGAAAATCTTCCTGTGAGGTGATTCCGTTTTGAAACTTAATGGCATTGATTCTTTGATCAACTTCTCGATCAGCAATCGGAGCGCCCAGTTGAGTTAAATAAATGTTAATGAGGGATCGGTCGATCAAGGTTTCAAGAGCCTTCTTTCGGACCAATTCCTGCGGCTGGTTCTGCGCCGCTTGTTTGAGGGCCTGAACCATCCCGTCAAGGTCCGAAGAAGTAATGATCTTGTTTCCCACGCGGGCTTCGATCTTCTCCGAAAAGGCAGAAGAGGTGCCTGCATTGGGATCAACGACGGAAATCAAAAGGGCCGAAAGTGCTCCAATCATCATAGGTGCTCATCTATAGCACGTTCTGGGGGCCAATGGGGAGCTCGATAAGTGGTTGATTTTACAGCTTCTTTATAAGCTCTCGATTGTACTCGATATCCGCCATTCGAATCAGCTTCTCTTCAAAGCGATCAATCCACTCGAGCCTTCGCTGACGTGTGAGCCTGGCTGCAATTTGATCTTTGACGTTTTGAAAGTCCAGGTTGAGCGCAGGAGATCGTGAGATGACTTTGAAGAGATGAAAGCCGTAGGGACTTTGAATGACGGGCGAAAGCTGTCCGATCTTCAACGAAAACAAAGCGAGATCGATCGCTTCGGGCAGGGTGTCTTTATCGACCTGAATCACGGCTCCGTCCTGTGCTTCTGGGCCGCTGCTATGCTCTTTGGCAAGCGATACAAAATCCTGCGGCCGCTTCTTGAGCTTGGCGTGGATATCGTCGGCCAAGGACTGCTGAGCAACCACAATATGCTGAGCTCGAACACTCGCCTTTTTTTGAAAGAGGTGTCGATTTTTTTCGAAGAATTCCATGAGCTCTCGATTCGAAGGAGAGGGAATCTTGGGAGCCGACTCATCAAAGAGCTTCTCGATTAACAAGCTTTGCTCGACGTTTCTATGCCAAATATTGGCGTCAATCATCTGATCGGAAAGGCTCTGCTCAAAAGATGTTTCAGAATAACCATCCTTAATTTTTTTGAGGCCATCTTGAACCTCTTCGTTGGACAGGGTGATACCCTTCTTCTTGGCTTCAGTAACCACAACCTCTCGTCGAACCAAAGTTCGAATGACGAGATTTCGAAGCTCTGCCTTCTTTTCGCTGGAGTCGACCCCCTCTTTGGGCCGAAGACTTTCCATCAAATCCTGGTAGTCTCCGAGCGTAATCTCACTTCCATTCACTCGAGCGATGGGAGTGCTCTTTGAGGGCGGCAGTGAGCAGCCCACCACAAGAAAAGACAGTAAGAGAGTCTTATTGAGGGATGCTAGGTACATTGATCTTTAGAGTCTCGCTTGGATCTTGTTTGATAATTTCGGGCAGAGGGGACATTTCGCGAAGTGCATCTTCATAGATTTCGATTTTCTTTTGTGCACGAAGCCGCTCGATTTCCTTACTCAAAGTCTCTGACTGTTTTTTCTTGAGGTAGAAGGCTTCCACGGCGGCTTTGTTAAACTCAAAGCCTCGGCGATCTTCAAGAAGCTGAATAATATGAACTCCAAACTGCGTTTCAATCACGGGGGAGATCTCTCCTTTGTTCTTAAGGGCAAAAGCAGCGCGTGAAAAGGGCTGCACCATCATGCCAAATGAAAAGGGGCCGAGGTCGCCACCACGCGAAGCTGATCCATCTGTCGAATGCTGTTTTGCAAGTTCAGGGAATCGAGAGGGGTCTTTGATGAGATCCTTTCGAATCTGCTCTAGTTTTTCCCGATCCT
>JBEIHI010000127.1:0-6426 GCA_040381435.1 Bacteriovoracaceae bacterium | reverse complement strand
GAGTCCCTGGAGATTATAATTCTCCGAGATGATAGCCGTTGTAAGCGTGAGTCCATAAGTCTCCAGAAGCTTCTCGTAGCCCGTCGCGCCAAAGCCCGTCTTGGTGATGATGGGGTTTTGTCCAACAATCAAAGATCCACCCTTTGCGAGATATCCTCTTAAAATTTCAACATCGAGTGAGGGGAGTGTCCGACGAGCACCCCAAAGCAAGACCGCACTTGCATCTCGAGGTATCGCTTTTGTTTCAGCAAGTTTCAAGGGGAGGACTTTGAAGCCATCCATTTCAAGCAGTAACTTGAAGAGTCCAACGCCTGCACCAGAGCCGGGATTGTCGAGCGAAGCTTCGTCATGTCCGGTGATGAAATAAATCGTTTTGATCTCGGACCGTAGTACTCGCTTCAACGCATTGGTCATCGCTTCCTCGGAGGCGATCGCGAGCTTGATGGTCGTTTTGTCTGCCGTATTTCGAATCATGACATTGCCGCGATCGGCTCCAAGCTCAGAGACAAGTGCTGGGTTTTTATCAGGATCGACGATCTTGAGAGAAAGTTTGTCTGTGTACGGAGTGTACTTGTTCAACAGATTCCTGAGCATGGGCTCCTGCTCTGAACCCTCCGGAAAGAAAGCTAAAACTTCAACGGGGGCGTCTAAACTCTGAGCGATCTCTTGGGACTCCGCGGCCAAAGTGTGAATTCGATTCTTCGTCGTATCAAAGGTTTTGCTGCCAAACTTTGAGTGGGCAATCACGTTGAGGCCCACCAAAACTCCCAGAAGGATAACTCCTCCAACAGCTCCAAAGATTGCCTCGCGTCGTCGAGCAATGACCGAGAGGACATCGCCAGTAAAGTAAAAGGCAAAAAATGAAAGTCCCGCGAGAGCTATGGCAAACTGTAGAAGGGCCACTGTTTGGAAGATTCCTGCAAAGAGCATCGAAATGAGGCCAAACAACAAACAAATGAGACCAAGGCCACCTGAAAAGCGTGCAAAATTTTTCATCTTATCTCCTCGTCAATGATTCCAGTGAAATTCGTGTTGCGGATAAAAACAGAAGACTCAAGGTCACAAAGTAGGTGACAGCTGAGACGCTGATCAGGCCTTGGCTAAACCCATCAAAGTTGGATTGAAAGGCCATCTTCTCAAAGAACTCTCGCAGGTTGCCGGGCGCCATTCGCGAGAGCACTCCGATAAGCACAATGCTTAAGCTGATTGTTGCTGCAATGATTGCGGCCAAAAACTGGTAGCGAGTGAGTGAGCTTGCAAAGATGCCAATCGAAATCAGGGAGATTCCAAACAAAACGAGGCCCAGATAAATAGACACAATTGGCCAGACCTCGGGATTTCCAAATCCGAAGATCACATACAAGATAATGACGTGGGTGCTGAGTAGAGTGAAAAGGAATCCCACAGCAGCTGCGGCCTTGCCGAGCACGATATCCCAAGTGGAGATGGGGGAGGTGAACAGAAGCTCAAAGGTTCCCTGAGCTTTCTCTTCGGCAATTGTTCGCATCGTCGTCAAGGGGATAAAGATCATGAGGATCCAAAAAATCATGAAGACCATTTGACCCATCACCATTTCATTGAGATTCACTCGAGCCAAAATGTCTGGATTTTGAGCCAGCTGAAACTGAGCTCTTTGAAGGGTTTGATCAAAGTGATCGAGAAGAATCACAAAGAACACACCCGAAAAAAGTCCAAACAATCCCAAGAGCACGTACGCAAAGGGTGATTGGAAGTAGCCCTTGAATTCTCGTTTTGCAATACACCAAATTCCTGACATCTTCGTCTCCTTTTAGGCCACCGATGAGGCCGTTGAAACCGCGTTGATGGCGGCTGAATCTCGGGTCACAATTTCAATAAAGATTTCCTCGAGCGACTTTTTCTCAGACAAATCTTTGATCTTTTGATCATGCGTGACTTTACCTTGATGAATCATGATCACTCGATCACAGGTCGCAGTGACCTCAGAGAGAATGTGAGTCGAAAGCAAAATCGTATGATGCCCAGCGAGGCTACGAATCAGATTTCGAATCTCAATGATTTGCACGGGATCAAGTCCAACAGTGGGTTCGTCAAGGATGATCACCGCAGGGCGATGAATCACGGCTTGGGCAAGACCGATGCGTTGGCGGTAGCCTTTGGAAAGATTGCCAATGATGCTGGTTCGGCGCTCCTTCAGCCCGCATGTTTCCAGAGCCCACTCAAGAGACTCCTTACGAGTCGTCTTAGGAACTTTTTTGAGCTCACAGACAAATCGAAGATAGGACTCAACATCCATGTCCATATAAAGAGGGGGAGTTTCCGGGAGGTATCCAATGCATTCTTTGACTCTAGCCGGCGCTGAAAGAACCGAATGGCCATCGATCCAGGCTTCTCCTGAGGTCGGCTGATAGTAGCCGGTCAGAATTCTCATTGTTGTGGTTTTGCCCGCTCCGTTCACTCCGAGAAATCCAACGATTTCTCCCTTATTGATTTCGAATGAAACGTCATGAAGCGCTTGAAAGGGACCATAAGTCTTTGAAAGACCTTGAGCTTTAATCATAGCCTCTAAAATCTAAGAACTCCGAGGTGTCCCGTCAACGGACAGTGGAAATTTTCAGTATTCTTACTTTGTCTTCGAGCAATGAGGGAGGAACGCCCAGCTTTTGACTAGCGCGAAGGACGTCGCCCTGTGAACTTTTCAGGGCGTTGACGATAGCTTCCTTCTCCAAACTGTCGACCTTCTGTTTAAGAACGTCAACCTGAGACTCATTCCACTGTGATTTTGGTGAATAAGGAGAACCAAACAACTGAGGGGGAAGGTGATTCTTCGTGATGATCGGACCGTCTGAGATGTTCACTGCAAACTCAATCACATTCTCAAGCTCCCTAATATTCCCGGGCCATGGCGCCTGAATCAAAACAAGTAGAGCCTCATCGGCAATACCCTTCACATTCTTCTGAAACTTCTTCGAGAAGACTCGGATGAAGTGATCTACCAAGGGTTCAATATCCTGAGTCCTCTCGCGAAGAGGGGGCACATGAATAGGGATGACATTCAATGTGTAGAACAAATCCTTTCGGAAGAGTCCCTTTTCCACTTTTTCGAGAAGGTTAAAGTCCGTCGAGGACACAATGCGGCAAGGAACCGATTGTCCTAAGACCTCAACCAGTTTCGCTTGAGCATCAGCGCTGAGGGCTCCGATCTCATCGAGATAGAGGGTGCCTTTCTCGGCCAGCTGAAACCATCCCTCTTTGTCTGAGCCTCCGAAGAGTTTTTCAATCTGCTCCGAGGGTGGGCAGGCAGAAAGGTAAGCGCGAACGAGTGGGGATGTCCGCCGATCACTCTTATCGTGCAGAAGTCTGGCGACAACGTCTTTGCCAACACCTTCCTCGCCCGTGATCAGAACATTAGAGTCGGACTGAGCAACTTTCTCAATGGTCTCGTAAACTTTTTCGATCTCGGGAGTCGATCCAATAATTTTTTCTTCTTGTCGGAGAAAAGATCTCGAGCGTTGAAACTCCTTAGAAATAGCCTGGGCCGAAAGGATGGCCCGCTCGACTGTTTTCAGGAACTCCTCTTGATTGAAGGGCTTAGTCACATAATCAAAGGCACCTCGCTTCATGGCCTCAACAGCCGTGTCGATGGTTCCGTGAGCGGTGATCATAATCACAGGAATCTGTGGTTTTTGATTTCTTATCTTCTGCAGGAGTTCAAGACCGTCCATTTCAGGCATCTTGAGGTCTGTAATCACCGTTTCATAGTCGGCCTGTAAAAGTTTTTGCCAGGCAATCAGGCCATTCTCGGCTTCTTCGGCTTCATGGCCCATGCGCCGAATCTGAATGCATAAAACGCGTCGAACGCTTTCTTCATCATCTACAATCAGAATCTTTGCCATGACACTCACTCCTCCTGTGGATCATTCAACCAGACGATCGCTCTTCATGCCCATGATCGGCAGTCGAATACTAAACTCAGTCCCCCGGTTAGGCTGACTTTCCACACTAATCCGACCTCCCAAAGAATCTATGATTTTTTTACAGATGGGAAGTCCTAAACCGGAGCCTGCCCGCTTGGTGGTAAACAACGGAGTAAAAACATTAGCGAGAATATCTTTGGGAATCCCTGGGCCATCGTCTTTGACGCTCACAATAACTTCATCTGCGGAATCAGGCGCCCTCTTTGCAAAGAGAGTGACGTTTTTCGCAAAAGCTTCGCAGGCATTCTGCAGTAGATTTGCAAGAACCTGCTCAAGTTTGTGTGGATCTGTTGCAACCTCGGGAAGTGATTCGGCAACTTCCACATGAAGCCGTGTACCTGTTCTCTCGGCTTTAGCTTTGAGCTCCTGAATTGTTTTTCGAGCCAGAGTATCGAGGCTGATTTTGATCGGCTCCTCTGTGGAACGCGCAAAAGAGAGATACTGATTCACTGTTTTTTGCATTCGATCGACTTCTTTTCGAAGAATCCCCACGCACTCTTTATCTTCCGCATCTTTGAGTGTGGGGGAAGTTTCCAGGAGCTGCAGTGATCCGTGCAAAGCACCAAGTGGATTTCGAATCTCATGCGCTAGCGCTGCGGACAACTCTCCAAGCGAAGCCAGGCGCTGTTGACGATCTTGGGACTGAAAGTGATGAATTCTCTCAAGAGCACTCACCACTTCTTGAGAGACGCTGCAGAGGAGTTCAATTTCCTCGTCAGAAAAGCTCGTGTAGGGGTTGGTTGAACGGAGAGATGATCTCAAGCTCCAAAAGCCCATGAGTTCATCATTCCAAATCAAGGGTAAGGTGAGATGGGCATGCATCTCTTTGAGCTGTTCCATGACAATATCGGTAGGCTCATGATCCTGTTCGAGCAAAATGGGAAGATTCTTTTTCAATGCCACCGCAATCGGGCTGTCGACCGGAAGAGAAGAGATGAAATTGAGGTTACTCGGCTCTGAAATTCGAAAGGTATGCGAGGGCTGGTCCCATAAAAACAAGGCGCTTTGATAAATTCGCCCGGACTCTTGGACACCTGAAACCAACAATTCACTCAATTCCGCGAATGATTTCGAGTCTCGTATTTTTTTTGATAATCGCTTGAGCAATTCCTCAAACTCATAACGATCCACAATGAACTGTTTCAAGAAAAACACATCCAATTGTCGGCGCAAGGGTTCAAGCACGCTCAGGATGATGAAGGACGCGATGAATGTATTGAACACAAAAAGCTCTGCATTGTTCTCGCCCACCCAGGCTAAGAGCGAAATAAAGATGACAGACAGTAACACCGTGAGGAGGACGATCCGAATCCCTCGAAGCATGAGCTCTCGGACTTCTCTCAGCCGAGGAGTGATCACGACCTGGTACATAAAGTACAGGAGGATGGCGGTGAGTATATTGCCGACGTAGGGCAGGGGTATTCCGGGCGGATTCAGTTCGACTCGAATCTGTCCAATCAAAGAAAAGAGTGTGCAAACAGCAAGACCCACGGCGACAAAGTAGGCCCGGGTCTTTACTTTTAAATTCTCCGACGTTCGATAAATTCGAAGCAGCCGCATGGTCAGAAGAAAAAAAGCTCCAAAGATAAAAGCGCCACAGATCCAAAGAGTCCATCGCTCGTAGCGCTCAAGATCAATCCAATAGATTCCCAGAGCGATGATGAGAGCAGAAAGCGTCAGTCGAGAAATCCGACGCTGTTCAAAGAAGTAAACGCGCAAAAACTGATAGGCGATGGCAGGCAACAAAACCCCGACAATCAAGTGCGCCCGTTGCGCCAACTGGTAGGTAATTGTTTGGGAGGCGAACTCAAGATCCCTCTGGGCATAAGCGGAAAGAAACAGCAAATTCCAGACGGCATAGGCAGCAGAAAAAATGCCGAGCCAGATAAAGGCTTGAGGACGACGCTGAAAAGCAGCTCGAAAGCAAATAAAAGCAATGATCGTCGATAGAATAATCGTTAAAATGGAAGACTGAACAACGACGGCTGAAACTTCGACAGCGGAGGTATAAGCATTGGGATCCAAAAACTCTGGCCAGGAAAACATGGATTTATTTCATCGGATTGATAAAGCGGGATCAATGAAAGAATCAACAGCTCCTCAGAGAGACGACTTGCATCTTCCTCGCCGCTTGTTCCATATGGCGAGCGGTTGTGGGATCGTGGGCTCGAGCTTCTTGTTGCCGACCAAGAATGAGTTTGTGTGGTTCCTCTTCTTTTTGACTTTGGTCGATTTGATTGTCGAGATTTCCCGGCTCTTTATGCCGCGGGTCAATGCCTGGACCCTCCATTGTTTTCGGAGTGTTTTACGCGAGGGCGAGCAGACACGCTTGAGTGGGGTCTTCTTCTATCTGGTTGGCTGTACTTTGGCCGCTCTCGTCTTTCCTCGAGATGTCGCTGTTCTTTCGATTTTATTCTTGGCCTTTGGGGACCCCATTGCATCGCTGGTAGGGGTCCGTTTTGGCCGAATG
>JBEIHI010000126.1:0-6492 GCA_040381435.1 Bacteriovoracaceae bacterium | reverse complement strand
TGGCTGAGGGAACTTCAATTTTTCTTGGATTTAACATGGAGCGTTTCACTGGGATTCCAAAGCATCTTAAACAGTCGTGAAAGATATTTCTTTTGATCCTTGCGATGCACAATCTCATCAATCATTCCGTGCTCCAGCAAGAAAGGAGCTCGCTGAAAACCTTCCGGCAGCTTCTGTCGAATCGTCTGTTCAATCACCCGCGGTCCCGCAAAACCAATCAAAGCACCGGGCTCAGCAATATTGACATCTCCCAACGTCGAAAAACTCGCTGCAACACCACCGGTCGTCGGATGGGCCAGCAATGAAACATACGGAAGGCCTGCCACTTTGAGACGATCCAGTGCTGCGCAAGTTTTTGCCATTTGCATCAGTGAAAAAATTCCCTCTTGCATTCGAGCTCCCCCGGAGGCGGAAACAACGAGAGCTGGAATCTTACGTTTCAGCGCGTGCTCAAAACATCGAGTCACTTTCTCACCGACAACAGAGCCCATGCTGCCGCCCATGAATTCAAACACAAAAAAGCAGATCGAAATGGGCACGCCATCGCACTTGCCCTCTCCCCAAACCGCTGCATCTTGCTCACTCGTTTTCTTCTGAGAGGATTCCAATCGTTTGGCATAAGGAGCGTTATCAACAAAACCCAAAGGATCTGCGGGGGAGAGCTCCTTATCAAACTCTTTAAAGCTTCCCGCATCCAGCAAGAGCTCCAACCGCTCTCGAGCGGGCATGGCGAAGTGATATTGGCACTTGGGGCAAACATATCGAGAGCGCTCGATTTCCACTCGATAGAGAATCGTTCCGCAATCCAAGCATTTGGTCCAAAGATCGACGGGGGCCTTGGACTCGGCGGGGTTGATTTTGGATTGAATACCTGGGTTTTTGAGGTCGTTAATCCAGCTCATAGGAGGACTTTAGGAGCTTCGGAGGCCCCAATCAAGCTGAGAGCGAAGTCTTTATATGCCCATAATTGCAAGGGCTCCTCATTGAGGCTAGATTTCGGACTTATGTCTGAGAAAATCATTTTCACCCTCAAAAAGATCAACAAAGTAGTCCCCCCCAAGAAGCACATCTTGAAGGATATCTATCTGTCCTTTTACTACGGTGCCAAAATCGGGGTTTTAGGTCTTAACGGAGCGGGAAAGTCCACGCTTCTCAAAATCATTGCGGGCATCGAAAAAGATTATGACGGCGAGCTTCTTAAAAGCGATGGCTATAGCGTTGGCATCTTGCTGCAGGAGCCCGCTCTCGAAGAAAAGTTAACGGTGCGTGAAAACGTTGCCCTCGGTCTCAAAGAAACAGGTGCACTGCTCAAAGAATTTGCTGAGATTAATGCCAAGTTTGCGGAGGAAATGACTCCCGAACAAATGGAAAAACTCCTCGCCCGCCAAGCTGAAGTTCAAGAAAAAATTGACGCCTGCAACGGCTGGGAAATCGAACGTCAGCTTGAGATGGCCTCTCAGGCCCTTCGACTTCCCCCGCTGGATGGTCCTGTGACTCATCTCTCCGGTGGAGAGCGACGTCGAGTGGCTCTTTGCCGACTTCTCTTAGAAGCTCCAGACATTTTGTTGCTCGATGAACCCACGAACCACTTGGACGCTGAATCCGTTTCTTGGCTTGAGCATCATTTGCAGAACTACAAAGGTACTGTGATCTCAGTCACTCACGATCGATACTTCTTGGACAACATCGCAGGATGGATTTTGGAACTCGATCGAGGGGAAGGAATTCCCTTCAAGGGCAATTACTCATCTTGGCTTAAGCAAAAGGAAGAGCGCTTGCGACAAGAGCAAGCTCAAGAAACGAATCGATCCAAAACCCTTGAGCGAGAGCTTGAGTGGATCAATCAAACGCCGGCTGCTCGACGAGCCAAATCTAAAGCTCGTATTGCGGCCTATGAAAAAATGGTCGCCGAAGGTGGATCGGATCGCATTGATGATTTGGAAATTTATATTCCACCGGGACCACGCTTGGGCCAAACCGTGGTGGAATTCAAAAATGTTCGCAAAGCCTATGGCGATAAACTCTTGATTGAGGATCTCAACTTCAATTTGCCGCGAGGAGGTATCGTTGGAATCATCGGACCCAACGGCGCGGGTAAGACCACTCTCTTCAAAATGATTGTCGGACAAGAGAAGCCAGATTCAGGTGAGGTGAAGCTTGGTGAGACAGTCAAGATTGCCTACGCCGAGCAGAATCGCGACTCTCTCGATCCTGAAAAGAATGTATGGGAAGTGATTTCAGAAGGTAAGGACACCATTGATCTGGGCAAAAAGGAAGTGAGCTCTCGTGCGTATGTGGCGCGATTTAACTTCTCTGGCAACGATCAGCAAAAGAAGTTGGCCAACCTCTCTGGTGGTGAGCGAAATCGTGTTCAACTTGCTCGAATGCTCAAAGAAGGAAGCAACTTGTTGTTACTCGATGAGCCGACCAACGACTTGGACGTGAATACGCTTCGAGCTCTTGAAGAGGCTCTCGTGAACTACGCGGGTTGTGCCGTGATTATTTCCCACGACCGCTGGTTCTTGGATCGAGTGGCGACCGCTATCATTGCCTTTGAAGGTGATTCTCAAGTGATTTACTACGAAGGAAACTACACGGATTACGAAGAGGATCGCAAAAAGCGACTTGGCAAAGACTTGATGCCTAAGCCCATCAAGTACAAGCCGCTCAAAGTGGCTTAGGGCTTTTTGAGATTTTTGCGAATTTCAGCGAGGAGCAGTTCACGCTCCTCGGCTGTGATCTTCTCACCTGCCGCTCGAGCGTGAGCTTCAATGGAACGAACTTGCAATTCTGCCTCATCGATTTCTCCTCGAACGTAGGCCTCAGCAGCGCGCTTCGATTCCTCGAGCGCTGCGCGCTCAGCACCGTTGAGATGAGCAGCAAGGCCCTTCTTCATAATTTCAACAGCATCAAGGTAGCCTTGAGCTTTTGATTTCCTATTGCGCTCAACATCGAGCTCGTTTTTTTCGAGACGCTTAAAGGTGTCGACCTCAGCAGGACTCAGCTTCCGTCCGCTCTTTTCGAGCTCGGGCACTAGATACTGCTCCGTCATCGAAAGCGCCTGCTCAGCATCTCCGACCGAAACATAAACGGCGAGCATTGTATCGTAGGCTGTTTTCGCTTCTGCTTCAGGCATTGTTTCAAAGTGCTGATACAGAGACTTTTGCAAGTCTTGGCATTTTGAGTAGGTGCAATTGACTGAGTAATTCATGAGCTCTTTGCATTCTTCGAGTTCAACACCGGATTGCTTTTGAAGTGCCAATCGTGGGTTGGATGCATTGTCTTTGAGAATCTTGAGTTTTTGCTGAATGAGCTTTTGCGCGCGATCGAGTTTTTCTTTGGAGGGCTTTGTCGTTGGCGGATTTTGCGCCAGCTCAAGACTCGCTTTGAAGCAGGGATTGGACTCAAAGCTTGCCGCCTTTGAGGCTTTCTGAGATTGCGCAAACGCAGGAGTTAAGAGAAGCGATAGAGCGCCCCAAGTCAAAAACGTCACTCGAAGAATTGCCATACCACTAGAGCCTGCAAACGTTATGCCCCGGAAATCAGAGGGAATCTCTGGGGCTTAGCCTTTGAGCCTGCAAAGAAAACAGACTTTCCATGAAACAACTTACAAGGCTACTTCGTGAGGGGGAAGAACTGGACATTGACCTGATAGACCCGGTCATGACTTGGCTTCACAAGACCATACCTCTGGAAAACCTGATTACGAAAGTCAACGAGCTCCTGCTTGAGTCGATCGAACTCCGTCGCATCGAGGGTCAGAGTCATGCCGCTGATCTCGCGCAACGAATCCTCAACAGAGTTCTGAGCCTCATACGCTTTCATCATCATGGCCTTATGAAACTCATCCACAAAATCAGAGCTTGGAGTCAAATCATCTGTCAGCACTGATGGCTCAGACTGAACAAGTGATGATCCCTCCGTCCGAATCATTCCCAAAGCAAAAAGAGCCTTGAGAGCTTTTGAGATTTCGCCATGAGAAACATCTCCCCTCAAACGGGAGGCAATCCATTGAAGATCCATTCTGAAATCGCAGAGCCCCACAAGCTCTCGAATCACCGGATAGTACCAGTGAGTCAGATAAGCAAACTGATGTTCCTTCAGCTTGGCCTTCTTACGACGCATTCTCTCATTCAAAATTTTGTGTTTTAGGTTTTCCTTAGCGTTGCCATCTGCCACTTGATCAAGCAGGACCAAATCCAAAAAAGCCTTGGCGTCGACTTTGCTGAGCTCAAATCCACGAGCCAGCTTGTCCGCGATTTTCTCAGTCAACGACAGTCGACCCGAAATCACCAAATGAATGTGACCAGGACTCGCTATCCCAATCTCCTTGGTGAACTTCCGGAAACTAAATCCTTCGCGATGAGATTTTAAAAACTCAACATAATCTCGCACAAAGGTGCGGGCATCGACATAGTCAAAAACATAGGGAGCTTCGGTTTGAGGCTGAAGTGGCTGAGCTCTCATTGCCCACCTCCGCTATGCATACACTGGAGCAGATGAGTCATATCGGGTGCCGAAACAATCTCATCTTTGTTGATATCAAAGTGAGCATCATAGGGAATACTTGAATCTCCACTGATCTTTCCCAACAGAAGGCTCAAATCGATCGAGTTCACTGGACCATCGGAATTCAAATCCGCACGCGAGCAGTCTGTGGGCTCTCCGACGACTAGCCCCTCTCCTGAGCTCGCAAGCGTAGCGTTGCACGAGACAGAATCATAACCCAGCAAATCTGCTGCGGGGACGATCAAAGTTTCGCCAAAGGAAGTCTCCTGCTCTGCGATGAGCTCATAGCGATCGGCCAGCGCAATCCACCCAACAACCTGAAGACTGACAACATCATGATTGGGCTCGTTGAAATAACAATAGAAGTCCCCGCTGGGAAGGAAGCCAAAACTCGTCGTAGGATTGGAGCCGCCATTTCCAATGAGCGTGCCTTGCTTTCCAAAGGCATCGCCAAGGGCACCGAGGTCGTCGCCCGCAGTTGGTGGGTTTAAGTCTGCACCCATCCCACAGCTTGTGAGGTTTATCGTAAACGCCAAAATTGCAACCGCCCTCGTGAAATCCATGTTCAGGTGAATGAGCAATCGATATGCCAAACCCAAAACTCCCAGAGACACCACATAAACCTCTCTGAACCCGTCAAAAAGCTGACTCCGCAAATCAATTCAGTGCGCAACGTGACAAAGAAAAACCCCGATCCTGCTGATGAGTAGGATCGGGGTTGAAGGTTAGTGATTTGGGGTCAGGTAGTGCAGAGCGGAGACGTGACCCTATGTTCTTCTTTAACGGCAGGACTGCGGATATCTATCTCGATCTGGGTACGTGCAGCCCCTAGGATTCCAATTTGGTGCTCTTCCCGCCAAGCATTCCCTGGCGAGGCGGTCACACTCGCTCTCAGCCCGCCTGCTGCCCCTTTCGGACTCCCTTTCGCACTTCTGTTTTACGCCGTCTGGCGGTTGATTCGGATCACTGCGGCATTCGCGAGCAATGCAGGCATTGAATTTTTTGATCTCTTCACAGGAGATCTCTCGGTTACATTTATCTTCTTTCTCTTGGCAGATTCTCTGGAGTCTTTGTCGATTTAAGGGAATCGTAGGCACCGGGAAGATGCAGCGGGGTGGGCGAGATTTACCATCTGCTAGTTGCACGTCACTGCACTCCTCGTCGACTACATCTTCTTCAATGTCGATTTCGGGTTCGGCTAGAATGATGAGGTCCTCGATCGTTGCTGCCGCTTTGAGATCTCTCGGAGCAGGGAGGCTCGCCATCCAAACAGTTAATGCTAAAAACGTCATTTGATGTTTCATATATTTCCTTTCTATTTATCTTTATTGGGGAGTACTGCGTGGCAATTCTGGCGAAAGTAGTCGTAATCCCCCCCCACGTGTTAGGTGCAGTTGTCGGGAAAATGCAGGGGACATTGCTCAGCAATTGCTGGGTTGCGTGCGGCAAAATCGCAGAGCGCAGCTTTCTCACAGTCCTCTACGCACACATCATAACTGGCTGGAGTTGAGTCGAAGCCACACACCGATTCACATTGGGCTTCACTGATCACACTTTGATAATGTGACTCACAGTTGGCTTCGCGATCTACCGCCGATGGGACGATCTCTTTGACGGTTTGGTAGGCGTAGACGCAAGTTCCCGCAGCTATGCCGATCGGTGTTCCATATGTGGGGAGGAGTTTGAGCCCGTCTTTGCACTTAGTGAGAAGTTGAAGTAGTAGTCCATTTGCATCTGCCGACGTTAAACGAAGGGTCCATTCTCCCCCGCTACTTTGATCTGTCTTAAGATCGAAATGACTCAGGATTAATGTTAGAAACAATGTTCGGATAAGATTTGTAAAACTTTTCATGTTTCAGTCTCCTTTTCGACTTATAAACGTTACAGAGCTGTCTCTGCTGAAGATGTTGATGGTTGGTTCACCCGTTCAAAGTACGTCCGGCACCCCAACTCGGCGTACAACGTGGCCAAACAAAGTCTTTG
>JBEIHI010000125.1:0-6510 GCA_040381435.1 Bacteriovoracaceae bacterium | reverse complement strand
CGGGCTTCACCTGGATTGCTGGCAGTGAATTCAGCCGATCCAAATTCTTACGCACATGATCAAGCAGCAATCGCGAGACCTTCACAAAATCCAGCAGCGTTCTTGTTTGGGAGATCAGCTTGTCGTTTGGAAACAAGTTTACATAATCTTTCCACCGAACATAGTTTCCAGCTCTGAGGCCCAGAACAAACTCAGGACCTGTTGGGGATTGAATCGTTGCAAATCTCATAGGACTCCTCGTCTTTTTTGATCAAGTTCCATGGATTCAAAGAGGGCTTGAAAATTCCCCTCACCAAATCCGACATTCCCCTCCCGTTGAATCAATTCAAAGAATACGGCGCTAAAGAGCGGCTCTGTAAAAATCTGCAAAAGATAATTTTGCTTTTGGTCAGCATCCGCAAGAACGCGCAGTCGCTCGACCTCTGCCCAAGATTCTTTGATTTTGATCTTGGGTTTGACGATCTCATAATACGTATTCGGAACATCCAAAAACTTCACCGAAGAACTAAGATCCTTCTTAATCGCATCCATGGTTTGAACAATATTCGGGGTCAACAAGGCAATGTGTTGAACACCTGCCCCACGATGAACGTCGATGAACTCTTTGATTTGAGAGCGATCATCTGCGGACTCATTGAATGGAATCTGAACCATGAAATTGGGGGTTCGAGTGACCCAGGAATTGAGACCCGTTTCTTTGCCGCGAATCTTGAAATACTGACCCTTCTCAAATCCAAAGGTCTTTTCATAGTAACTGACCTGGGGATCCATCTGTCCCACTTCAACATTCACTGTATTATGATCAAATCTCAGAATGCCTCTCGGAGAAGGAACGGGTTCAAAGCTTCGCTTGGTCACAATCGTATGTTTCATTTTCCCTGCACCCTCGTAGACATTTGGATGCTGAGCGAGGCTTTCGACTCGAAAACTCAAATCAAAAACGGTATCTCCGTGCAAATTCCAATGAGCTTGAGCCACAGGATGCTGATGGCCGTACAAAACAAAAAATGCCTCTCCAGAACCCCACACGGAGGCTGGGTTTTGCAATTCTTGGGGGATCTTTGCAATGGGCTGAAAGCCAAAGACTTTAAGGACCCGCTCAAATGCGGAAACGTCCTTTAAAGCGCATTTAATGTGGTCATAGCCCAGAATACGGAATGGTAAACTCATAGGCCGACTCTATCGGCCTTGAGAATCAATGGTCAAGAAAAGGGGGCCTTAAGAAAGCAATTCGGCGACTCGATCGGCCTTGATTGAACCAAAGGCCTGAACGGCGGCTTGAGGATCAAAACTCATCATTTGAGAAACTTGATCCGCCATCGAAAGAAGTTCAGCCGGGCTTCGCACCTGCTTCACTTCTGAGACGGGACTCTCATCGAGCAATCGAGCGACCGATTTGGCGCTGACATTGGAGTGAACATCCCCGGCACTGAGGCCTGATTGAGAGATGCCCTCGAGAACGGACCGAAGTGCTGACGAAAGCCTCGTGTTGACTGAATCTACAGGAAGCTTTCCTTCTTGCTTAAGATTTTCAACTTTAGCGGATTTTTCTGCTTGGGCTTTATCAATAACAGGACTGAGACCCGTCCCTCGGCCATCGATCTTCATGCTTTCATTATGACCGATGAGAGCGCGATGGGATAACGCCCCATCCGTTTTGAAACGCGTCAATCTCAAGATTCCCAGTTGATGCTCAGCGTCCACTATTGAACTTGGGAAGATCGTCGAGCAGCCTCAACACGGTCATGGCTGATACATTGGCCTGCGTGATTGCAGCGAGGGCCCCGTTCTGGAGAAGCTGCCCCCTCACGAGATTCGCTGTCTCAAGCGCGAGATCCGCTCCGCCCAAATCCTGCGCCGTCGTTTCAATCGCTCCAAGCTGAGACTCCAAGAAATCCGAAGAATAATCGAGCCGGTTGTGGACAGCTCCAACATTGGCGCGAAGCTCGGTGATTTGTTCGATCGTCGCATCAAGAACTTTGACCGCTTGATCGGCTGCTGTGGTTGAATTCAGATTCAGATAACCTACCGCTGTTCCTGCATCGATGGCATAAGAACCCGCGGTAATTCCAACAGCGGACTTCCCAGACGCAGCGATCGAGATATCCTCAGCACTCCAGAGGCGAATCGCTCCTCCCAACGCTCCGCTTGTAGCCCCTTCGGATAAAGACGCCGAGATGTTGAATGCCGCGATGATGGTATTATTCGCAGAGTTATTCAAAGCATCCCAAAGCCCGTTGCCTGCGCCGTTGGAAACAGAAAAATCAATATTTCGCCCATCCGCTGCAGTAAACTTAACTTGGTTTGCACTCACGAGAGTTGCAACCACGCCAGTTGACGTTGTTTGATTGTTCACCAAACCAACGAACTCAGAGGCCGTTTCAGCAGCTCCGGTGATCTCGACGCCGTTGATCTTGAATTCCCCAGTCCCGATGTTATCGAGGTACGCGGTTGCGGACATTTCCAAAACAATCGTTCTCTCTGTACCAACCACCTCCGCATAAACTCCCGTCTGATTGCTCACGCGATTGATTGCATTCACCTTGGCAAGAGCTGATCCGGCGGCACTGACATTACTGACTCCATCATCATCGCTACCAGCCACAGCAACTCCGTTGAGAGTCACATAGAGAGTCGAGCTGAACGCATTGGTGTTAAGGTCCCCCTGCCCACCTGAGATAATCGCGAGCCGACCAAGGGTACTCGTTCGCGCATCTCCAATGCTAAAGGAGTAAGCGCCACTTTTTCCGGGAAATGCCTGCACTCTCACTGAACTGAATGTTCCATCGAGGAGGCTGCGGGAATTGTACTCAGTGTTGCTCACATAAGACTTGAGCTCATCAAGAAGCAAGCTCGCCTCTTCCTGCAGAGCATCCCGCTCTGACACGGTTAGAGAAGAATCCTGAGCTTCAATCGCCAGTTCTCGAATGCTTTGAGCAACCTCTAACATACTGGCAAGCGCAGAGTCTGCGGTCTCTGTCACACCTTGCGCATCCGTGACATTGCTCATGGCTTGAGAAAGTCCTCTGGCCTGAGACTCAAGCCCCACCATGCGAGCAAAGTCGAGAGTCCCGTCTCGAGGAGAATTCACGCGCTGACCACTTCCCAATCGAAGCAAGGCTTGACTGATCATCTGCGTTGAGCGCTGCAAATTTCTCGAAAGCGCATAGGAATTCTGCAGCGGTCCAAAGCCGATCATCACTACTCTTATCGACGCGGCGCAGCAAAGCTTGAGTATTTTCCAAGAGGTGAAGATTGAGTCCTGTGATTTCAATCACTTAAGTTAACCTTAAAGACCCGACAATTTTGGTCAGTCTAGCGCCGGATTCCGACTCCCTTACAATAGAGAGATATGAAGTCTTCGAAATCGTCGCCGTGGTTGGATCAACCGGAACTAAACGAGGAGTGCCCGTGTGGAAGCCATAAGCCATTTGGTGGCTGCTGTGGATCAAACAATGACTGCCCCTGCAAGAGCCATAAGTCTGCTGGTGAGTGCTGCTACGCCATCACTTACACTGAGGGACTTCAGCCCATCAAGAAGCGTTAGGAAGAGAACATTTCGACTGGATTAATCAAAAACTGAGCGTTCTTGTTTGTAGACTTCCATCATCCGTTGGGAAATGGCAGCGAGCTTTGTCTCATCGAGGCCAAGAATTTTAGCTCCCTCGAGCTCACTGATAACAAGATCCGTCTTTGGCTGACGCTGGCCAATGCCAAGCTTCTCACAAAGATGAGATGAGACTTCAACACAAGCCATCGCCTGTTTCAAAACAGAATCCTGATAAATTCGCTCGCGCTCATAAGGATCGACACGAGTCAGATGATGAGAACGAATGATCGAGCAGAGCTCCTCGGGCAGACCCCACTTCTCACTGATGCGAAAGCCTACTTCAGGATGAGCATACTGAAAAATCTGTGCTTCCGCTTCCACAGAGGCAATGCCATCGTTATAAACTCTCCTCATCACTTCAGCAAAAACGTTGGGACATTCATTGTTCATGATCGTCTTGCCCACGTTATGAAGCAAGCCACCCACGAAAGCGAGCTCACCCGCTGACGAAGCCTTCCCTTCAGCAAGGAGTTTTCCACCAATCGCAGTTCCAATGCTATGATCCCAGAGCATCTGCTCAGTGATTCCAAATCGTTTATGCAAAGCCTTACTTGAAGACGCCACGACCATGGAGCGAAGAGACTTAAACCCCAGCACCACAATGGCTTGCTGAACCGTTTTCACCTCACGCCTCAATCCATAAAATGCAGAGTTGGCGATCTTGAGAATTCTCGCGGTGATATTGGGATCCTTTTCCAAGATCCCAGCCAATTGAGAGGCCGATGAATTTTGATCAGCAACCATCTCGATGACCTTCCGAGCGACCTGAGGCATCATCGTCAGATCCGAGGCTCGCTTTACAAGCTCGGCTAAGCTCAAAACATTTTCTTGAGTTGCTGGAATCACCATGACTCTTTGATTATCTCAGTCCTCAGATCTAAGCCCAAGCAAATTCGGCTGAGAAGTGTCGCAACCGACGCGGCTCCGCCACAATTTTCATCGGCTTGATCTCACGCCGATGCTGGTAGACATACTCGAGAACCTCGAGACAGTAATCCATATGGCTCTGAGTATAGACTCGCCGCGGAATCGCCAAACGTACAAGCTCAGAACGATGCGCGCTCTCACTCCCGTCCATCTTTCGGCCAAACATCACCGATCCAATCTCACACGAGCGAATACCCCCATCAATATAGAGTTGAACGGCCAAAGCCTGGCCTGGATACTGATTCCAGCTTAAATGCTCGCAAAATCTTTTGGCATCGAGATAAATCGCATGACCTCCTGCAGGCCTAAGATAAGGCACATTCGCGCGATCCAATCGCTCACCGATGTAGCGCGTCACCGCAAGTCGATACTCCAGATAGTCAGGCTCTAAGACTTCCAAAAGTCCCTGTGCTAAAGCCGACAGATCTCGACCCGCAAGCCCGCCGTAGGTGGGAAATCCTTCCGTCAAAATGAGCTGGGCTGTGAGATCAGGAACAAGATTCTCATCGTTGGTCGCAAGCAACCCACCAATATTGACGAGAGCGTCCTTCTTTGCCGAAAACGTACAACCATCCGCCATCCGAAAGATCTTCTCAGCGATTTCTCGAGGACTCGACTGAGGCATCTCATGACGCCGAATGAATCCAACGTTCTCTGCGAATCGACAGCAGTCCAGATAAAAAGGAATCTTGTAACGCTTATAGAGAGCAGCCACATCCTGAATGTTTTTGAAGCTGACGGGCTGACCCCCACAAGAGTTGTTGGTGAGCGTGAGATATCCAAATGGAATCTGATCTCGCGGAGTTTTCTTGAGAAAACTCTCAAGCTCCTCCAGATTCATGTTCCCCTTAAACGGGAAGTCAGACTGGAAATTCGAATACTCAGCGCAAGGAAAATCAAAAGCCTCAATCCCCAGAGCCTCGAGATTGGCTCGAGTGGTATCAAAGTGAGAATTATTCGGAACCTTTAGCAATTTGCCCTTGTTACGCTCAGCCACAACAGAAAAGAGTAATCGCTCAGCAGCTCGACCCTGATGGGTGGGAATAATTTTCTTGTAACCCGTAAGGTCTTGAACGGTCTTTTCAAAGAATTCAAAGCTGGCAGCGCCCGCATAAGATTCATCGCCGCGCATGATTTCAGCCCACTGCTGGGCACTCATCGCTGATGTTCCTGAATCCGTCAGCAAATCGATAATCACCTCAGCGCTTCTCAAATTGAAAAGATTAAACTTTGCCCGCTTCAAAGCCTCAAGTCGCTCAGCTCGCGAGTTTAATGCCAAGGGCTCAACCGTTTTGATCTTGAATGGCTCAATGATCGTCTTTGAATGAAAAGTCATTTTTCCCTCCCCAGGGTAATGCCTTCGGTTAGCTGTGGCCCATGCGCTTCAGCTCTTCCTCCAGATACTTTCGAAACAAAACATCCCACTCGCGCGAGCCCTCAAAGGGCGCATTAGCAAGAGACAGAATCTTTTTTCGAGCTTTTTCCTCAGCCTCATTCTCACGCGCAAAATACTGCTGCACGAGCTTCTTGAAAAAGCGGATACCCTCATCTTCGTCATCGAAATCAACAAGATCATCGTCGTAAAGTTTGTCGTCGATCAGGTGCGCCAGATGAATCAACTTGTCTTGAGAAAAGCGCCCCTCGTTTCCACCAGACAGAACAAAATCTCGTTCTGAAGCCAGTTGCTGCCGAATTCGCCCCTCGCTTTGCCCTTATCTAACCCCTCAAACTGACCCGAGTTTTGCCGGTAGAGATTTTCAGCGTCGGAATCGAGCTTTCGCTCCTCTTCAAAGTGGTGCCCCAAAACAGCGACCACTGCATCGATCAAGGCTCCGCGAGCGACTTTGGCTTTAACACTCTTCTCCTTCAGAAGATTGTCAATAGAGTGCTGAGCTAACTTCTTGATTTCATCGGGCTTTAAGCGCATCTCAATCAGGCTAAAACGTTCGGGGGCTAAAGGCAATCATTTCAGG
>JBEIHI010000124.1:0-6578 GCA_040381435.1 Bacteriovoracaceae bacterium | reverse complement strand
TCGAGATCGTGGATGAGCGAATCCTCAATGCAGACATCAAACGAAGTTTGGAAAGGCGCTTGGAGACACTCAACCTCACGATTGAAATGTGGGAACAGGCGCTGGCCGATTTACTTGAAGACCTTTGCCGCTGCCAAGAAACCTGCTCAAATCTCTAGATCACGGCCTCGATCGGGCAAACGAATCGACGAAGCAAAACTCCAAATGCTTGCACAATGACTGAGATTGGGTCATCACCTTGGGAGTGAGACGAGCTTTCTTACTTATGGTGTCGGCTCTCATTGGCTCAAGTTCGGCAGAACTAGGGGCATCCCATCCTTGCTCAAAGTATCTGCAAACTCTAACTCCCTCGCAATATCAAGAGGGACTCCTGGCCACTTATGGGAAAAACAGCATGATTCAAATGCACCAGTGGCTCTCAGGATTTCCCATTTGTCTTACGGGTGTTGGAGGAGATCATCCTCCTGCAATTCATCTCAAGGATGCTTGGATTGAGTTTTTACTCGAGGTTTCAAAGCCCCATGCCGAGAAGAACGGGCTTCATCTATTTCGAACGCACGCCTCAGCGCAGAGCCACTTGTTTCTAGCTCACCACTACTGGAGAGCGTGGAGAGAGCTCGGAATCCTGAGTGATACCGGCGAACTCCAAACCCAAGCGAGTCTGTTTCACATCGCCTCTCGGTTTCGAAAGGCCATGCGAAGAGTAGGGGTTCCCATGGAGGTCTACGTTCCTCAGGCAGGAAGTCTGCACTGGCGTGGAAAATTCCTGTCATCTAAGGATTTCGCGGTCTCCGTCCTCAACGGCTCGATCCCTATTGATGATCTGCACTCCATCTTCTTTCACCTACCAGATCTTATGGATGAGACTCGAAGAAAGTTTTTTCTGTTGAGCATGAAGTTTCTGGAGATCGAAGAGCTCTATCGAGAAATCAAAAAAACATGGCCCTCAAAAACATTAAGCCCTTCCGAACAACTTTTTCATGAGAATTTCGAGGGCACCCGCTGGCCAGATTCAAAGACTCTAGCGGGCTACATTCAGTTGATGACTCCAACCTTACGGGGAACAGATCTTGTCCCTGGCTGGAGCTCTTCCGAATGGGTAGAGGCTTCTCATGGCCCACTCAATGAGCTCATTGAGGCCATCACGGTAAGGGGATTTCCTAAACCGGAACAAGACCATTCCCACTGGAAAATGATTATGCCGGTCGTTCAGCGAATCGCTTTATCGTATCAGTCTGATTTAGGGTCGTTTGCCCGATTTTTTTATTCCAGGGATCGATCCTTTGAGAGCTTGGTCAACGACTTCGTTCGTGAGACTGAAAGTCTGCGTTAGGCCATAAACCCCTCAGTCCCCGGCCTGCCTCCTCACTCATAAAGAAATGCACCGCAGCAAGAACTCAAGTGCCGGTAAAATAGAGGAATGCCATTTGATTTTCTGACGAACGGGGCTTTCTGGGAGATTGCAAGCTACGTCGTTACCGTCGTCGGTCTTCCCTTTGCCATCGGGATTTTCATCTGGGAACAGAGCAAAGAGCGAGAAAATGAGGACGAAGAAATCTTCCAGCGCCTGACCGATGAGTATGCGGAATTTTCAAAGATCCTCCTTGAGAATGCAGATCTTCGGCTAATGTCAGGATCCATTCCCGAATCCGAACTCAACGAAGAACAGCGTGAACGAAAAATGATCATCTTTGATTTGCTGATCTCACTTTTTGAGAGAGCGTATTTGCTGGTTTACGAGGAACGGATGACCAAGAAGACCGCTCGAATGTGGGCGACATGGGATGACTACATTCGCTTTTGGTGCCGGCGCACAGATTTTCGAACAGCTCTACCGAAGCTTCTTGAAGGCGAGGATGCCGACTTCGCCGGCTACATTCAGAAAATCACAGAGCAGGAAAGATAAGACTTAGAATAGACACTAGGGCGCCTGTTTCATTGCCTTCAGCTGCAGCACACAAGGGCTTGGCAGATGTGGAGTTTGGAATTTGAGATCGGAAATCGCATCTCCCACTTGATTAGACATATGCGTGACGGCGGGGCGGAAGCTCGATTCTGATGTAAAAAACTCCGCTGTCACCCGATCCAAAAACGCTTCTTCATCTGCAAGAGAGTAAACGACTCGGTCATTCGCCGAAAACTCATTCAAAATCCTCTGAAGATTTGGTCGAAGGACCTTCTTAAACTCATCGGGAGTCTGAGGAGGGTGAACTGGCCAGATGTTTCCGGAAAGACGATCGAGCACGAACTCAGAAATTCCATCTTGGATCAACGCCTCCTCAAAGTCTTCTTGCTTGAAATCCTCAGGGGCCGTTTGATTGATATAGTCTTTACCCGCGTTGGTCGTGAGAAACACCGAAAGGCCGCGAGTATTGGCCGTGACGAACTGTCCTGATGCTCCGTCACCAGCTCGCTTGGTGGGAACTGAGATTCGAGCATTCTCGAGAAAATCCAAAAGTCCTTGCTGAATATCCAAACGAGCTTTCTCAAACTCATCAAAATTAATCACGGCAAAAGGATTTGAGCGAATGAGCGAAAAAATCTCTCGAAGCAAATCATCCACACTTCGGTGTGACGTGGGTCCGTACTCACTCATTTTGACTTTTTTATAGGGTAGGCCTGCCGCTTGTGCAAACGCAGCTGGAATTGTCGACTTTCCTAGCCCTCGAGGACCTGAAAGCAAAACACGACCCCGCGGCTTGTTAGGCTCAGCTGTTCCCGTCAACGCTCGACGATAATTCTGAAAAATAGCATCACGCACGCGATCAAGTCCCGCCACTCGAGACGTAAAATCGTCTTGAAAAGACGCAAAGTGAGGCTGGCGCAACGACGGATCAAACTCATGAGGAGGAACTTTGTAAAAACTAAGTGCAATGGGATCGATCAGAGCTTTGGTGAGGGGAGTTTTGAAATCAAAGTTTTTCAAGCTCAAATCCGTCTTGAGCTCTTCGATCAATCGAATACTCTTGGCTGGTTGGGCTCCAATCGGATCAAACTGCTCGGATAAATAAGCAAGATACTTTAGCTCCTCTTGGCCGAGCTGAAGTGGAGTTCTTTGTTTGACATAATTGTCGATCTTCTCAAGCAAGACTTCATCTTTGGGCTCCTGAAGATCCACAAGGGAAAATGCCCGCATGACAGTCTCGTCATTCTCAAACACTCGATGAAAGCCAACACGATCACCCGTCGCGAGGACTCGAATCGATCCATCGGAGACATAAGGCATCAAAAGATCGATCACATCTCTCTTGGAAGACTCTCCCGATCCGCCTCCACGGAGGTTTTCGAATCGATCAATCACAAGAACGACTTTTCCGCCGCGCGCTCTTTCGATCAAACTTCGAACGCGAGCTTCCAAGTCTCCAACATATCGAGTTCCGCCAATCAGTGTCAGAGGGTTCACTTCGACAAAATCAGTGTCTTTGGAAATCTCCGGAAAGGATCCAAAATGAACTTGAGAGATGAAGTGCTTGATGAATTCAGTCTTTCCAACACCACTCATACCGACCAGAACTAAATTTCCCTTAGGCTTAGCCAGCGCTTTTCGCGCATCCAAAATCAATTTGTTCTCAGGGAATGGAAGCGCTGGGCGCTTGACGCGAATAGAGGGGAACATCTCTGCTGAGGTATTGCGAATGAGACTCTCTGGCTCCGAAGACTTCGGCTGTTCTTCTCTCTCTGAGTCAATCAGGACGGACTGAGATTGCGCCAAGGAAGCTTTTCGCCTCTCTTCCACTTCGGCCTCTTCCGTAAGACGAATAGCGGTGGCTCTCTCATAAATCTGTTTCACAGAATCCTGGGTCTGTCGCACAAGCTCGCGCCTATCCATCGGCCCAATCTCACTGATCTTCTCAAGAAGAGTTTTGACAAGGTTAGCATCGGCTTGGATCAGAGACATCGAAGCGGAGGATGCGAGCATTTGAGAACTTGAGTGTTTCGCATAGGCATCAAAGAGCTTGAGCTTATGAGGCGTCGGCTTGAATCGAGTAAAGCCGGGGAAAAATGAAAACGTATAATCGGACTCCTCACCTGGAAGATTTTGCGAAGACAACCTCTGCAGGATTTGCCGAAAGGTGGATCGAAACTCAGCCGTACTTGGCATATGGGAAGATTTTTCGGAAGAGTACGAATTGATGATCGCTTCTAGCTGTTTGAGCCCGCTTTTGATCTTGGCATCGTTTTGATAATGGACAGATGGCTTTGGTGCAAACCAACTGAGCGAGAGTGAAAGCAGTGCCCACGATGCAGCCGCGTTGGCTGAATCCGTGATCTGATAGGCAATGGCCGCAGCGCCCACAGTAGGTGTGACGGTCATAGCCCATTTGATAGGACTATTCGTCTTAATCCACGGAACTCGATTTTGCCGAATCTCTGAAGCGGCTTCTTCGATATCATTTAAGGCACGAAGAGCTTCGCTCGCCTTTTCGATATTGAACCAACGCGTCTTATCCGGCGGCGCTTCAAGACTTTGAGAGTAGGGGCTCCCTGCTGAGGTTTGGGGGCCATTTTCGGAGAAGCTATAGAGAGAAATCAAAACAGAGTCGGGAAGTTCAGAAAGCTCGGCGAAGGATTTCTCTTTAAGAAGAAGACGAACCTCTTCGAGATCATCATTGAAGAATTTCTTTTTGATCAACTGTGGGTCGTGCCCGAGGTTTGTGGATTTAAGCGCCTCAAAATCAGCAGCAGCTGCAGCCAATGGAAGCCACAGAAGCGCACACAATAAGAGAGAGGTGAACAGAAATGGTTTCTCAGGCTTTGCCACAGTAAACTCCCTATCTACATCACCTAGCAAATCTAGTGCCAGAGCGGAGAAAAATGATGGCTCTAAGCGCTTAAAATAATTATCTTTTTTAATAATGGACGATGCCATGGCGGGACTTTACGCGACATTGAGGAAGCGGATGTCCCAACGGAGGAGCTCCTCACGTGGCCAGGCACTCTAAGCAAGGATTGTCAGCACCCCGAATTGAAGGTAAGTCCCAGAGAATGGTTTTCTTATTGAGACCACTTCGAGGGCTTTTCGTTTTATCGTCGATATTTGTGGTGCTGTTCTCTGTTTTGCCCGTTTTTGGGGAGTCGGAATCTAATCCAGCTAGCGAGCAGGCTTCAAACTATTGCGCCGACCGCATCTCTGAGGCGCTGAGACTCTCGTCGCATCAATACAAAACTGAAGTCGCAGAAGCGAAAGCTGCCTTGAAGAGAGCTCACCAGCGTTATTTGGATGCGCTTCGAGTCTTGGTCATAGCAAATCAAGCTTTTCGACGGGTTGACGACGAAATGATGGCGCGCCTTGACACTGTCCCCATTGGCCATCAGAAACTGAAGCATTTTTATTTGAGCGTTGGACTAACGAGAGATCAGTTAGACTCCCTGTCGAGGATGATTGATGAAGATCTCTCGAATTACCTGGGCTCATCGAAGGCTGCCGAGCTGAGACAATCTTGGGAACAGGCCGCTACGAGCGATGATGACCTGAATGCGCTGAGTTATTTTCTATGGCCGGAAAGCTCAATCTTCACTCACGGTCGACGTTACTTGTTTCGACCCATCAGCATTAAGGATTACGACCCCTTAGGAGGATTGCGTGCGATTGCCAACGGCCGAATGAAGGCCACCGTGGCAACGCGTGTATTCAGACTCCCAACACCTCGAACTAATCAAGATCCTTAGCGCATTCAGATGTGACCACAAACTCACAACGAGTTGATTTATATTCTCCTATCTCGGGTAAATGCGGAAATAATCGATGTTAAAGCAAGCGAGCGCCTCTGGCTGGCTACCCTTGACCCGTTTTGTGAATTTAGCAATCAAGCCCCGGATCTCGTCCTTGAACTCTTCATAGTCTTTCTTTGATATGGAACAAGGTGCCGTAAAAAATAAGTTTTCGGGGCGAGTATGGGTGTCCATAAACTCCGCAGCCTTTAACCGCCAGCTCGCATGGCGGCTCTTGGAGAGAGGGGATTTGGCATCCAGATGAGTTGAGCGCGCGCCCACTTCAATCACGCCCTGACTCATGAAAATCAACTGCTGGTCCTTCAGAAACTGAAGAACGGAAACGATGTGCGAACGTGGCACATTGAGAGCCTCGGCAATGGAATTCGCATCAGTAACCTTGTTAATCGAAACGAAGACCCGCACCGCTGAGTAAATCCAATCTGAGTAGAAGATCGCTTTCGCCTCTTGTGTCAATTCCTGCTCAGGCTTGATCAGCGACTTGATCTCCTTCGACTTGCTTCGGATCTGCTCAAGCTGCTTTTCATAAAACCTTTTGAGGCTTGTGGTTCCTGCCCTTTCCCAAAGCACGAGACTTATAAAAAAACGACTTTCGAGATCCGAAAGTCCAAGATGTTCACAAAGCTCCAGGGCCTGCTCCGAGCTCAACTCTCGATCTCCCGAAAAGATCTGACTGATTGTCACTGAATTTGTTCTCAGCCTAGCAGCGAGCTGGCGAAACTGACCCCTTCCTCCTTTGGGCTGTTGTTTAACCCAATCTCGAATGAAGGCCTTGTAGGAACGATAACTAAAGAGCGTTCGTGATTGCATGCTTTAACGTTACCAAATATGCTAACTAACTAGCT
>JBEIHI010000123.1:0-6651 GCA_040381435.1 Bacteriovoracaceae bacterium | reverse complement strand
GTTGGTCCGAGAGATTTTTGGAATATGTTTTGCTTAGTTCTCACGGTCGATTTTCTCGCATTCAAAAGCAACTTGCGGAGAAAACGCCCTGAAAAACTACTACGCGATCCTTGAGGTGAGTCCAAATGCAACGGACGATGAGATCAAGGAAGCTCACCGTCGTCTCGCATTCGCGTATCATCCTGATCGAAACCGGGGGCGGCAAGATTCAGCCGAAAGATTCCAGCAGATTCAGGAAGCGTATGAGATTCTAGGAGATCGTCGCAATCGTGAAGACTACGACCGATCACGAGGGTTCACGAAAGAAAAAGTACATAAGCTTCCTGGCGAAGTTTCTCCTCCCAGCTGGACTGGCTGGGCGAGCATCCGCGAATTATTTTTGCGACTCGTAAAGGTTATTCTTCCACTGCTAGTTGCAGGCTTAAGCATGTCATGGAATGGACCTAACAGAGACATGGCAGGTAAGGGATTGGGATCTGTAATTTTCATCGGATTGTTGTGCATCTATGCAAGCAAGTTGATGTCGAATCTTGCTGCCCTTGGCATTAAGGGGTCAACGCCGATTGAAGTTCCGCCAGGTTTTTTTAAAGGACTCGGATGGCTTTTTCTGATTGCCAGCTTTGTACCAATTTTTCTATGAGGGTTGGTTACTCAAAAACGGATTCAAAGCCATAGAAATCGAAATACCTTGCAGCTAAGAACCTCGTGTAGATCCAATTGTGTAGTATAGTTTACATAATAAAGATTATCGGACATCTCCCAAACTAAACCCATGGCCTCAATCCAGACCAAACCAGCGACCTTTACCTCGGGACATGGCACTTACAGAGATACTCACAGTGGCCGTTGCAGGTAAATGTACCCATATCAAACGGTGCCACCACACAGCGCATCACACACTTATCAGGATCGGTGCGATCAATCTCTGTGATACTGTTCCACCAATCCATACAGGTAGCAGAAATCTGACGCGCCTTTGGAGAGCCGCGCTTGTCAAACTCCTTAAGGCCATCAATCACAAACCCTATGATCTTTTCTCCACTCGATTCCCCAAAAAGATAGTACTTCAAAAACTCGTGATCAAAAGAGCCTGGCTTTGGCTGAGAGTTTGTGAAATTGGCACTCAGCGGAGAATTCAAGCCAGCGCTGCTGCCAGGAATCAGATGATTGATCACGCCATCGGAAGTCAGAGTAAGATAAGGCCCATCAAGAGCCACATGGTCAGCAGGAGTTGCGACCGACACAAGCTTCAGCCGATCCGAATCCTTCGATCGTTTCAATCCAACATCAGATTGCTGGCTGATCAGCTCTAACGCCATATTCGAAAAAAGATTGCCCTGAGAATGAGCGACAGTCAGCACAGATCCATTTTGATCAAGAACTGCTCGGTAGCTGGCGATTTGCTCATCAAGATTGGGAGCTGCTCGCAGCGAGGCTCGAAAGCGACTGAGCCCTTCAGCCACTTCATCTTGAAACCACTGAGGCGCAATCCCAAGATCAAAGTACCACTTCCAAAACTCCGTTAGATCCTCATACTTTTTCTGCTCATAAGCTTCCAAAAGATCGAGTACCAGGCCCTCACTAAAGTTGTACGCAAGACTAAAGCTCACACGAGAAGGCCTGATCTCGGTCTCAGAAAGCCTACCAAGAACCGCATCTGCAACTGCCATCTGAGAGTCAACAGCATCTAGACGAGTGTTCTTAACCCCGTTGGCATAAAAGATCATCATGGGCTCACCACAAATAGCATCGGCGTGCACCGGCTCAAGCCGTAGGGATGCAATCAACAGAGTCAAAAGAAAAACTAGTCGCACGCCTCAGTCTCCGGAAAGCGCCTCAACTCAAAGACTTTCCCGCTAAAGCCCTGATTGTATCTCGCCCAAGCTCTCATTTTTGCAGGCGTATCAAAGGTCAAAGCCGTTAACTTCTGATTGACCTCATTCACCTGAACCGGATCATTCCATACGTAGCCAGCGCACGAAGATGCACGATCAGACAGGAGACTGCCACCCTCTAAATCCTCCGGAAAATCCAAAACGAACTGATGAAATCGAGCAAGCTGCTCAACAAGACGTTTCTTACGAGGATCCGAGGCAAACTCACGATCAATCCACTCCTGAACCTTCTTCGAAAGACGAATCTTCTTCGGATCAAAATCACCTCCACCTGATCCCTCCTGATCAACTCCTTCAGCGACCTCCCCCACCCTCTCATCCGCACTCTGCTCAAACGATGAAAGGGATAAATCGGGACTTTGAGTCGATGCCCTAATCAAGGGAAACAGCAGGATCATAAGGAGTATCAGCGACATCGCCCGAGCCAAATGGGGAGCCACTTGAAATCGATTTCGAAGCCCAAAGTAAAACAGCCCCACAAAAACGAGACTGAACACATAGACACCCCACTTCGATAAAGAAGCCGGCAAATGCCCCACCGCTGATGAAATCAAAAGCGTTGGAATCGAGGCCACCACAACAAGCTCAGCAAGATCCTTTACCGAAACTGGATGCTTAAACTTCTCGAGGATAAGCCAACAGATCCCCACCAGCACTCCTGCATAAAACAAAATACTCGGTGCTAAACTCAAAAAGATGTTTGAGACAAATCCAAGGATTTTAACGCTAAAGCCTCCCGAAAGTGCTCCTATAAACACACTAGCCGCAGCAACCAAAAGATAGCTTGCGATCAACATCCACCACGTCGCACTTCCGATTGTCCGCACAGACCTCACAGGATGCCTGAGGACTTGAAGTGCAAACACGGCCGCACTCTTTAGCTCACGTTTCACCTGAGCCAGAAATCGATCAAAGCCTTCGCTACCTTTTGAACCTGAACCATTCTCATCCGTCATAAAACTCCTCTCAAATAAAAACAAAGCGACTTACTGCCACTACGAAAAGCAAAAGCAAGGCCTAGTCCAAATCCAACATAAACCCCTCCACCACGACCTATCGACCACCCCAAACCGGAGGGAAACACGGAAGATTCGCCAGAAGGAATGCTTATCGATACAAAAGAGGATCAGAAAATGGATTGAATTGCTCCCAATGCCCTAGCACTGCTGTCAGCATTTCACCTAGTCGCTAGAAACTCCAACCGAAACTCATGTGAGGCCAAATCAAAAAGTTTCTGTTCCCGTCTTCCAATTTGTGGGAGACATCTTTCCCCAAAAACGTCGTTACACCGATTCGGAACTGAAAGCCCTCAGATGTCCGCTGAAAGCGGTATCCAACTACTCCTAGGCCATACATTTCAAAACCCGGTTCCGCAGCAAGTAGCGATTTTCCAGCCGAGTAACTGACATTTGCTCCACCTCCGAGCTCCAATGCATGCGATCCTGAACGAAGCCCCACATAATTAACAAGGATCGGGCAGCTGATTGCGTAATCATCAAAGGCCGACCAAGTGCTCTGCAGAGGTGCATATTCGGCTCCGACCCTCAATCCAAAATCTTTATTGATGAGGCGCTCATAATTGATGGAGTAAAAAAAGCCTGCACCCAACCGTGTCTGTCCCCACTCAAGTGGACAGCCCAAGAATTACTTCCTCGCGACCTAACCAACAAAATCAAAATCGTTTGACCCCAAGTGGAACTCAAGAAACAATGAAAGATCATCAGGGAGGTTCTATGCGGTTTTTGATTTTGACAGCTTTTGTTTTGGGCTCTTGTGGAGGCTCAGGTGGAGCAGACTTTGTGATCGATTCAGAGATTTTTGATGGCAGTTACTCGATCTCGGGGACAATCACTTTGCCGGCAGCAGTTTCTGACAAGGGGGCCACGCTGAATGTAGCGAGGGTTTCTGCAGGCGGAGGATCTGAGCTTGTCAGCCAGAGAGCCTCGGGCAGCTCCTTGACTTACAGAATTTCGAATCTCCCAGCGGGATCTTACACCGTTCAAATGCGAATCGATGTCGATGGCAATGGTACATTCAACGAGGCGGGCGACTATGAGGGCTATTGCTGTGGAACCCTAGCAGCTCCAATCACAGACTCCGCGGAGGCAACTGAAATCACATTAACGAATGCCAATCTGACCAATCAGAATTTCGGCCTGCAATAGAAGAGCTTGTCGCGAAACTCCGTTATCTTCGCTCTGCGGAGTAGTTAATTTTCACCGTATCTAGCAGGGTCGATGTATTCGAGTCATCCGAAGTCGTCGTCAAACGAAGCAGAACTGTCTGATCAACCCGCTCATCTACTATAAAATCCTCAAGAAAAAAGCCTGATCGCAATTCATCAATCGCGCCTGTTCCCGCCAGAAGCGTTTGCCAAACTTCACAAGAGGTGTCGGATCTCATTCTTGAGCAAATCTCAAATCGCCAATTCTGATTGGGTGAACGACCATTAAACGCTGTCAGCAAAATCTCATCTCTCCCCTCAAGCATCGAGGCATTCAAAGGAGTATTCCACCCGATTTTTCTCATGGCGGTCTCCGTAAAGATCTTCACGCCAAACGGGCGATAGACCGGGTCGACAAAAACTAATCCCGACTCAGGTCTTCCCGCCTGGATCAAACTCTCCCCAAGACTTCGACCCGAAAACAAAGTCGCCACTAGATCAATTGAATTCGCGAAGGCATGCCCACCGGTCAGATGATGATTGGCAGATCCCCATGCTCCAAGACCGCCCATTCGATCTATGATGTTTCCAGCCCAATCACCAGCCGTTGTATTTTCAGTAATCACCTGTGAGAAGCTTCCGCGATGATCACCAAGAAGCTCAAGTCGCTGCCCACTTGCCGAGACTAGAGTGACTTCGATTTCATCAATATCAATCGCTCCTTGAATTCCATTTGCAAGCGAAGCATAGAGATAGATCTTCGCCCGTCTCCCTCCCCTTACCGAACTCGACACTACGTCGGACTTGACTGAGGCACTCCATCGACCGGCTTCAAACTGGTTCAAGCTAAGTCGATTTTCAAGGATGAACGGATAGCCACCTGATGATCCCTCAAGACCCACTCCTGCTGTGAGTTGCCCCGCCGAAACCCACGATCGATGCGACAGTCTCAGCTCGATGGAATCCCCCACTGCAAAAGCTCGCCCGGTCGGCAAGGTGACGACTCTTTCAAACGAGATGGGCACCGCTGACTGACACGCATACGGGACGCCACTGATGGTTGAGCAATTTCGAGTTGCTGGGGAAAGATTTGCGTTCTTTCCAAAGCGAATAAAACCCGTATTACCATTCGGAGCAAGAGCGCCATCTT
Source organism: Bacteriovoracaceae bacterium (assembly GCA_040381435.1). Lineage (GTDB taxonomy): Bacteria > Bdellovibrionota > UBA2394 > UBA2394 > UBA2394 > JBEIHI01. The sequence continues at coordinate 1,442 of JBEIHI010000123.1, read as the reverse complement.
GAGCAAACCAGTCCGGAGGGGTTTTGGGACCAAATCCATACTCAGTGCCCTGCCATCCGTTCACAAACGTTCCGCGATACTGAACAGCCCACGATCGATACTGCCAACCGAGGAAGGAGGGATTCACCCCAACACACGCCGAGTTAATCTCGCGATAAACATCTTTGGATTCACGCCGACACTGCTCTTGCTGCGCCTCTTGCGGAAAATCTCTGCAAAGAGCGATACAGGATTGATCAGTCACTCTCCATTTCAGCATGGTCTGCCAATTTTCAAATCCAGCGTTTGAGTTGTTGTCGTACTCATCTCCGACATAAAGTGATGCGTTAAAAACAGTCTGAACATCTGACCCTGCGTCTCCCGGGATTCTCCCCAATCCATCCACGCCCACTCGGCACTCCAAATGATCCCACGAAAGAATATCATCACCGATATACCGAGCGCACTTTGCAGGATCCTGCCCGAGAGTGTGAATCAAAAACTCCGCGGGATTATTTTTACTCAGAAGCCCGATTTTCTGGCGATTGGAATCCCAATCGGGGTTTGAGCTCTGGCCTACGAACACATTCCCTCTGAATCCAATCGTCTCGGAGCGAATGGTTTCATCAATCAATTCTTTTGTTCGCTCCTTGGTGGACGCGCGGATGTTACCATAGGCTAAACCTAACCCGGCTTCCAGTGGAGGAAGACGTACGCTCGTTCTGTCTCCACGTTGACGAATCCCTTCTCCATTTATTTGTAGAAATTCGTACTGAAACGCATTGAAAACTTCGCCCTCATAGGCTTCTGAAGTAATCATCGACTTGTAAAGCGAAGCGGCGAGGTGATACTGAAACACCGGCATCTGGCCATCAGCGCTCACAAAACCACCGCCAGAGCTATCAGGGGTATCCGCTTCCCAACCTGTCTCAAGCATTCGAAGGGGAAGTACTCCGATAAAAACAAGATGAGTGATGGGCGAAATCACTGCTAACTCCTCGGGAGTCTTATCTTGGCAATCCACTCCACTGACCATCAAGCCGCAGATGCAGTGATGAAGTACGGACTTAGCTTCGATCAATTGCTGAAGTGTTGCAAAGTCACCAAGAGGCAACTTAAGCCCGCAGACCTGAGCACTCCTTAAGCCGCGCTTTTCTTGATAGTATCTCGCTAGCTCTAATCCATCGGGATCATTTTCATTGAAGGCCACGAGTACATTGTTCTTATAGTTGAGATCCAATGCAGATCTCTCAAGCGTCCGCTCATCGTGTTCCTGGGCATTCACTTCAGTCACAAGACGAATCGGATTGATCGTCTGTGGATGACCCTGCAGACAATGAATGGGAGATTTAAGACGCGCGTTGTTTTCAACAATTCCCCTCAGAAACGCTTCGTTGTCCATGGCCGCTTGAATCGGATCACCCTGCTCAATTCGGTTGAGAAAATCATAACCGTAAAGTGGC
>JBEIHI010000122.1:0-6694 GCA_040381435.1 Bacteriovoracaceae bacterium | reverse complement strand
TTCTCAAGTGGGTTTCCGATGTGGGCGAGCGAGCGATCCTTGATCGCATGAATGCGATCCACAATGCAACCAAGGGGCGACTGATTGTTCCCAGCACCTTCACCGCTCGTGTGCAGCAGGGCCAGCGGTTTTATTATTGAGGTGGGGCGCCCAGGAGTTCTGTGCATTCTAGTGCAACCGCCAGCAGGACTATGAGTTTGAGCGTTGTATGAATGGGTTTTATTTTTGGCCCATCATTATCGAGGGTTGTCTCGAAAAAGTTAGAAATTTCTGTGAAGGATTCTTAGAAAGATAAGCCTCGGATGAGCTCCCGTCACATTCCTCAAGGAATGTTGACTGAGAATTTTGGCCAAAAAAATCTCGAGGCAATCAATAAACTCATTGACGGCATTTTGAAGCGAGCTTCTTGCCGATGTTCAATCGTGCTTAAGGATGCCGCTGTCAGCGCTTAGGCTCCTTGAGATTGCAAACTCAGGAGGGACTTTCGAAATTTCGTGAGATCTCTCGGGATCGCTTTTTGTGCGCTGAGCCATCGCTCCTCAAAACTCATGCTAAGCCAATGTCATGAACATCACTCGTATTCATGCGCTTCACACGGAGATTCAAAAGGTCGTTGAGCAGATCAAGAGCAAAGAGTTTAGGTTGATTCAGTTGCTCCAGCAGCTTGATCGAGAGTTTGGATATAAGGCGTTGGGTTATGCCTCGCTTTGGGAATACGCTGTGCGAGGTCTCGGGATGACGGAATCTCAGGCGTCTTCGTATATCGCGGTGTCTCGTGTCCTTGGTTTGCAAGAGACCTTGAGTGTCACCGCTGAGCACGCCACAAGAACGTAACTCGGACTGCGAAACTCCGGAGTGCCTCCTGAGGCCAGCCAAGTGTTTGCGCTCAACCGATTCACCGAAGTGCCTCAGAGCCTCATCGGTGCCGCTCGCGCTCTCTCGCGATCTAATGCAGCTCTCGTGAGGTGAAGTCCTGCCGTCGTTCGCGGGCAGGCTTCAGGAGACTTTGAAGAAGCTCAGCTCGGCGGCAAGGAGAGTCAAAGAAAGGAAGAACAATGTCGCGAGCTGGAGGCGTCTGTGGACTCACGTGTTGAAATCAATCAAGGGCTAGCCGATCTTCTTCAAAGGCTGATGAAGCTGCATGTGATGTGCTGTGGCGATTCCGCACAATCACTCCCGTTACATTCCTCAAGGAATGTTCGGCGCCGAGCTCCTGCTTCCGCGCCCATCATCAACTGATTCACTTCCAAAGAGAAATGCATTTTGAGCATGAGTCGGGGTGGGCATGACTCAGAAAAAATAGAACGGAGGGTCCTGTTTATATCGATCAAACGCACTGCGAGCTCGATCCTTGAAAGAGAAGAGTCTGTAAGTGGTTGAAACCTCAAGAGAGTTGGGCCCTGTTGTGTACTTGCCGCTCTGTTTGTTATCCTAAAGAAGTCTGGAGGGGCGTATGTTCTTATCGTTGTTCATCGGATCTTTTATTCATTTGATTCCTGGGGATCTGGAGGCAACAGACTTTCTTTGCGCGGTGACTCCGCAAACGACGAGAGGTGTGTCGGTGGAGGAATCAGTGCCAACGACGGTAATGCTTGATGCTATTGGCGCAACAACACCGCAGCCTCCTTCGTGCACTAAGAATGAGGATTGTCGAGATGGTATTGAGCAGCGGCAGGCCACTTGCCAAGATGCAGGGGGAAAAAAGAAAAGGTATCGAGATGGGTGGAAACTCTACGACTATTATTGCAACAACGGGACTTGTGCTCTTCGACCGAATCAGCCGGAAGAGCGAGACTGGAAGGCAAGATGCGGTAGCCAGTGTTTCGAGGAGTATAAGTGCTACGTAAGTGCTTCGGGGTCAGGAGAGGCCGTTTGCCAGTGGTACTCGAATTGCGCCAACAGCTGTGTTAATCCAAAAGTCTGCAGCAACATTCGATTTGAAGGCTGCCCGCCAGCTGTAAAATATGACTGCATTCAACCCACACCCTAACGCCTCCCGTCATTGTGGGGGTTGAGGTTAGAATTAAGGCTGGATGATTTCGGCCTGCTTAATCACAAAGAATGAAGAACGTTGGATTGGGGAGCTCATTGAGCACCTCAAGCCCATCGTTTCGGAGTTCATCGTCGTCGATACAGGCTCCACCGACCGCACCATGGAAATCGCACGTTCACTGGGTGCGCGAGTCTCTCAAACCAAATGGGAAAACGACTTCGCCAAAGCTCGAAACATCTCCTTGGACAAAGCCACTCAGCGCTGGATCCTCATCATCGATCCCGACGAGCGACTCGCTCCGGAGGATCTCCCCAAAATCCGCGCCCTCTGTGACGCCAAAGACGTGATGGCCTACTCCTTTGACTCGCGCAACTATGCGCGAAATCCTGCCGTCAGCAATTTCAAACCCTGCACCGGTGAATACAAAGCCTTCGAGGGCAACTATCCCGGCTACTTCGAAAGCCGAAAGGTGAGACTCTTCCAGAACATTCCGAGCATTCGATTCGCCGGCTCCGTTCACGAACTCGTCGAATCCACCATCAAAGGCAAAACCATCGCGAGCGATATCCCTTTCCATCACTACGGCTCATCTCCCGAAGTCGACGCCGAAAAGGGCAAACGCAGTTTCTATCAAGCTCAAGGCCAAAAAAAAGTTCAAGAAAACCCCAACGATTGGAAAGCTAACTTCGAAATGGGCGTTGAGTATCTTGGCTCCAAAAACTTCCAACAAGCCGCCGAGTATCTCGAAAGAGCCAATCAGTGCAAACCCGGTGATGCGCTCACTCTCTCCAATCTTGGATTTGCCTATATGGAAGCTCGACAGCACGATAAGGCTGAGCGCGTGCTTGCCACTTGTGTAAAAGCTCATCCGCAGCATCACGACGGTCTTCTCAATCTTGGAGTCAATGAAATGCGCCGTCACCAGTGGGACAAAGCTCTCAAGGTGATGGACGTTGTGATCAAGCGACACCCTCAATCGTTTCTTGCGTTTCGAAATGCTGGTCTATGCTTTGCGCATATGAAAAAACTTCAAGAAGCCTCTCGCTGCTTTGAACGAGCGATTCAAATTTTTCCCAACTACACAGAAGCTCGAATCGATCTTGGACTTGTTTGCTTTGCCGCCGGTCGCGCCGATCTCGCAAAGCCCGTTCTCGAGCAAGCCGTGAAAAATGATCCTCGAGCGATGCGTGCGCAAGCTGCGCTCAAAGAAGTCAACGTATTTCTCTCCAAGCAGAATCAAAAATAAATAACGATTGAATTCAATGACTTATCCTAGATACCCTTAACGTGAAGCGATTGGTCTGTGGTTAGACGCAATCGTCTAATTTTAAGGAGGTACTCAATGGAGTCTACAGTTGAAGTGTTAAAGGCTGGCCTGCTCAATCCGAGTGATTACACAGGCTTTTCCTTTTTCATCGTAAGTATGGCCATGATGGCTGCGACGTTTTTCTTCCTCGTGGAGAGAAACAATGTTGAAGGTAAGTGGCGTCTGTCACTCACTGTTTCAGCAATGATCACAGGTATTGCGGCCGTTCACTATTATTATATGAGAGGCGTTTGGGAGCATGCTCAAGTATCCCCAACCGCACTTCGGTACATCGATTGGACACTCACTGTGCCCCTCATGTGCGTTGAGTTCTATCTGATCCTTGGCGCCGTCCAAAAGGTTAGCTCTGGCATTTTGACCAGACTTCTTCTCGGATCCATCGTCATGCTCGTTTTCGGATACCTCGGCGAAGCAGGAATCATGGATTTCTGGATGGGCTTCTGGATCGGTATGGCTGGATGGGCCATCGTTCTTTACGAAGTGTTCATGGGTGAAGCCAGCAAGATCAGCACCGCCAGTGCAAGTCCTGCTTTGAAGTCAGCCTTCAACTATCTGAGACTCTTCGCGCTTGTCGGTTGGTCGATCTATCCTATCGGCTACGTCCTCAAGAATCCTGAGGCGCTCAATATCGTTTACAACTTCGCCGATGCCGTTAACAAAATCGGTTGGGGTCTCGTGATCTACGTCTTGGCCGCAAAGGATTCCAAGAAGATTGCGTAAGAACCAAGACAGCTTACTTTCTGCGGAGCGGTCTCGCTTCTCACAGAAAGATGAGTCAGATCTTAGTTCGTTTATTCAAAACGTACGCCAGAAAGCTCTGGCGTACGTTTCTTTTCTCGACGTGCCAGAAGAGGCCACGTCTTCTTTGTTCCGCGGAAAAATGTTTCGAAGCCAGCTCGCACGTGTTGTTGGCCTTTCGCTCAAGGCCAAGGATCGTCTGTGTGAAGCTGTTGCAACCAGCGTTGAGATGGTCCACGAGGCAAGTCTTTGCCACGATGATATTCAGGACAACCAAATGCTGCGCCGAGGTCGACAAACTCTCTGGAAAGAGGTGGGCCTCAATCAAGCCATCAATATTGGCGATTTGTTGGCCGCCTTGGCCTATCGCCCTCTGCTTGAACTCGAAAATTCTCAGTCCAAAACCATGGTCAACCATCTGAATCAAGTCGTGGGTGAGGTGATCCATGGGCAAATGCTTGAGCAGCAATCTCTGGGCCGTGTTTTGAGTCGTCCCGCTTATGAGCGAATTGCTATTCTTAAGACAGGTTCTTTACTGGCTGCTGGCCCCCAACTTCTTTGTCTCGCTCGAGGGCAGACATTGCAGATGCAGCCTATGACCGAGGCGCTTCATCATCTTGGTCTTGCCTTTCAGTTTTCCAATGATGTGAGTTTGCTTTCAAACGAAGGTTTGATGCTAGATATCCAAAATCGCACCTCGTCTCTTCCGTTGATTTTGCTTGCTGAGCGACTTAGTGGGCAAGGTGTTGCGATGAACTGGGATGGTTTACTCTCCGATGAGGGCCGATTGTTTGATTTGATGGCTAAGAATTCCATCCCATCCGCAGTCTCCAAGATGGTGGAAGCTCATTTGAGAGTCTTTCGCCATAAGATGAGAGTGGTGAATCCTGATTTAGAGGCTCACTGCGATCTTTTGATTGCGCAGGTCTGCGCATCATCTGTTAAAACGTCCGTATGAAACGTGCACTCGTGATTGGCGCTGGTTTAGGGGGGATCTCTGCCGCCCTAAGACTTCGAGCCAAAGGATTCGATGTCACGATTGCTGATAAGCTCGATCAGTTGGGTGGCCGAGCTCGCGTCTTCAAACAGGATGGCTTTACATTTGATGCTGGGCCAACCGTCATCACCGCGCCCTTTTTGCTTCAGGAGCTCTTCGATCTCTTTGGCAAGCGAATGGAGGACTATCTCGAGCTTCGCGAGGTCTTTCCCTGGTATCGATTTACTTTTAATGACGGAAGTCTCTTTGACTACGGCGGAAGTGTTGAACACACACTTGAGGAAATCCGAAAGTTAAATCCGGACGATGTCGCGGGCTATCAAAGCCTTCTCGAAGAGAGTAAAAGAATTTTTGATATAGGTTTCCTCAAGCTCAGTGATCAGCCGTTTCATCAGGTTGGCGCATTGCTGCGAGAAGTGCCGAATATGCTGAGACTTGGAGCCCATCGAAGCGTCTACCAACTTGTCTCAAAACATCTTCGGGATGATCGCTTGCGACGAGCTTTTAGTATTCAGCCGCTGCTCGTTGGCGGAAATCCCTTTGATACGACTTGTATTTATAGTCAGATTCACTACCTCGAACGCAAATGGGGTGTGGCGTATGTCATGGGTGGTACGGGAGCGCTTGTGAAAGCTTTTGAGAAGTTGATGATCGAAGAGGGGATTGAGATTCGTTTGAACGACGAACTCGTTCGCTTCGAAGGTCATTCGCGGATTTCGAAGGCCGTGTTTCGAAGTGGTCAGAGCCTTGAGGCGGACACTTTTGTTTGTAACGCTGATCCCGCCTTTGTTTACTCAAAGCTCGTCCCTCAGGGATTCAATCGCAAATGGTCGGCGGGGCGATTGAATCGCCTGGAGTACTCGATGGGTCTCGTCGTGCTCTACTTTGGAACTCGGCAGAAGTATCCTGAGGTGAAGCATCATACGATTATGATGGGGGACTCCTACAAAGAGCTGCTCCAAAATATCTTTAAGAATAAGGTTCTGACTCAGGACGATATGTCGCTCTATTTACATCGCCCCACTGCCACGGATCCCAGCATGGCACCCGAGGGGTGTGATTGTTTTTATGTCCTGTCTCCTGTTCCCAATCTCCAAGGAACGACAGACTGGTCTATTGAAGCGCAGCGATACAAAAACAAAATTTACGACAGGCTAGAACAAACCCTTTTGCCAGGATTGAGACAACATCTTGTCACTGAAAGAGTGCTAACACCTCGTGAGTTTAAGAGTGATTACAATGCGCCCTTTGGAACGGGATTTTCCATTGCCCCGAGATTTTCGCAATCGGCTTATTTTCGGTTCCACAACAAGAGCGAGGATTTTGAGAATTTGTATTTTGTCGGTGCAGGAACTCATCCAGGTGCAGGGATTCCAGGCGTTTTGTCTTCGAGTAAAGTTCTCGATCGATTGGTCGAGGCCAGCTAGGGGTTGCTCATGAAGCGTAAAGACTCCGAGGTGTTCAAGCGAGAGTCGAAAACATTTTCCTTTGCGAGTTACTTTTTTCCAGCGCGAGTCCTCAAAAGAGTTGAGGAAGTTTATGCTTTTTTGAGATGGGCCGATGACCTCGCTGAAAAAACAACAAACGACGAGGTGCGTGATCTCAAAGATCTCGACACTCATCTGGAGGCAGTCCTTGA
>JBEIHI010000121.1:0-6743 GCA_040381435.1 Bacteriovoracaceae bacterium | reverse complement strand
GTTTGTTTCAGTCATTATGCAGAGAAGAGCGTCGCGAGCGGTTTGAAGCGATGTTTGGAGTGTGATGAGGAAACAGCGCAAGGGTAGATAGAGCAGGTCAATTTCACGAACTGCTCGCGGCATGGTGATTAGGTATTTGAAGTGCGTTTTGCGCATTGCGGCATCTTTTTGTCCGTTGGGCTTAAGGGTGAAAAAACTTAGTAAGAGACCTAAGGGGTCTGTTTTGGGAGGAGGCCATATGGCAGCGGATACGGGTGAAGCTCTTGGACCATGGAAAAGAAAGCATCAACGTCGAAAGATAGATGCTTTGGTTAAGTTTAAATCGTCTGATGGCAAAGTCATCGGTTGTCGAAATCGAGATATTTCTGAGGGGGGCATCTTTCTTGTCGCAAACCCCAAACAAGTTCCGCTGGCTGTTGGAACGACAGTTCGAATGAATATCAAATTCTGTTCCTCTCCCACGGTTTTTTCTGCTGAAGGTCGGGTGGCTCGAATGACTCGTGAAGCCTCAGTGGAGGCCAAGATGTTCCGGCCTGGCTACGGCGTCGAGTTTTTAAGAGTTGATGGAGAAGGTAAAAAGCTTTTCTCCATGCTTCTTAAGTAATAAATTCAGTTTTGATGAGAGCGGGTTTACAAACCTTCTATGCAGATGAGTTCGTAAGCCCGCACTTGCGAGGCTCTCTTCGCAAGCAGTCTGCCGTCAAGATATCAGTCAAAAAAGGTACGATCGTCGACATCGAGAAAGTTTCTCGGGCTTCTTTGTCTTCTGCCTCGAAAAAAGCCGTTCGTTTGAAAACGGTGATCCCCGGCCTGGTCGATTGCCACACGCATTTGGTCTTCGGTGGAGATCGCTCCTCAGAGTGGAATTTGCGCCTTTCGGGAATGAGTTATCAAGACATTGCAAAAGCGGGCGGTGGAATCAAATCGACTATGAAGGCGACTCGCGCGCTCTCAGCCGGTGACTTGTTTGATCAGGCTCAGAAACGAATGCGCAAAGCTCTCGGATTTGGTGTCACGACTCTCGAGATCAAAACAGGTTATGGGTTGAGTCTTGAGAGTGAATTGAAGCTGCTCGATGTGATCGCCCGGCTCAAGAAGCATGGTCCTCAAAGTGTTTTGACCACATTCATGGCAGCTCATGCATTGCCACCTGAGTTTGACAGTTATGGTTCATACGTGGATTGGATTATTGAATCCTTGCTTCCAAGAGTGAGAGGTCGAGCGCAGTTTCAGGATGTCTTTTGTGAGAAGGGATATTTCTCCGAACAGGACACTGTTCGCTTGTTACAGGCTGGAAAGAGATATGGCTTACGGCCAAAGGTTCATGCTCATGAGTTTGGTCGAACAGGTGGCGTGAAGGCTGCCGTACGGACCCAAGCCGTTTCGGCAGATCATTTGATGTATCTCAGTCGAGAGGATATCTCGGCTCTCAAGCGAGCTTCGGTGGTACCCGTTCTTTTGCCTGGCACAACATTTTTTCTGCGAGAGAAGCAATACGCTCCAGCTCGAGATTTGATCGACGCTGGAGTACCTGTGGCTTTGGGCTCTGATTTTAATCCCGGAACATGTCCGACTTTGAATTTTCCTTTGATTGGAAGCTTTGCTGCCGTTCATATGAACATGACTTTGGATGAAGTCCTGTGGTCCCAGACCCTCGGCTCGGCCATGGCTCTCGGACTCAACGATCGAGGGCGCCTTGAAAAGGGGATGCGAGCGGACTTTGTTGAGCTCGACTCAGTGGGCTTTGAAAGTTTGTACTATCATTTTGGCTCTGCCTCGATTTCTCGGGTCGTGATTGGTGGGCGGATTGTCTAAGGACCTCTTTGTTTTTGATCTAGACGGAACTCTTGTGCACAATCTGCCTGAGGGTGGTAGAGGGATTCCGCTCAGTCTTCAGACTGAGATCCAAAGAATTTCTAAGTTTTCTTCCGTCGTGATTGCAACCGGTAGGCGTTATCGAGCTGCATTGATTGATACTCAAGTTCTTCCCCGGTTGCCGTTTGTGATTGTTCACAATGGGCTCGTGATCAAAAATGATCGGGAAGAGACTGTCTTTTCGGCTCATCTTAAACATGATCGAGCTTTGGAGATTGCGCAGTTCATCGAGTCCTGTGGATATCCTGTTTTCTTTGTGGCTGATGGCCATCGATTCTCCTTTGACTATGCATACACTGAGGAAGTTTTGGAGAGATTCAAGTCGGTTCAAAGTCTGCAACGAAGACCTTTTCAAAAGTCGATGATTTTGAAGAGCTCATCTCAGATTTCATCGATGCATGAGACCCCGTTGCTTGAGGTTGCGTCGCTGGGACGACATGAGGAAATGAGAGACCTGCGATCGAAGATTCAGGGAATTCTTCCTCAGGGCTTTAAGGCCGTACTCGTTGAGAATTTAGGATACTCGGAGTTTTGTGCTCTAGAAATTTTTGAGGAGCAGCACTCGAAATGGGCTGCAGCCTGTTGGATTCGCGATCAATTGGGGTTGGGTCGAGTGATTGCTGTAGGGGATGATGGGAACGATCAAGAGATGATACAATTTGCTGACATCGGAGTGGCAATGTCCCATGCTCGAGATGAGATCAGGGCGCTGAGTCGACGAGTTGTAGAAGGCCCTCTTGGTCTGGCGGAGTTTTTGAAGGAGTTTGGCGAGTGAAAAAGGTTGATCGAGGACGTTATTACACATGGCTCTTTCAGGCGGCGGAAATTTTTTATGAGCGCGGAAATTTTGAAAAGGCGCTGAAATACTTTGAGCGACTGATCAAACAGCACGGTAAGTTTCTTGAAACCTCAATGAAGGCGGATTGCTACGCCTATCTCGGGGATATTCACCTCTTCAATGAGGATTATTCAAAAGCGATTGAGTATCTCAATCGAGCGATCACCTTGGATGGTGATTTTGCCCATTATTACTATCTTCTCGGGATGGTTTATCAGACGCAGGAGAATTGGCGGCGTGCGATCGAGGAGTTCCAGCGGGCTGTGAAAAATGAACCCAAGAATTCAATTTATCTCGAAGAGTTGGGTCGAACCTATATTTTTACGGGCAATTTGCACGAAGGGGAAAAGCAGCTACGCAAGGCGTGGAAGATCGACCACACGAATATCGGTTCAGGTGTGGAATTGGCAGGCGTGTTGTTCTCGATGAACAAATTCAAAGAGACTATCGCAATGATTGGGGAGATTTTTGAGTCGGGCGAGACGCTTCATGATGGGATCGTCGACTATCTTGAGGGGCTTCGACAGGATGCTGAGCGCGGCCTTGAAGAGCAGGCTAAGCGCCGACGAAAGCAGAAAAAGCGAAGCTCTAAGCAGACTTAGTCAACCTGAGTTATAATCAAAGAGGTGTTTCACTTTTTAGCTGAGTTTTTGTTCAATCCCAGCGGGGCTATCAATCGACATCAGTATCGTATCTTTTTGGCAATCTACGGATTTCTTCTAGCGCCGGCTCTTACGGCTCTTTATCTCGCCGTGATTGTCTTGGGCTTTCGATCCCCTGAAGGCTTCATGCATGGTGAGCTGCAATTGAAGACAATCGCGGTGTCGGCAGTTTATGTTTTGCTGTTAGCTTGGCCTTTTCTCGTGGCTTCGGTCAAACGAATGCATGATCTTGGCTACTCCACTCGACGTAATTTTTTTTCCTGGAATCCGCTCGATTCTGTCAGGATCGGCCGCGATCTCCTCATGAAGATTGGAAAAGATCGATCGGATGATCTCACTCAGTTTTGAAATCTCAGTGATTATTCATTTTCACCCAATCGAAGGGTTCTAAAGACTTCAAAGGTGGGAAATGATTGAAGCCGATTAGAAATCGGAAATCCCAAGGGAACTAAATCCTCTAGAAATCGATTGTCGTAAGTGAATCGTCGGGAATAACCCGTTGCCGGAGATGTTGTTCGTCCAAGGGTCTGACCACGATACTCCGTCAAGCTACCAAAGAGTTTGATTGTGCCCATGTTTGAAGAGGTGTCCCAGAGTTCGTAACCAAATCCACATCCCTTTTTAGTTGCCTCTGCAGATCCGCATCCAAGGCCCGTGGAGGAATCAAAAGCGGTCTAGGTTTGGGGGGATTCACGAATGCTGCGAGAGTTTTTCCGATCAAGCTAGAAGAGTACGCACTCAAGGTGGATGAGCAATCCATTCTGCGCCGTGAAATTTCTCCAACGGAGTCGAGCCGCTTTGGTCAGGGCTCGAGGGAACTCTATCTGACAGGAATCGAGAGCCTTCAGCTTTGGCCGGTGACTATACTTCCCACCGCTTCCATTCAGCATCAGCGATCAATGGCATTGACATCGGATGCAGCAAACAATGGCGTTGAAGATATTCGGGGGATCTTGCCATGGTTTGTTTTGAAGAGTAGTCGAACGCTCGAGGGAGCTTCGGAGCTCTCTGATAATCCATTCACTGCAGATGCCGAAACCGATGGACTGATTCGCGTTCAGAGACGCTTCTTTGTGAAAATGGATAACTTTCCTAATTAGGGGATACCGGGTTGAGTTCTGATTTCAGGAAATCTAGAGACCTTATTGATCAGGTGATCGAAGAGGCGAAAGCCATAGAGGACCTTTCTTCTGAGGGTTATCAGTGGCCGGTGGATTCAGAATCGCCTCCTGAGAAGAGCCTCAAGGAGAGAGAGCACGGTCGCACTGATCTGAGTGGCAAGTCGATTGAACTCCATTTTCAGTCGGGAGAGCATTTCGCCAAAAGCTATATTGAGAACATCTCTGTCGGCGGTCTTTTCGTTCGATCAGAGGAGCCAAGGAGGCTGGGCGAGTTGATCGATGTTTCATTTTCTCTTCCTGGTGGATTTGCGCAGGCTCCTCTTCATCTATCGGTGCGGGCGAAGGTGGCGCGAGTTGCGAAAGGAGAAGCATTCGCGCAACTCCTATCGAAATCGATTCGTCCTCAAGATTTCCGTTTTGTTCAGCTTGATCTTGATCAATGGTGTGCTCTTGTTCGCGCCTCGTTTTGTGGACCTGCGTGATCAAAAATGGAGCCATACGAATCAAAGTTTCTTCGTGGGTAACCAGAAAATATCTATTAATGAAGTGAGAGCTCTTCGTACGGAGCGATAGGGATCTTTCTCTTTTGAGCTGACAAGCGGGTCAGAGGTCAAAGTGGATAAGGCACAGGCTCTTCCTGCTGTCCTCAGAGTCGGATCAGAAAAGATGAATTCTCTTAACCCACAGAAGATCCCGCGTCTTCCTATCAACAGCAAGGCCTCGGTTAAGATGAAGCTCAAAAAAGACGGCGCTCGAAAGCGCCGTTAAGTATTAGTGGTCTCTTTACGCTCTTTCTTGAAGAGCTTGAATTCTCTTTTCAAGTGGAGGATGCGAGGCCAGCAACGCCATGAGTCCACCGGATCCGCCTGAGATCTTCATCATTTCATATCTGTCATGAGTGACAGGCTGATGAATTCTTTGAAGTGCTTGCAATGCGGAAATCATTCCCTCTTTGCCATTAATCTCAGCCGCTCCTGCATCCGCTCGGTACTCCCGAGCTCTTGAGAAATAAGCAACCACCATCGATCCCAGCAGAGTAAGGGCAATGTCTAAGACGATCGTCACAATGAAATAGACGGCATTTCGGGCATCTTCTCGGACATTTTGAGCAACCGCCCAAGCAATGATTCGCGACAGGAACATCACAAACGCATTCACCACGCCTTGAATCAAAGCAAGAGTCACCATATCACCGTTGGCCACGTGCGAAACCTCGTGAGCCAAAACAGCGTGAGCCTGCTGTCGATTCATCGATCGAAGTAGTCCTGTGGAAACCGCGACCAGAGAGTTGGATGAAGAGGGGCCAGTGGCGAAGGCATTGACTTCAGGAGAATCATAGATTCCGACCTCGGGCATTTTGGTGAGCCCAGCTCGATCCGACAGCTGATGAACGGTTTCTACTAAACTTCTCAGCTCTGGGTCTTGAGTATCAGGGGGAATGATCTGAACGCCCATGCCCATTTTGGCAAAGGTCTTCGAAAACATCAGAGATATAAACGAAGCGCCCATGCCCCAGACGAGACAGAAGAGGGCGAGAGTTCCGTAGTCGATTCCCTTGGAAGACAGAAATTGATTGAGTCCGAGGACTGAAACCAAAATGGAAATGGTTGCCATGACCAAAAGGTTCACGGCCATAAATAGAAAAACTCTTTTTGCGATCTTCATTGAAGAACTCCTTTGCATCATAAAATAATGCTTTTTTGGGATTTGTCATGGTGCACTGGTTTCACGTTAAGTCGACAAGTGAAAAACTTTAGAAATATAAGTAATTTCAATTGTTTATCTCAGGCCCACAAAGATCAAAACTGGGTATAATAAGAGGTTCTAGGGGAGTTGGGTTTGGAATACCGAAAGCTAGGTCATTTTCGACTTGCTGAGCGCTTGGCTCAGGGAGGTATGGGAGAGGTCGTTCGATCCTTAGATGATCGAGGTCGGCCTGTAGCCTTAAAGACCATCCTGCAGGAACACGAGGAGAACAAAGTCTTTCGCGATTTATTCATTCGTGAGGCGGAGATTACATTTCAATTGAATCATCCCAACATTGTGAAGGCTTATCAGTTCGAAGAGATCGGAAACAAATTGGTTTTGGTTCTCGAATATCTCGACGGTGTAAATCTGCGGGAAGTTTTGAAGTTGCTTCATAACCAAGGAATGAGCATGCCTTTGCCTCTGGCTCTCATGGTCGTGAGCGCCGTTCTCAAGGGGCTCGGCTATGCGCATAAAAAGCGCGACAAACGAGGGAAGCCT
>JBEIHI010000120.1:0-6790 GCA_040381435.1 Bacteriovoracaceae bacterium | reverse complement strand
TCCTGGGGGTTAGATCGTGGGTAGGCCGACACGACCACTCAACACGACTCACTATGCAAGCCATTGCATAGTTTCTGTGCATTCGGCGGTGAAAGCCAAACTAGCGAATGCCCTTTCGTTTAACATCTTCAAAACGCCGCTTCGCCTTTTGAAAAAGCTCCGATTCAGGATCCGCAAACTCTAGCGTCTTTTTATAATACTGCTCAGCTGCCACCAGATCATCCGCTTCAAATTCAAAGACGCGAGCTTGATTGTAGAACTGAGAAGCCTTTGAGCCCGCCACTTTGGCCAGCTCGGTTTTTAGCTTATCAGCAGGAGGATACGGCGGCATGAGCTCCTTAAATCGATAGAGCTCTTTCCATGCTGTCTCATAACTTTCTGTCTCCATGAGCGTCTTCACAGATGACTGGGTGGCTTCAAAAGATCGCACAATCATCTGATCCATCTGAGAACTCAGATTCAAAACTTCCTCCGCTCGCTCATGCTCCGAAAAGTCCTCAGCAAACTTTTCAACGAGTTTCTTCGCCTCACCAAACTGATTTGCATCAAAAGCATCCTGAATTCGCTCGTAGAGATCCTCCCCATCAGCCTGAGTGCTTCGCGCGCGCTTCTGGGAGACAGCCTTTTGCTCTAACTTGTCTTTGAGCTTGTCGCGCCGCTCGGACCATCGAGTCGTCTCTTCTTGAGTCACTCGAGCATATCGAGGATCGTCTTGGCCAAGCTTCGAGATATTTTCAATCACGATATCCGAAAACCGAACAGCTTCTTCAGTCTTACCTTCATCAATCAAGCGAATCGCTCGATTTTCATGCTCCTCCATCAGCGCATAGAACTCCTGCTCCAGCGCACTGACGTTAGCTGAAGGTGCGGATCCAGCAGGCTGCATTCGATCCACGAGAAGTCTGAGCTTCTCATAAGCATCTTTGATTCGCTGATCGCCCTCACTGATGGCCAACAAAACCTCAGCCACCCTGAGAGCTTGAGGAAAATTCTTGGCATCAATCAGCGCATTGATCCGAGTTGTTAGAACGTTCACAAAGGCCTCTTTCGAAGAACCTTCAGCTGCAATCTGCGCATAAAGATCCGGCTCCATGACGAGCAAGTGAATCACGGGGGCCGGAAGCCTCTCGACTTGCTCTTTGGATCCCGGAGCCATCGCGAACAAACCTTTAGCTTCAAATCTTTCTAGGAAGGCCTTTTTTACTTCCTGAGCCTCAATCTTTTCGATGCCCATCTGATAGGTCGTCTCCATCATCGAGCGAAGCGCTTCAATCTCTCGAGTCGCCACATTCATCGCCACTTCCACAGCTTTTTGTTTGGCGAGATCTTGGACAGAAGAAGAGCGAGAAAGGACAGCAACGCCCAAAATCAAAACACCTGCGACAGAGGCCGCCACCCAAAGGAGCCTTTTCTTTCGAGGAGTGGGCCTAAAAACACCGCTCTTACTTTCCGAAACAACAGCCTTAAGCGGCTCACCTTTGGACAGAACGCCGGCATCTAAGAATTCAAACAAACAGTCACCGATCTGTACAATATCATGGCAACGAAGCGGGTGCTCAGAAACTAGAGCGCCGTTGACCTTCACGCCATTCGTACTACCGAGGTCGACAACAACGAGGCCCTCAGCACCCTCTCGAATCTCTGCATGAAAGCGCGATGCATTCGCATCATCTAAGATAACTTCATTCTGAGGCTCACGGCCAAATCGAAGGGGAAGCTGATTCAAGTGAAAGGCTTGAGCATTCACATTTCCGCCAAGGACCACAATTCGATGCCCACCTTCTTGCTTGCTGTAATCAAAGTGAGCCGTTCCCTCGCCTGCACCAATGGCAGAGGTGCGAGCAGCCGAAATTCTTGAAATCGAGGACGATGAGGGATTGTAATCGTAGGGAAGTGTTTCCTGAGTTTGGCGAGTCCCTGTAAAAGTAAGTCCACGAATCGGTTCAGCCTCAACGGCTTCTGCTTCTTCTTTGGTATAAAGAGCTGTCTTGTCGTGTGCTGTAACAATTTCTGTTTTGTCGATGACAAGAGATTTTTGGCTGCGTTCGGTGCGCGTGATTCGCTCGTGAAACTCGGCATTCAGCTCCCCAGCCTCAGAAACAGAGGGGGCAGACCATTCGGACACTTCAGGAGATGCTGACTCTGTCTCCACAGGCTCACTCACTTTTTGCGAATCGTCCCACTCAGCGGCAGGCTCAGCCCTGTCTTCTGCGATCAGAGGCTGAGCGGCACTCATTTCCCATTCGGTCTCTGACTGAGTTTCCTGAGAAACCTCTTCGTGAGCTTCATGCTCTTGAAAGTCACTTTCCTTCGCTTCGGGCTGAGCCGAGTCGTTGAGGCCAATCATTTTTAAAAATGAATCATGATTCGACATTTTATCTCTGCCTCATTCTGGCCTCTGCCTCTTGGATTCCCCGAATCGCCTCTGAAAACAAAAGTGAGTTATCATCCGCAACCAGCAAAACTTCCTGCCACTTTTGAATGGCGACATCGAAATAGTAGTTGTCAAAAGCTCTCTTTGCCTCATCAAAGCGCTTCTGAGTTTCGATTTCCTGACGCTTTTGAACTCTTGTCAGTGCAGCATGCACATCCATCGTTCGTGGCAACTCTTTAAAACATCGCGTTGCGAGCCTAAAGTTTCCAAGATCCTCAAGCTCCTGACACTTTTCAAAAAGTCGTCTGTCCGCTTGGCCGGGCTGAATCAAAGGATCTTGTGCCACTTGTTGGCCCGCTCCATCTTGAGTTCCGCTTCCCGCAGAGAAAATCGAAAGAAGAAAAATAAAAAACACCGGAATGGCAGCAAGAACAAAAATCTTTTTCTTTTTATCGAGCGCGTCGAATCGATTTTTGATTTCCCCAAGACCTTTTTTGATTTCATCAGGATTCACATTGAGCTTCTTAAGCCCAAGAGATGGTGATTTGGTCTTTTGAAAGAAGATGCCTCGAAGATCTCCAATCTGAATCTCATCTCCGTCTTTGAGCTCGGATCGACGAACTTTTGAGCCCGAAACGCGGATGCCATTTCGACTCTTAAGATCCTCCAAAACAACCTGATCAGTCCCAATCGAGATCACCGCATGGTAGCGAGAAATGCTTTTATCTTCGAGGACGATGTCATTGTCAGCTGCTCGGCCAAGACGAATTGTCTTACCCACAAGGAGGTACTCTTTTCCGCCAAGGTTAATCCACAGCTCTGCGGCCACCTTGGTTTGATAAAGAGTTTTGTTTGATGCAGCTTCCAAAAGCTGTCCTCCACACGTTTGTGATATCTGCTAGGGAGTCCGTCGCTAAAACAACAAAAGATTAGCGACATGTTGATTCTTCAGAAACAGCGGCATTCCGCGAACCTGAAGAACTCGATCTGACATCGACAAAGCGCGATCCATCACAGAATCGCTTGAGCTTAAATCGTTTAAGAACGAAACAAGCTCTCCTTGCAGATGTGTATCGGCCACGATGTCAGCGATATGAGCTTTTTCCTGACTCACATCGATGGGAATCACCGTGCTCAAAGAGGTCGAGGCAGCAATAAATTGGTTCTCATGATCAACTACCAAGACAGCTCTTTCCTCCAATAACAGTATCTGTTGTAGAAGAGTCTGCAAAAAGCTTGCCTCTGATTCAGCAGTTGCTGAACTCGATGCAACCCCTTGAATTGACTTGGCTATCAGCTGATTGATCTCCTCGATGAGGGGGTCGAGGCTTGCAAAAAATTCAATCCTTTCAACCCGTTGAGAGCTGCCCGTAGTGACCACATGGACGTTCTCAGCCCCGCCTGATACTCCTCTATGCAGCCAAAGCCGTAGAATCCACCAAACAGCGGCCATTAAAAGGAGACTAAAAATGAGCGTCTTCGAGCCCAAACCCTGCAAATTTTGCAAAGCCGCAAACGCTCGCTCAGGAGAAAATTCAAGCCGAACATAGCCAACCACCTGAGGTGAGAGTTTTGTCTGATCCCAATCAAAAACGGGGCCCATGATTTCACACGAACTCAAACCCTGATTGAGGAGCCGATCCAAACATCCATTCGTCAGTGTTTCTTTGCGCTCTTTGACCGCTTCAAAAAGACCGTCTTCAAAACTCGCTCCTCCCACCGGACAGAGTGTCGCCCCGTCTCGACTGATGACAAAAGCTTTTTGCACTCCCGGAACATCTCGTACGGAACTGCAGTCCAAGGAGATTGAGGAATCAGCGGCAAGAGAGTTTCGATTTCGATCCACAAGAATCTTGATCGCCTGAAATCCCAGATCCACCGATTGATCAACGAGCTTGTGTCTCGCTTCTTGAATCAACGCAAAAGACAAAATCCAATTTGATATCAACGCACTAAGGCCCAAAACAATCGCCATTCGCACAAGAAAATCCAGACGGTTAAATTTGGTCCAAAGCCTTAAGCCCGCTTCTTGAGCTCGATCTTTGAGCGCAACCAAAGATTCCGTTCGCGACTGCGTTCCCGGGGGATGGGTTGTGACTGAGACTCTCGAGCGCGACGACTTCTGAGTGTGCAAAGGAGTTGGCTCTTCTTGAATCTCAAGCTCATCCACTTCAACCTGGAACGTAAACTCTCCAATTTGAAGCACATCCCCTTTTTTCAAATAGCCATCGAGAACCTTTTGCCGATTGAGTCTAAATCCATTTGAGCTTTTCAGATCCTTGATTCGACATCGACCTTTCTCAAAACGAATCTCGCAGTGCTTTCTGGAAACTGACTTCGAATCCAGTAGAAAAGATTCATAGTCTCCCTCACCGGGCTCTCTTCCCAAAATCAAAACACTGTTTTCACTGAGCTCGATCTTCTCACCAAGGAGCGGGCCCTGAGTGCATCTCAGCCTCATACAGACCCCCAGTCGAGCTCATCGCCCACCAACAACTGCGAAGTCTCAGCGGCGGAAAATTCCACAAGATATCGACAACCTCCGAGTAAAAACTTCCAGGGAATCACGAATCGTCCAGGCGAGACTTCCCGCTCGAGAAAAACAATTCGCTGTTTCGAATCACAAAAGACCACATCAATTGGAAATCGCATTCCAAAAGTGTGCACAATCGGAAGCACCCCAAAGAAGCTCAGAACAAAAATGGCCGCATAAGAAGAAGGCGCACGATCAAACTTCAGCAGACCCCTCGCATTTTCCGCAGGGCTTCGCATCCACTCCGTGTTCGATGCGATCGTTTGACCAGTGCGACGCAATTTCACCACTAGCCCCCAAACACATTTCTCAACCAGGGTTGGTTGTAATAGATGTCGCAGATCATCGGACCAATGATCACAATAAAGACAGATGGCAAGATGCAAACAACAAGCGGGATCAAAAGTTTCTGTGTGGCTTTGGCGCCCTCTCGCTCAGCCCGCTGGAATCTCATCATGCGAAGTAGGTCTGATTGAGACCTCAACACGGGGCCAATGCTGGCCCCCATTTGATCGGCCTGAATCAAAATCGTCGCAAACGAGGAAAGCTCCGAAAGCTGAACTCGATCGGCCATATTTCTAAGCGCGTCTGCTCGCACAACCCCAAGCTGCAGCTCTTTAAGCATTTGGTTAAACTCATCTTTGAGGGGACCGTCTTTGGCGTAGGCGACCACTCTTCCAATAGCGGCCATAAAGTCCAAGCCCGCTTCGACCGACAGGGTCATCAAGTCCATCATATCTGGAAGCTGGCGGAGAATGGCTTTCTTTCGCCGACTCGTAATGTCGTAAATCACAAAATCAGGGGCATAAAATCCAACCAGCAGACTCAGTGAGACATAAAACAAATTCATCTCCTTGCCCAACTGGAGCACAAAGGAAAACGCGAGCAGCAAAAAGATTGCCGAGGAAACAAACTTAAGCCCCATGAATTCATCGGGATCGAACTGATCATCCACCCCAGCGGCCACGAACTTTCGTTTCATATCAGATCGCCAGCGCGGCATTTTCATTTGTTGGATCCTGGGAACAAGTCCCCGGTAAATCGGCGACAGCATTTTGAGGCTATAGTGCTTGTAATTTCGAACAGCGCTCTCCAAACCCAGCCGCTGTTGAGCAGCGAGCAAAGCTTGATCGGGCAAAATGATCTTCACCAAAAAATATCCCGCCGAGCCAGCTCCAGCGAGACCCAGCAAAACATACAGAGTATGCAAAAGCGTGTCGAAAGTGGTCATATCTAGGCTTTATTATAAGACTTTTTACCCCTCACGGCGGCGAGTCACGACTAGTCGAGGGCAAGGTTTTGAGCTAGCCTCAGTCCGTGTCAAAGCATCAACTCTTTCCAACAAGCATCAAAATCACTGGGGCTCGGCAGAATAATCTGAAGAACCTGAGCTTTGATCTTCCGCTTGAGAAGATGGTGTGCATCACCGGGCCCAGCGGCTCAGGAAAATCCTCTCTTGCTTTTGATACTCTTTATGCAGAGGGCTATCGGCGATATGTCGAATCACTCAGCACCTATGCTCGTCAATTTTTTGAGCGCATTCCAAAGCCTGACGTCGATTCCATTGAGAACATCGCACCCTCCATCGCCCTGCAACAAACAAACCCCGTCAGAAATTCGCGCTCAACCGTGGGGACTCAGACGGAAGTTTACGACTACCTTCGACTTCTCTTTGCCAAACTTGGACAAACCCACTGCCCCAAATGTCAAAAGCCCATTCGTGCTGACACTCCTCAGTCGGCAGCAGATTCTATCTTGAGCAAAATTGGTGAGGGTTCGGATCGAGCGCTTGTCGGATTTCTTCTACCAAGCGCAATGGCGGCGGATCAGCTTCTGGAAAAGGGCTTTGTGCGACGACTCAAATCTCTGAGCGACAATGAAGT
>JBEIHI010000119.1:0-6927 GCA_040381435.1 Bacteriovoracaceae bacterium | reverse complement strand
GATTCTTCTCGGCAGCTTTCAGTCCAAAGTCGGTGGTGTGTTTTGGGTTGTGGCCGCGGGCACGGGCGTAGTCCTTGGAGCGGTTTATATGTTGCACCTGGCGCAGAAGCTGCTCTACGGAAAACCAAGTTCACACGAAACAGAAACAATGACGGACCTCACCATCAAGGAGTGGTTGATTTACTCTCCATTGATTGTTTTGGTTTTTTGGATCGGGATTTATCCAGAGTGGATTTTGAGTTCCATTCGGGAAACAACTGCGACCATTTTCACAACCATCCCAACTCAATTTAGGTGATGCATGAACGATAGTATTCTTGAAACGATTGTTAATGATTCCCAACTAGCGATGCCGCTTTTGCTCTGGCCTGTCTTGGCTATTGTTCTTTTGGTGGTTCAGATTATCAATCCTCGGCCGAAGCTAGCACTCGGCCTCAGCCTAGCGGGGTTGCTTGGAATGATTGGATTTTCCGTCGCCAGTTTTGATTCAAGCGCAGCGGCTTCCTTGTTTGTCGGAACAGTCGCCTGGGATCCCATTTCTCAGTCCTTCAATATTTTGACCCAATTGATTGTTTTGTCTGTCGTTCTCATGATGGTGCCGGGCCTCTCTTCAACGAAAGGGATTTTCCAGGATGGCTATGAGCAGCTGCCGGAGTTCCTGATTTGTCTCATCCTCTCCGGATTTGGTGCGGGCGTTTTGGTTTCCGCAAAAGATCTGACGAGTTTGTTTCTAGGTTTGGAGATTCTTTCGATTGGGATCTACTGTCTCTGCGGTTTTTTCCGAAAAGAGGTTCAGTCGACGGAAAGTGCCATCAAGTATTTGTTGATTGGTGCCTTTGCGACTGTGATTTTTCTCTACGGGGTTGCTTTTGTGTACGGTGCGACTGGAGCTACTCAGTACGATCAGATTTTTGCGGCGCTTTCTTCTGGAAGTCTCAGCGTGCTTGCTAGATTTGGAATCGTATTCATGATGGCAGGTTTTGCTTTTAAGCTCGCGTTTGTTCCCTTCCATTTGTATACGGCGGATGTCTACGAAGGTGCGCCGACTCCTGTGACTGCCTATATGGCAACTATTTTGAAGGTCGCCATGGCTGGAGCTTTCCTGAGAGTGTTTTGGGGATTGTTTGCGGAGTCGGCGGTTTGGACTCCTCTTTGGCTAGGACTCTGTTTGTTGAGCATCTTGGTCGGAAACATCGCGGCTCTTCAACAGCAGACACTGAAGCGACTTTTGGCATTCTCAAGTATTTCTCATGCAGGGTTTGTCGGACTAGCGCTTCTGATTGCTAAACCAGGAACGGGATCGGTTTTCCCTCTGATGGCTTATCTTGTTGTCTATACTTTGATGAGCTTAGGAAGTTTCGGTTTGATTTCTTTACTTGAGGATCGAGAGAAGCCTTTTCGCTTGGAAGATCTCAAGGGCCTTGGGCGTAGCCGTGTCGTTGTTGGTTTGGCTTTGGCAGTTTGTCTGTTGGGCCTGGCGGGGATTCCTCCGTTCGCGGGCTTCATAGTTAAGTTTTGGGTTTTCCAGGGACTGCTCGAGCAGGGCTTTTGGGGAGCTGCCTTGGTTGCGGTCGTGGGATCGATCATCGGAGCTGCTTATTACCTAAGGCTTCTCATTTATATTTTCGTCTCACAGGAGGAGGGGGATGCACTTCGCTGGGTTGCGCTAAGTGACAGATATTTGACGCTGAGGCTGGTGATTGCGGTTTGTGTCTTGTTGACCCTCATTGGAGGCGTCTGGCCCGGGTTTTACGCGGATTGGATTTTGGGCGCTCTCGCGATAAGATAGAGGGGCTTGGGGAATTCTAACGGCAATTCGGGGGATGGGGGTGACGACCTCCTTGCGAAGCTTTTTGATCAGCTTGATGAAGCGTCGTCTTCACCTGCAGAGCAAAAACCCTCACCATCTGCATCTCATTTAAAAGGACAGAAATCTCCGCCTGATTTGTTTGGTGGGGCGACTCAAGTTGAGGGAGATCTCAGTGCTGCTCGGCGGATCTCTCAGCGCCAGAGTTTGAATCAGCACGAAGAGCCCGCTTTGGATCGCACTCAAGTGCTTGCTGGATCAGGGAACAGTGATCTCTTTTCGGAGGTTCTGAAAGAAGAGACTCAGGCTGAGTCCGCCATATCGCTTTTTGACAATGCGGATGGAGTTGAGACGGCCACCGAGATTCCGGATTCGGAGCTCCATTCAGCCCTGGAGGAATCCCTAGGTCATAAGACAGTGATTTTGGAGGAGGTGGAAGAGGCGGCCGAGGAGAGTCCTTCACAGAAAGCTGAGGATCCGATCGATGCTGCACTTCAGGAGTTTCGCCTTTCCTCAGATGTTCGTCGACAAGGCGAGAAAAAAGATCGAGTCGAAAGCTCCCTAGGAAATTCAAAAGTCAAAAAACCGCCGAGTATTTCGGCGGCTGATTTTCAGGATGTATTTTCCGTCAAGAGCATTAAAGTCAGTCAGTCTCAGATTGCTGCACAATCTCCATTAAGGTTGAGCCCTGGAATCAAGCGAGCTGCAGCGATTCTACTGATTGCGGTGCCTTTGATTTCTGTTTCGGCATGGGCATTTTTTGCGCTTCAGTCGGAGAGCGGTCTGGCCGGGTACAAACTTGACGGCTGGTCTGTTGTGAAGGCCTACGTGCCCCCGACGGATACTCAGTTGGCTCAGTTTGAAGTCACCTTTCAGCAAAGTGAAGAGGCCATGCTGGCTGATCAGCCCGATCAGTTGATTAAGGGTGTTGCCGATTTGGAGTCGATTCTTGCTCAAGATGTGAAAAACATCGAGGCATCCTCTCGGATACTCGATCATGCGGCTCGATTGAGCTGGTGGTATGGAATCGGATCGGTTTGGTCGAAAAAGTTTGATGACACCATGACGAGACTCTCAGGTATTCCGCAGAACAGCGCCAATCCTGTCGCGACTTTGGTCGTCGAGCGCTCCCGAGCTCAGAGGCTCATCGCGATTGGTGACTTTCAGTCGGCAAAGGATGTTCTCAATAAGGCGCTTCAGAAGTCGAACTCGGTTGATGTGATAGCCATTGCAATGCTCGCTGAAATGGATGTGGAGCTTGGAGATCTAAAGTCGGCGGCGAAGTGGCTTGGGAAAGTGGAGGCTTCAGATTCCCCTCGAGTGAAGCTTATCTCTGCATTGGCTCAGGATTCGTTACAGGACATTGAGTCACTCGCCAAGACGGGCTATTTGCCTGCAAAAGTGTATTCCGCGATTCGCTCAAATCTTGAGACGGATCCAGCGGAAAGACTCAAGGTCGTTGAGGCCCTGGCCAGACAGGTGGAGGGGTTTCCTGCTCTTATCCAAAAGCTTTCTGTTTATCAGGGCGATCTTTATGCCTCCTTAGGAGAGCGAGAGAAGGCTCTCAGTGAGTGGCAGAGGGTGGTTGAGGTTCAGCCTCGAGCGATTTCAGTGTTGGCCAAGATCGGAAAGCTCAACACTGAACTTCAAAAATGGGATGATGCTCTTTCTGCCTATGGTGCGATTGCTAAGACAGGGACTTGGACACAAGACTTCGTAGTCGAGTACGCGGAATTGATGAGTAAGAGGGGACTCGTTTCGGAGGCCTCTCAGTTTCTGACGAAGGCCGCTGAGCGCTATCCTTCAGCGCCAGAGGTTTGGACGCAACTAGCTCGAGTGCAGATGGAGCTCAAACAGTTTGAGCCGGCCAAGGTCTCTTTTGGTAAGGCCCTCTCGATTGAGCCGAAGTATGAGCCCGCGATTTTGGGACTCGTCGACATCCATCTTGAGAGAAAAGAGTGGACTGAGGCTTCTCTTCTTTTGAAGAACATCTCGCCCAAGAGTCCGGCTTACTCTGCTGCATTGGCTTCACTTGCAAAGCTGGCCTTGATGAATGGAGATCGTGATCTAGCGGAAGATCAGTTCATGGAGGCTTTGCGCCGAAATGACCGAATTGAGGGGCTCTATGAGCCTCTCGTTCAGCTGCTCCTTGATAAGGGCGACTTTGATCAAGCTCGTGAGATTTATGAGTTGGGAGTGAAGACGAATCCTCAGTCGCCGCAGACTCAGCTGGCAAAGGTGAAATTCCTTATTGCGGATCGTCGATTTGGAGATGCAATGCAAATCATTGAACCTTTGAAGAAATCCCATTCGCATCTCAGCAGCGTCATGGAGTATGAGGCCAGCGTTCTGATCAGTCAGGGCCGAGGAGCAGAGGCGCTGAGTGTGATCAATCAGTTATCTCGTCGGGAGAGCGGATCTCCAGAGGTCATCTATCTTCGTCTGGCACTTTTCTCGTCTGAGGCAGGAAAGAAAGTGGCCGATATCTCTGGAACCGATCAGGCCATGAAGGAGGTTGCCCTCCTGATTCGACAGCGCCCCGAGGAAGAAAAGTATCGAGTGCTGGCTGCGCAAATTGCGCTGACGGCCCAGGATCGAGTCGCCGCGCAGGAGCACATTGACTTTACGCTTAAGCGAAACGCCCGAAGCGCAATCGCATGGCAGATTCAGGGCGAGATTTTCATGGAGCAAACCCGATTTGATCAGGCTTCAAAGGCATTTCAAAGGGCTCTGGATTTAGCGAGATTTCGATCTCAGCTTTATAATCGGCTGGCTGAAAGCTTCAAGCAGCAGGGAAATGCAGCTGCGGCCATTCAATACTATCAAAAAGTTATTCGTGAGAGACCTCGAGATGCTGAGGCCTATTTAGAACTGGGCAAGTTGTTCAACTCGGACGGTAGGTACCAAGCAGCTATTGATGCCCTTAGCAAAGCGGTTCAACTGGACTCTCGATTGGCCGAAGCCTATTACTTCCTAGGATTTGTACAAAAGGAGACTGGCAATCAAGCTGCGGCGCTCCAGAGTTTTGAGAAGTTTCTCAGTTTGAAGCCCTCTTCTGTAGAGGCTGCGACGATTCAAGACGAGGTCTTTTTTCTCAGGAAATCTACCAACTCGCCCAATTAGCAGATAAATTCTTGAACCCGTTTTATAAGCGGTTAATCTGGGTTTATGTTTGATTTGAAAGACCTGACTGAGAATCTGCCGAATTACTGTGCCGGCTGGATGCGACGTAATCGCACCACGTTTGCGAATGTTCAAGGTTCGTTAGAAGAGGATCTCAAGCGACGGAAAGAGCTCATTCGAGCGCATGAGGATCTTTTGGCTGCGAGAAATAAGGCTTCACAAGACATTGCTCAAAAGAAAAAAGCAGGTCTCGACACTGCGGCAGACATCGCGCTTCAAAAAGACGTGGGAGAGAAAATTAAAGTCAGTGACACTGCTCTTTCGGCATTTCAGCAGGACTTTGAATCGAAGATTTTACATCTGCCGAATATCCCAGACGCCAGCGTTCCTGATGGAGCATCGGCAGAGCAAAATCAAAAGGCTCATGAGTGGGGTCAGCCTCGAGCTTTTGACTTTGAGCCTCTGTCACATGAGGTCTTGGGTGAGAAGGCGGGCTGGTTTGATTTTGAAAAGGCAGCTGAGATCACGGGATCTCGCTTTTCCATTTCCAAGGGCTTTACTGCAAAGCTGGAGCGGGTGCTCATTCAATTCATGTTAGATGTTCAGTCCTCAAAGCATGGATATCGAGAGGTCATACCACCTTTTATTGTGAATTCAGGATCTTTGACGGGAACAGGAAACCTTCCGAAGTTTAAAGAAGATTTGTTTAAGATCGAGGGAGCGGATTATTTTCTGATTCCGACCGCTGAGGTTCCTGTGACGAATTTTCATCGTGGTGAGATTTTGAAGTTGGATCAGCTGCCTCTTTGTTACACTGCCTATACCCCCTGCTTTCGATCGGAGGCAGGAAGTTACGGTAAGGATCTCAAGGGACTGATCCGTCAGCATCAATTCAATAAGGTTGAGCTGGTGAAGCTCGTACACCCCGAAACCTCAGAGCAGGAGCATCAGAAAATGCGCCGTGATGCCGAGACGATTTTAGAGATGCTTAAGCTTCCTTATCGAACCATGCTCCTCTGCACAGGAGATATGGGATTTGCGTCTCGCAAGACCTACGATCTTGAAGTGTGGCTGCCGTCGCAGAAGTCTTATCGAGAGATTTCATCGGTCAGTAACTGCGGGGATTTTCAAGCTCGTCGGATGAATACTCGATTCAAAGATACAGACGGAAAGACGCGATTTGTTCATACCTTAAACGGAAGCGGGCTGGCGGTGGGGCGAACGCTCATTGCCATTCTTGAGAACTATCAGAACCGAGATGGGTCAGTGACAGTGCCTGAAATTCTGAGACCCTATTTTGCTGGTCAGGAGAAAAGCCATTGACCGCGGTGTCGCAGGGGGCTTCCCATGAGCAGTCGCTCTTTGTTGATGGGCCTCGGGGTTGGAAGATTCACGGCCGGCACTGGCTCGTATCCAATCCGAAGGGCACATTCGTGGGAGTCCACGGCTACTCAGAGCATAGTGGAAGGTACGCTCACTTTGCTCGCTATTTGAATTCCCAGGGTTGGGATGTCTACTGGATTGATTTGCCCGGACATGGAATGAGCGAGGGGGCTCGCAATAACATTGATGATTTTTCGGATTATGTTTTATCGGTCGAGCATTTCTTACGAGAAATTGGGAGGCGATCTGCAAAGCGACCCATTCATCTCTTCGGACATAGTCTGGGCGGCCTGGTGGCGATTCGCTTTATTGAAACATTCTCAGCGGCTCACTCTATGGCAAGTTTGATTCTCTCTGGTCCTCTGCTGGGGCTAGATCGCTTTGATCCGATGAAGCTCTACTTTCTTCGCGTTGTGGCTTCATTGCTCCCCAATATTCGATTGAAAAATAAGCGAGAGCTCACAGGTCCCTACTTAACCAAGGATCAGGAGATTCTTGCTGACCGAGCGAGAGATCCTTTGATCAACTCTCATGTGACCTTCCATTGGTTTCGAGAGTTCTGTCGCGGACAAGAGCTAGCGTTTTCCGAGGTTGAGAAGATTCATCTTCCAGTT
>JBEIHI010000118.1:0-6966 GCA_040381435.1 Bacteriovoracaceae bacterium | reverse complement strand
TAAACAGGTGGTTGCTCGAAAGACTTCTGAAGCTGCTCAGCTTCGCGCGGTGAATACCGTCAACTACATCAACCTGAAACTTACTCAGTTTAGATTTGCACGATCTAATCAGATTCAGCGATTGAATTTCGAGCTTGTAGGTGATTCTCGGATGAGTGAGTTAAGAATGTGTTTGAGAGAAAAAATTATGAAAGGGGACTGGTAGTGATTCATTTCGTTCATACTTGGTTGGCATCTATGGTTGTTTTTTCGCCGTCAGATCAAGCGGACCTTCCGCTTTCGATTCGACACTTTTTGGCCGCTCATTCCAATGTTGTCAGTGCAATGACTCCGGAGGAGAGATCAAAGAATCTGGACTCAGCCCTCAAACAATTCAAGAAAACGTATGAGAGTGAAATGAGCAAAATTGCCTATGTCGAAGGTGGTGCGGTGGCCATGAGTTTGCTCGCCAAGGGAGCCGCTTTGTACGCTGGTAGTTTGAGCGGCCCCGGGCTGGTTGTTTTTGACGGAGTTGCGGAATCGCTCGACAAGGCTCGATCCTGGGCCATTGGTGAATACAAAGCCAGTGAGGAGGCGCGATTTCAGGCACTGTTAGCTCGATTGATCAGCCAGCATTCACTGTCGGCATCGGAATGGAATCAGTTAAACCCTCGGCAAGTTCTTGAGTATCTGGAGACTCAAAATGAATCCCTGAAGAGATCGCGAGCAGGCATGTCGGACCTTCAGCGCGAGGAGATCTCTGCTGGAATGCTCGAAACACTCCAGAGGGCCTATAGTCAAACGACTCGCTACCAATTCAAGACGGACCAAGTTCAGAATGAGTCTATCGAGACCCTCGCTGTAACATTGGCCAGGGCGCGGATTGAGTTGAAAGACTTTGTTGCGGGAGTTGCGACTGATTTGAAGGAGATTAAAGACTCTCAGGCGCAGCTGAAATCAGGTTTGCTCGATGTTCAAGCCAGACTTTCTCAGCAAGGTGTCGATCTTCGGAGTCAGCAACGAAGTATCGACTTTCTCAATGAGGTGATGTTTGGGCAAATGACTCCCACACAGCAGAGACTTGCCTTGGAAATGCAGTTTGTTGGGAAGGAGCTGACTGATGAGGATCGACAGGAAAGGATTCGGCTGTTGAAGATCGCTGAGGCTCGCCTAGATCTCGAGACCCAAGTGAACCGATATCTTGGGAGAACAGAGCAGATTCTCGTCATTGCGAGCGCTCTTGGACTGGATCCTCAGAAGCAGGAAAAAGTGAATCAGGTGATGGAAATTGTAAAAAAGGGGACACACCTCGCCTCCGCTGTTATGTCGCAAGACCCTCTCCAAATGGGAGTCGCCTTGGTTTCAATCTTTGGAAGTGGACCATCTGATGCTGCGAGTGCTCGGCATGCTGAGGTCATGGCAGCCTTTCAACAGCTCTCAGAAGGGCAGGCGGCCCTCGGTCAGATGATCGGCGAGGTGCAAAAAATGCTCGTCGACGTCAGAGGAGCACAAATTTCGATTTTGCAGGGACTGGATCAAGTTTCCAAGCAGGTGGAAGCTTTACAGTTCGAAGTACAGAGAGTGAGCGATCAACTTCGAGTCACATCAAAGCAGTTAGTCGGAGTGGCTGCTGCTGATTTACTTTTGTGTGAGAAATTTTCAGGTTCAAAGGCTAACTATGGAACGGTCGATCCTCGATTCGGGATGCTTCCTTACACTGATTTAGTCAGACACTTTGAGAATCAAGATGGACTTTTCTCTCGCTGCATTCTTGGGCTCGATATTGTTTTTTCGGAGAATTTCCCGAGAGGTGGTCTGAATTCTCTTTTCAATTTTGAGTCTTACTTTGGCGATGAAGGGGCTGAAGTGCTTACCTATATTAATAAGGTTTATAAGCCTACCTTGGAACTGTTGGTTTGGATGAAGCAATCCAGTTTGATTTATCCGGGGACGCAAGTTGTTTTGACGCCACTGTCACATCCTTCGGAGAGTTTTCAAGAGCTGAAAACCAAATCCAGTTCTCAGTTTAGAGAGCCTCCCAAGAGGGCTCGATTTTCGGATGAGGCTCTGAATCTCAGCGATTTGAGTTTATCAGATCAAGAAAGGATGCTTTCTGATTTGATTTATGCGCCTGCTCTTGTGCGACTGGGATCTATGCTTCCTTCTTTGCTGCCGTATTTTTCTCTAACGACGAACATCGGGAAGTCGGCTCGCATTCGCGATTTGGAGGAGATCACGCGATATCCATGGCGCTCTGAGGATAATGAAAAAGTGGCGATAGGATATCTGGAGAGAACGATTGGTTTAATCGATTTGAGTTTAGCGCAGCAGAGTATTTTGGCTGGTGACGTAATGATCGGGCCTGTGCGGGATTTAATTGTGAGGCTGGAAGCGGCTCCCCAAGTCATTTCCGATTTGGATCGAATGTTTTTGGCCAAACTTGCGCCGGTGATCGAGCGAAATGGTTTATTTCGTGAGAATCTGGCCAAGCAGTTTTTGCAGGATCGTCTCACTAGGGAACGCTTTTCGAGGGCTTCCTTTGTGTTGGCGAATGACCAATGGGACCCCATTCTGATGAAGCGAGTGCTGAAGACTCCGTTTGATTTGAGTCGAACAAACGGAGGCTGGATACTTCAGATTCCGATTCCAGCGCCTATCATGGACAGCGCCGATGTGAAGCCTGGAGCCATTTCTCTTCAGATCCCTCTCAATCGAGAGTTTGAGATGAATGGTTGGGAGTACCGAGTCGCCCGAGATCATGAAGCTTTGATTCGAATGCGAGCCGAGCTGGTCAGACAAGTTCTTGAAATGCGCCCTCGAACTTGGCTTGGTCTTAATGAGGAGACCGAGATTCGAGCTCTCGTAGAGGCGCGTGAGGCGCGCTGATCGCTCTGCAAGTCTTGCGTGACGAGTAAATTCAGTCACTTAGTGTCCTGCCACTGTCGCTTTGGTGGGCATCGAGTTTGCAAAGAATGAAGGTATGATGTTGCCTTCCACGCTGAGGTGCTTGGAGGCATGGCATGATCCCGCGCGCTCGATTTCGTATTCTTTTTCACTTCTTTTTTGTCTTTCACATAATGAGCCTAGTCTCTGATGTTCGAGGCGAGTCTTCGGCCAACAAAGGTTGCGGACAGAGTCTTCGAGGCCTTGTTGATCGTGTGGCAATCTCTGGTCTTGTGTCACTCGGTCTTACCCTAGCTCCCACAACCTATCACAACGTTCATGCCATGCTCAAAGGTCAAGAGCATTTGGGTGCAGGCATCTATCTGGATATGGATCGAGTGGTTGAGATTTTGACTCCTGCTGAGCGGGAGATTCTCTTTTCGACATCCCGGGATACTGATGCGGTCAAGCGTATTGCAAGTTTGATTGCCAGTAAGCTGCATGGTGACTTCCATGATAGTCACTGTGAGTATATGCCTTCCCATCGCTCCGCTTCGAGTTATTTTCTCGGTCAGTCCGAAAGAAGAGGGGTGTGTCGTCACAAAGCGCTGATTGCGAGGGGACTCTTGAGTCAGCTTGGGATTCAAGCTCGCTTACAACATGTGGTTTTTCCGGACAGCGAGCATCTCTTTGTTGTGCTTCCTGACCACAATCTGGCTGTGGAGCCGACGTGGGCGAGTATGAAGGACTATGGATTTGTTGTGAGCATTCAGGAGTACGATGAGGTACTCGATCAGAATCAGGGAGTAAAAACGGAGAAGTATAACTCCGCTCCGAGATTTTTCTACGATACTTTTTTTGGGGGATTGGCGCGCTAAGGTATCAGCGTTCAAGGGTTTCGATCTTCCAGTTTTCAAAAGCTTGAAGGCTTTCAAGAATCGCTGGAGAAGGATCCTGAAGTTTGGACGAGATCAGTGTTTTGAGTGCTTGAACACTTTCTTCGACAGCATCCAAGTCCTTTGAAGCGCAAAAATAGGCATTGCGTTCGTTGAGAGTGAAATTGGAAATTTCGCTTTTTTCATAAAAATAGCGAGTCTGGTAAAAGTTCGCCTCTGTGCAGCGGTGGATTTCTCCAATCGCCTGGTTAAGTGCTTCAGCCTCGGCTTCGCTCACTTCTCCTTCGACTGATTCATCTCCGTTTCTTACGGTAAATTTGTAGTTATTGCGTTGCCGTGTGAGTCGAATTGTTTGACTGAGTCTTGCCGCCGCCACAAAGTTTAAGTGATCATCATTTGCTTGAAGTGTTTGTTTTGCACGACATTCTCCGTAGCTGCAAATGGCGACTGGAGGTTGAGTTTGGATCCAGCCTAAAATTGCACGATCGTCCATATAAGGATAGTTTAGACAAGGTTCGACTTCGACGCTGTTTCTTGCTCGCTCGAGATTTGTTTTAAAGTCTCCCCATTCAGTGGCTTTTGCTGCCAGATAGGCTCCGAGAACAGGTTGGCCGCATACAGTGAGACTGGGAATGGTATCGACCTGACATTCGGAATCAGCCTTACAAGATCGCTGTAGTGGGTACAAGACTTCGCTGATGAGTTGATAGTTATAGTTTCCGGATCTGTCGACCCACTCGTGAGTTGAGGACCCACAAGCCGTCATGGTGAGGAGAAACAAGCCGAGATTTAAAAATAAAAATGTTTTCATTTATCCAAAGTAACTTGTGAAGGCGACGTCGAGAATACGCGCGAATCAGAAACTGTATTCCTCAGAATACAGAACGACAAACTTCGTCTGTCCACTTGAATGTGGACGCATTTATTTTTGTCATCGGCTTGGTAACTGCATTTTGAATTGGTCTCTCGCTTGCAGATTATCTCGGGCGCTCAAGCTATTGCATCGTGTGATGGCGAGCACAGTCAATTAGGTAAGGAGTTCAATCATGAATGCGCGGTTGTTTCGTAGATGTGTTTGGTCAATTTGTAGCTTTTTTTGCTTGGGGTTTGTACATCTGGACGCGGCAGTTGGAATTGATAGCTTTCCCTGCATCGATGTAGCTCCAGAAGATGCTCCGGATGAAGATTTTCAGATCATCAAGCGTTATAGAAAGACCTTAAATGGCATAGTTCATGACTGCGCCCTGATTAGTCGCATTCAGTACTGCAAGGACGGCAAATTTGTAGGGGAAGATGGATATAGTGGTAAGCCAGTTGAGGTATGTGTTCCGATAGAGATCGTTTAATGAGTGAGTAGACGGCCACTCTTTGTGTTAGGGCTTAGTGGTTGCGCCCTCGATAACTCGTGTCAGGAGTCAGCGCTTATCGGGACTTGGGTAGAGAGCCGGAGCTCTTCGCCTGAGGATTCACTGCGATTCGAGTCCGGTTGTGCTTTGACCTATGTGGATTGTGGTGGCCGCGGAAGCTATACAATGAGCACGTCAGCGAGTTCGGGCTCGACTCTTCTCACAATCAATGAGTGGAATTCGATGGGAGTGGGATCGGGTCCCATTGATTGCGATGAGATGACTGTCGGTACTTATGACTGTGATTATGTGATCAGCGGAGAGGGAGATGGTCGGATTCCTCGTTTTCAGTGTGCTCGGCGCCAACCAGGCTCGGCGGCCAGTGAGGTCTTTGACTGATGTCGGATCCGCGGCTGACAAAGTTCGTCTGTCCACTTGAATGAGGACAGACGAGACCCCTCCCAAAGGCCTTAAAAGTGGTTTTAAGCCGGCAAACAGCTTGCAATTACTTTTGGACATGAATGCATCGGCACTGTGCGGAGGTGTTCTCAACGAGGTTAGGAGGATTGTTTTTATGAAGATTCATCAAATTCAAACATGGTTGGGTTTCTTAGTCATTAGCTTGAGTTTCTCGGAAGGAGTCCAGGCCTCGCTCTCCAAGATTGTGGATGTAAGTGGTGTGGTATCAGAGAAACAACTGGAGTGCACACTGTCCGAGATAGAGGCGGCTCAGGGTCTTGCGAAGACAGTTCAGTTTGAACAACTTTTGGGCGTTGAAGGCTTTGATGCTCTAGGAAGTAGCTACGGGGACACTTCGAAATGCAGCGGACTAACTCAGCACGAGAGAAACATGAATTGGGCTACCTGCGCTCGTGCTTTCTGTGTCTGCGAAAAAAATCCAAAAGGGAAATCCTGCAAATCTGCAAAAGAGCCCTGGGTCATCTGTGGAATCGAGATTGCTCCTTCCACCATTTCTTCGTGTGAATCGAAAGGCTGTGGAACCGATTGGCAGGGTAGGTATACCTGTAACTAGGGGTAGCCAAACTTAGGACTTCAGTATGTTCTACTTCGACTCACTCAAATCATTTGCTCTACTCGGCTCTATCCTTGGATTCGTGGCCTGTCAGTCCTCGCAGATTAAGCCACCGGGGCCAACCGAACAATTAGCGGCCACCATGGAGATGCCTCAGGTTCAAGTTGTTGATTCAATCAATGAGATCAATGATCCCATGCTCTTTCGTCTCGAAGATGGGAGTATCATTCCTCAGAGCATGATCGAAAGATCTGTTCACGCGTCTCGTGTTAAGCGCGGGTATTGGTTTGATCGTTTTGATGTGCATTATCGAATCAATGGGATGAACGTAGCTCCCGATCAGTTCGTGCGAACAATTTACAAAACATCAGCGATCAGCTCCGCCCCCGTTGAAACCCCCTATGCTCAATATATTCAGATCGAAAATCGCCTGTTTGAGCGAAACAGCTTTCAGCTTCGCACGCGATTTCCCATCCTGGATCCGAATGTGGTTCGTGTTGAAGTTCGTCCCGTGACTCTTAACTCTTCATGTGAGGTTGCCTCTGCTGGAGCAAGTGTGATTGACGATCGAGCCGTTGTACAAAATTCTCGTACAGCCAGTCTTGTCTATGCGTACGATCCCTCAGTGCTCCAAGAAGGGAAGGTCTATGAAGTGGTGTGGTCAAATCTTGTGAGCGATGTTTTGAGTCAGCCCATGGTCATCCGTAAACTGATGCTGCTGGCACCTGGAGATACGAATGGAGATGCTCAAGTCAATAATGAGGATCTCTCAAGGTTCATGGAAAAGGCGAATGCCGTTTATGATAGTGGAGATCACTTGCCACTTTAC
>JBEIHI010000117.1:0-7126 GCA_040381435.1 Bacteriovoracaceae bacterium | reverse complement strand
GAACCGCTCGAGTGGCTTCTTCTCGGATAACATCTTGAGCTTGTCGCTTGGTTCCAACGAAAAGAAACTTCTGTCCAGTTGAAGCAATTCGGCGAACAGCTTCAAGAGCTTCGCGAAACTTTCCGGCAGTCTTCTGAAGGTTGATAATGTAAACCCCATTTCGCGCATCATGGATGTAGGGTTTCATTTTGGGATTCCACTTGGCAGTCTGATGTCCGAAGTGGACACCTGCTTCGATCAATTCTCGAACTGATACGTTCACTTTTTCTTCTGCCGAAGTTTGCAAGGCACTCATTCGCTAGTTGCTCCTTATCTGTGCAATCTTATCGATTAAAACTTAACTCAAAGACGTACAAGGCTCAGGCCGTGGATGTCAAAGCTGTTGATAGGGAAAAAGCCTATTTGGAGGCCCCGGCGGGCTTCTTTTCCCCACCCGCGGCTGGGGCTTTTGACCCCGAGGCGGGCTGCTCAACCGAGGGCTTTGATGGGGCCACTTTAGGAGCTGTTTTGGCCCTAGAAGCCGCTTTAGAGGCCTCAGAGGCCGCATTTTGCTTAGCCACAACATCCTCAAGCCGTCGAATCTCCAGCCGCAATTCTTTGACTAAATCCTCATAAGTTCGACGTAACCTCTCTGCTTTATCGCCATGATCCTTGGCCTGAGTCGCCAACTGGGCGGTACACGACTGGTCCTTGGTCTTGGCTTCCGTTTCAAAATTCTTAAGGCGAGACACCTCTTTAGACAGCTCTGTATTTCTTTCCAAAAGCTCCTGAGACAACAGATCGAGCGACTGGGTCTGCTCCTTCATTTGGAGGAACAAATTAGGATCACATTCGAGAGCGGCGGCCTCGACATTTTTGAGCTTATCCTCAGCTTGGCGGAGCTTAGCCCTTTGATCGTCATACTGCTGCTTCGGCACGCAGGCTCCGAGTCCCAACAAAACCAAGACAAATAGAGGAAGAAACTTCATAACTGAAAAGCTTAACTAAATTCTAAGGATTGCGCCAACCGATTCAGTACTTCTAGCGTGCCGAAGCCGCAATACCAGCCACACCCAAGAGACTCTTGAGGTCGTCGTCGGTGAGCATCAACCCAACGCCACCAAAGTAATTGCGCTGGCCCCCCTTGATGATGAGGTCATCCACACCGCCGGTAAGGTGAAGGATCTTCCAAAGCTTCATCGCTCCATAGACTCTCAAATGAGGATTTTCGTTGCGGCCAAAATCAAAGGCGTCCACTCCCAAGGAGAATCTATCCTTAAACAAATGAAACTCAGCTCCAAGTCCGCCGGTTGATCTCATCAATCCCGCCTTCAAAGTGAGATCAAAAAATCTTCGAGCAAAGAGTGCTGTGAAAACAAAACGGTCCTTTTGAACCTTTTCAACAACCGTCACTGGAGAACCTCCATCGGTTGTCGTTTCCGTCACGGTCGTCATCGTCGGCGTGGTCGCTAAAGGGGTATCCGTGAACTCGAGCAGAAAGTATTTGTCATAATTCGGCTGAATGCGGAATGAAGCCACCGATTGCAACTGCTGGGTATTGCCCAAAAACTCACCGCGGTATCCTACCGCCAACTCAAGCCGCTGAACGCGACCCACAAAGTCATTAATGCCATCAAGCGTATCATTGACTTTGTTCACCGTTGTTTCATCGCTAAGGAGCTTGCCGAGAGTTCCTTCACCGCGCTCAACCTTGGCGACAATTCGATTCAAGCTTTCAACCGTTCCGTTGATCTTGGTCACAACGCCCTTAAAGTCATGCACGACATCTCTTAACTGGGGGTCCGCATCTTCAACGAAACCCTGAATCATTTCACTCGTTGACTTTAGACTGGCCACAACCTCTTTGAGATTCCCGTCATTCAGCATTTTCGAAAACGTATGCACGTTCTTTACAATGTCATTGAAGCCCTCTCGGTTGGTTTGCACCAAATCCTTAAGATCCTCAGACACAGTATGCATATTATTGATGACTTGCTGAATGCTTGGCTTGCCTTCTTCACCCTTCAGGAACCCTTTGATGGCTTCAGCCACCTCATTGAAGTTTCTCATCGCTGTATCAAAATCACCCGATTGGCTAATGCCCTCAAGAGTGCCGCCATCTGGAACTGGCGGAAGCGATCCTCCACCCACAATCGCGATGATTTTCTCACCCAAAATGCCTCGACCTCGCAGAGCCGCTACGGAGTCTTGATAGACCGCTGCATTTTTGTCGATCTTGGTGACGACATAGGCCTTCCCATTTTGCAAATAGATCTGGTCCACAGAGCCTATACGAATACCGGATAGCTCTACGGAGGTCCGGGGAAGTAGCCCCGAAACATCCGAAAAAGTGACGATCAAGGTCTTGGATCCCCCAAAGGAGAATCCCGATCGATTGATTTGAGTGGTCAAATAGATCAGACCGGAGAGCACCAAAATGGCAAAAATGCCAACCTTAGCCTCAACTGCAAATCCGTTTTTCCCGCCCTGACTCATTCGTCCCCTTCGATCCCAGGCTTAATGAAGGCCCGAACAATGGGATTTGATGAGTGCAAAATTTCCTGAGGCGTCCCTTCAGCCACGATTCTACCATCGTGAAGCATCGCCACCTTGTTGGCAATTCTTAGTGTGGCTCGAATATCATGACTGATGATGATCGTTGTCCCTCCAAGCGAATTTTGGGTATCCACAATCAAATCATCAATGGCGCGCGACATCACAGGATCGAGTCCAGTGGTGGGCTCATCATAAAGAATGATGTCCGGATCCAAGACGATCGCCCGCGCCAACCCAACCCGCTTTCGCATACCACCGGATAACTGCGACGGAGTTTTAGCTTCAATTCCAGAGAGCCCAACAGCCTTCAACTTCTCTGCTACTAACCGAGCAATCCTATCTTCACTAAAGTCTGTGTGCTCTCGAAGAGGAAAGGCGATATTTTCATAGACATTCATGGAATCAAACAAAGCTGCATCTTGAAAGAGCATTCCCATCTTTGTCCGAACCTGTTTGATCTCGCTGTGATTCAAATCAAAGATGTTGCGACCATTAATCAAAATCTCTCCAGAATCGGGAGACATCAAGCCGATCAAATGCTTCAACATGACGGATTTTCCGCAACCGCTCCCTCCAATGATGACCGTCGTCTGACCCTGGGGAATATCCAAATTGACGCCCTTCAGAACATGCTGAGTGCCAAAGTGGCGATGCAGATTTCGAATTTGAACCATGGGCTGCGTCATATCAAAACATCAATGCCGTCAAAAAATAATCCGATATCAAGATGGTTACAGAGGAGATCACCACCGCCTGCGTTGTGGAATTTCCAACACCCTCAGCGCCCCCAGTTGTCAGAAACCCCTTCCGACACCCGACAACTGAAATGATCACACCAAACACCGCGGCCTTGACGATCCCATTGTAAAGATCCTCGTCCTTCACATAGACCTGAATCTTATCGAAGTAAGTTGCCGGATTAATCTCAAGCAACCCAATCGAGACGGCATACGATCCAATCAATCCAAACACGTTAAAAACCACACACAGCAGAGGAACCATCAAAAACGAAGCCAGAATACGAGGTGCAATCAAATAAGAGTGGGGATCCACCGCCATGACCTCGAGAGCATCGATCTGTTGGGTCACTCGCATCGTTCCAATCTGGGCGGCCATGGCAGAACCGCATCGAGCTGCGACCATCAGTCCTGCCATCACGGGACCCAGCTCTCGGAACAATGACAAAGCGACAACGGCTCCCGTAACACCTTCAGCGTTAAAGAGACGAAAAGCCTTGCCACTTTGAAGGGCCAAGACAGCGCCGGTAAACATTCCTGTGAGGCAAATGATGAAGCTTGAGTTTACTCCGATAAACTCCATTTGCTTGAAGATCAGTCGTCCTCGAAAGGGACGAACCGAAAGCGCTGCGAGACCACGGAAAAATGTGACAAAGAAGCCACCCACTCCCACGAGCGCGCCAAGGAATGCCTTTTGGCCCAAACCAGAAACACTCATGAGATTACTTCACCCACATCCTTGGAATCCGCTTAGCAATTCGTAGATTCAGTTCATACGGCTCCACAACATGAGATTTTAATAAAGGATTAGGAAAGCGTCCCCAAAATACCGCACGATCGCCCACTTTCATCCCTCTTCCACTCGCCTTGAGCATCACCATGTCCATACAAATCGACCCACAGACGCTCAGTGAGCCTCTCACCTCATCTTTGCGGCTGCGCCACTGAACTTTCAGCAGATCTGCGTACTGCTTTGAAAGTCCATCCGCATAGCCGAGGGGAACCACACCAAAATCATGAGGCTTTGCCGCACGATAGTGATGCCCGTAACTAATCCCCTCACCCTTTTCAACTCGCTTCATCCAGCAAACTTCCGAAACAAGCTCTAAGACAGGCTTCAGTCCTCGGGACTCTT
Source organism: Bacteriovoracaceae bacterium (assembly GCA_040381435.1). Lineage (GTDB taxonomy): Bacteria > Bdellovibrionota > UBA2394 > UBA2394 > UBA2394 > JBEIHI01. The sequence continues at coordinate 2,719 of JBEIHI010000117.1, read as the reverse complement.
TGACCCCGTGAGGCAGATATCCCCACATCGCAAGTCCCGGTCGCACCAGATTTGAGACCTCAGACAAAATGCCGCCCTTCAATCGATGATTGGTAAACAGGGCTGCGGAATTTTCGGAATGCACCCAACGAGGCCGCACTCCCGCCGATCGGAACCATCGAACAGCCTCCTCAAAAATTCGAACCTGCTGATCAAAAATTCGATCTCCAGCCGTAGCAAAGTGAGTCATCAATCCATCGAGCTTGATTTCTGATTTCTGAATCAGCCGAATGGCCTCACCCCACTCATCGGGCTTAAGACCAAGACGATTCATTCCCGTGTCGAGCTTCAGATGCAATTTCAATGAAGGCTGGCTCAAAAGCGTTTTGAGTGTTTGCAAGTCGTTCACTGTCACTTCGAGATCATGCCGACGAATGAGATCCATCCGAGCGCGGCTCCACTCAACCGTTCCACCCAATACCAAGAGGTCCGATGATTGAGAGATTTTTCGAGCCTCAATCGCCTCCGAAATGGAAGCTAGCGCAAAGCGCCTCACTCCATGCTTCAACAGCTCGGGCATCGACACATGAAGATCATGTCCATAAGCATCCGCCTTCACGACCGCCATGAGCTGAGCGTCTGGGCGATGGATCAGAGCCTGCTCTTGAATACGCTTTCGAACGATCCGCAAATTATCAGCCAAGGCCTTACGCGACAACAAAGCAGCCGCAGGCCTCAGAAGCGAGGAAACCATGGGACGTATTCAATCCGTTTGAGTTTTCGGGATCAAGGAACTTGCGAACCAAGTAAGCGTCAGGCTTACTAGGGTCAATGTCGTCACAATCCAAAGCTTCTGCGGGAAAAGAGATCAAACATTACTGTAATCGCTGTGGACTTGATTTGTGGCATACAGTGATTGCCGTGGTTAACGGACTTCCCGCTCGAGTTCGCTGCAATACCTGCAAAGGAGAGCGTAACTACAAAAACCCCGTGACGGCCTTAAAAACCAAATCAGAGGCGCCTGCTCGACCTCGAGTCACAGGAGCGAACCCCGATCTCTATCAAAAGAAGCTCAAAGAAAACCTGATGAAAACGGTCATGCCCTACCGAGCTGATCAGGCCTTTGCCGAAAATGACGTCATCGATCACCCCACCTTTGGACGAGGGGTTGTTTTGAAGTTAATCTTCCCCGATCGAATGGACGTTTTGTTTCAAGATGAAACGAAGACCTTAGTTCGAAAATCCGCTTCTTAATGCGTTATAACCCATTCTTAACCGTTTTTAATGTCCGGAATTGAATCCTATAGCTACAATGAGTAGAGGAGAGCGCGATGACACTTCAAAGGCTTCTCGATTCTGCAGCGATTCGATATCGAAGGCACCAGGCTCAATGCCCACGCTTTGAGCCCAAGGTTCGCTTTTGCATTGAAGCCAATAACTTCGTCGTCAAAACCGCTGAGACCGCTGAAGAGTTTCAGCAGGTCCTGAAACTCCGCTACAACGTCTTTATAAAGGAAGGCCTCCACAAGAAGAAGCCCATCAAAGTAGATGTGGAGAGTTGGGACTTCCTCGCGGATCACCTGATTGTCGTTGAAAAGGCTACGCAGAAAATCGCGGGTACCTACCGGCTGATTTCGTCCAAGTTCTCGGATCGCTTTTATTCTCAAAGCGAGTTTGAAATGGATGATCTTTTGAAACTTCCGGGAAACAAGCTGGAGTTGGGTCGAGCCTGTATCGATAAAGACTTCCGAGCTGGCATTGTAATGACCCTTCTTTGGCGAGGGCTCGTTCGGATGATTCAAGAGACTGACTCTCGCTATCTGTTCGGATGCACCTCAATCAAAACGACGAACCCGGAGCAGATTGCACAGCTGACTCGATTCTTCATGGAAAACGGACATCTTTCTCAGCAGGCCAATGCAACCCCACTTCGAAAGTACACAGTCAAAGACCTGCCTCTTCTTCTTGAGTGCTGTGATCCCGATTTTCAGATTTCCGAAATGGTTCCACCTCTGATGAATTCCTACCTGAAAGCGGGAGCCAAAGTCTGCGGAATGCCAGCCATTGATAAAGCCTTCAAATGCGTCGACTTTCTCACTCTCCTCGATACCACTCAGATTACTGAGGCCTACGAGAGAAAGTACAAAGTATGCTAAGGCCTCTTCGGCGTAGCGCGAGCATTTCAACAATTTTAGCAAAACACATTAGCACCGGACTTTTGATTGATTCTCTTCGGCGCGATGAGGTCAAAAAGCGTGAGATCTTCATCGAACGCACATCGAAAGGTGCCAAGCAAGCGCTGAAGACCTTGGGAGTCAAAGTCGAGCATGAAGGCCTCGAAAATATCCGCGAACTTAAAAAGAATGTGCTCGTTATCTCCAATCATCTTTCCTATCTCGACATCCTTCTCATTTCATCGACGATACCTACCGCGTTTGTCACATCGAATGATTTGAGAGAAACAAAGTTTCTCGGCCGAGTTGCAAAGTTTGGCGGGAGCTTCTTTGTTGAGCGCCGTCATCAGCTCAGCATGAGATCAGAGATTGATCGAATCTCGGATGAGCTTAAACGAGGATTATCCATCACAGTATTTCCCGAGGCGACAACAAGTGATGGATCTCAGATCAAGCCCTTTAAACGAAGTTTGTTTGCTGCCGCTCAAAGCGCGAAGATCGACATCCTCCCGATCTGTATAAACTATACTCACATTGATGGAGAGCCCGTCACAGTGAAAAATCGT
>JBEIHI010000116.1:0-7131 GCA_040381435.1 Bacteriovoracaceae bacterium | reverse complement strand
GAGGTGGCGGGCAAGCCTCTGGGCAAGTATGATTTTGTTCATCCCAATGATCATGTGAACATGGCTCAATCAACGAATGACTCATTTCCTACGGCTATGCGCATGAGCTTGCTGCTTGAGCACTCCAAGGTGAGTGGGGCTGTCAGTCATGCGATTAGCGTGTTTCGTCAGAAGGCTCAGGAGCTCGACAACGTCATCACGACGGCGAGAACCCACTTGCAAGACGCAGTGCCCATTCGATTGGGGCAGGAGTTTGAAGCTTTTGCGGATAGCCTTCAGAAAGATTTAGATCGACTTGAGTTTGCCCGAAAGGAAATCGAGTTTTTGAATATTGGCGGAACGGCTGCGGGAACGGGCATGAACTCCCATCCCGACTACGCTCAGAAGATGGCGCAAGAGTTGTCGGCTTTAAGTGGCCTGTCGTTGAAGCGAGGCAAGAACCTTGTCGAGCTGTCTCAGAACATGTCTGATGTGGCATTTTACTCGGCAGCTCTTCGAAACATCGCTCTCAGCTTAACGAAGATCGTCAATGATCTGCGACTTTTGAGCAGCGGGCCCACCTCGGGTCTCAATGAAATCTTTTTACCGGCCGTCCAACCTGGATCGAGCATCATGCCCGGCAAGGTAAATCCCTCGATGCTCGAGATGCTCAACATGGTCTGCTTTCAAGTGATTGGAAACGATACGACCGTGAGCTATTCGACTCAAGCCGGCCAACTTCAGCTCAATGTGATGATGCCTGGGATTATTTTTAATATGTTGATGAGCATGAAAATTCTCTCCCAGGGGCTCAAGATTTGCACGGATCGATGTTTTGCCGGGATCAAGGCCAATGAGGAAAAGTGCGCTCAGTACTTTAATGATTCAATGGGACTGGCCACGGCCTTAAATACCATCATAGGATATGAAAAGGCTGCAAAGGTTGTGAAACAAGCTTTGGCAGAGAAGAAGAGTGTGGCTCAGGTTGTTGTTGATTTGGGTTACTTAACGAAGGACGAAACAAAAAAGTACTTCGGTAAAAACTTAACGGAGCCGGGTTTTATTTCAAAATCGTGAGGTGTCTGATGAATGCGGAAATGTTTCAAGAAAAGATCAGTCTGATTGCAGATCCTTATTACGATCGCGAGTTTTTTACCAATTTGATTTATATGGCCGATCGAGGAAAGCTTCCTCGTGATGTGTTTGAGGCTTATGTCGACCAGTATGCTCTTTCTCCGGTCTTTACCGACGAGATGGATCGAAGCCTGTTGCAGATTTTTTATGCTTACCAGGCATCAAGCTCTGTTCGAGAGGGCTACCAATGGCTGCCTCTGAGCCAGTCTCTTTACGCCGCCTCTTTGTTTCGGGGTGACGGCCGAAATCCTTTCGGTTGGAAGGAAGCTCCTCACGCTGAGGGACGTGCAACGACTCTGGCAGAGTTCACCGATTTGATTCGCTCGGAGGTTCGTGCTGTTGAGTCCAAGGAAAAGGCTTGGAGCTCTCTGTTATTCTTATTGGAAAATCGAACGACTCGATCGGGTGCGCTGACCGCATGGTTGAGAACGGCAACTCTGTATTCTGATCCTCTGACTTTTGCATTGGTCATGAAGGGTATTGAGGTGGCACTCGCTAGTGGTTGGAAAGCCAACGCTTCGATTTTGCGTCGACCTTTTGATCGTTTTTGGGCTCATCCCAAACCCTCCGAGGTTGTTGCGCAGGGCTGGCGAATGAGTCGAGCTGTTTCGGCTGAGTCAGGAGCTGGAGCTTGGGAAGATTCATGGGCGCAAGATTTATGGAAGCGAATCTCTGAGCAGTCTGTGGAGAGTGCTTTGGAACTCATCTCTAAGATTTGTCAGAAGGGCGCCAGCTTTGATCAGGTTTTTGCGGCGCTGTCTGTGATGCGTGGCCGCTGTTTGCTCGCGATGGGCAATGATCAGTGGGCTCGAGTGACCTCCAGTATTGTCTTTGGTGATTGTCTGCAATCGGCGGCTCGTTGGCTGCCGGAAGATCGGTTGATGCTGCTAGCAACCTCAGTTTGTGAGCTGGCCAAGGTGGCTCAGCTTACGGGACCGGGAGAGGCTGCTCGTCCAACCGGTGATAAGATTTTGGATGTAACTTCCAAAAACATTTCAAAAGATCGATTGATCCTGCGCTTGGATGACTGCTGTGAGCGTGGTGAGCGCGATGAGGCTCTTGAGATCTTGGCTGTGATTCTGAAGGATCAGGGATTGTCGAATACTCTCCGGGATCGCTTGATCTTGATCGCATCTAAACAAGATGCATGGACTTTTGATCAGCGAACGATTGCGGTCGCTTCGATCCTTACTCAAGGTCACGAGCATGCTCTACGGCTTCAAATGTTTGGAGCTTGGGCGAACGATGCTCTGTGGGGCTTGCTGCGATTTCTTTGTGATGAGCGAGATGTGAGTATGGAGGTTGTGGCAAAAACGGGGACTTACGGTAACAAAGTATCGCGATCCCAGTACGACGTTTCCGGTGGTGCTCGAATCGTCGATCGCTTTGTTTTTAATCAGTTGAGAAATGGTCAGCGCGTAAAGGTCTGGCCTTCGGATAATTAGAAATATAAGTAAATTCAAGGGCTTAGCATCTGGCAATCTCGTTGACTCGTTAACGTCATAACGTTAACGTCACCTGCATGAATGCTAGCCCCATGACTCAAACTTTGTCAGTTCCTTCTATTCCTGCCGAGCCTGCAGCCAATCGAATGAAGACCTACAAGATTGGTGAGTTGGCGCAGATCACCAACAATACCACTCGAACACTTCGCTACTATGAAGAGCTGGGACTTCTTGAGCCCGTTCGAAATACGTCGGGTCAGCGTCTTTACAGCGATGATGCTCTGACTCGCTTGGAGTTTATCAGTGAGTTGAAGTCCGGTGGTTTTTCCTTGGTTGAAATCAAGAGCTTCTTTGAGTCTTGGAAGGGTAAGGCTACGGGCGCTGAAGCTTCTGAGGCAACCATGGAGATCATTCAGGCTAAACTTGCTGAGATTGCTCAGCTTCAAAAAAAGCTCTCTCGGTTGAACGATGAACTGCGAGCCATGATTTCATTTTTGATGTCTTGCAAGTCTTGCGAGAAAAAGCCGAGTGAGGAAAATTGCGTTCCCTGTCCAAATCACAACGGAGAAGCCACTCCTCAGATGCTTGCTAATATTTTGAAAAGCGTGAAGGAGTGAGTCATGGCGCTAACTGAAGTTGAACTCAAGTCCTGTCTCTCATCGGTCAAAGCTCCTGGAAGTCGATTGAACATCTGGGATTCTCAGCAAATCAAAAAGTGGGAAGCTAAGGAGAAATCCTATTTCTTCCAACTGAGTTTGTCAGAGGTGACTCCAGTTGTTGAGAAATCACTGAAGTTTCAGATTGAGTCTGCAATTCAGAAGGCAGATCCAGATGCCCAGATTGTGGTGGAGTTTACGAGTACTTCTGCGGCGGCTTCGAACAAGCCTCAAGTGGGGACGATGATTGCCATCGCATCGGGCAAAGGCGGAGTGGGCAAATCATCAATGACTGTAAATCTGGCATCGGCCCTTCAACGACTTGGCTACAAAGTTGGAATTTTGGATTGTGATATTTATGGCCCCAGTATTCCAACCTTGCTTGGTCTTGAAGGTCAAAAGCCAATGATGATGGATGGAAAGATTCAACCTCTTGAAGCTCATGGCTTCAAAGTCATGTCGACTGGCTTTTTTGTGGAGGAAGGTCAGAGTTTGATTTGGCGAGGGCCGATGATTCACAAACTGATTCAGCAATTCGTTCACGATGTGAATTGGTCTGGTTTGGATATTTTGCTCGTGGATCTACCTCCAGGTACTGGAGATGCTCCACTTTCGTTGAGTCAAACCATGCCGCTGACGGGTGCGGTGATGGTGAGTATTCCCCCGAAGCTTTCGATCATTGATGTGCACAAGGGTATTTCCATGTTCAATCAAGTCAAAGTGCCGATCCTCGGTGTGATTGAAAATATGAGCCACTATGTTTGCTCTCACTGCCATCATGAGGATGCGATCTTCGATCGTGGTAGTGTGAAGAAGTTCTGCGCTGAGGTGGGAGTTGCTTACCTTGGAGATGTGCCCTTGGATCCCCGCTTGCGAGAATTGAGTGACTCCGGAAAGCCGTTCTTTGCTGAGCATGAAGATTCACCCGCGGGTCAGGCGATTCTCAAAGTCGCAGAGCGTCTAACTCCGTTCATCAAGAGCTTGGAAGATACGCAGGAAAACACCCTCCGAATCATCGGTTAACAGCGTTTTTGCCCCTCATTGTTGCTAAGAAGCTCTCCCTGTAAACTGTTCAAGATAGGGGAGTTCTTGGTTTCTGCCTTGGTGTCATTTGTATTACTGTCCTTGCCCGCGCAAATCGCGTCGGAGCGGGAAACGGCCGTCATCTCTCAGTCCTTCAGATATATTTCTCAAGATGGCGTGAAGGGGCTCCGTGGTAACACTCTCGTCATGAAGGTCGGCGATGATGGCATTGAGGTTGAAGCAGTCGTTTTGAAATGGACATCGTCTGGATCGGACAATTATCGCACCAAAACCTCTCGAACAATCTCTGTATCTAAGTCTGATTGGGAAAGTAGCTCTGACTTCGTAGCAGTTCCCAAGCAAAGCGTTCGTCTGGAGAATGTTGCAAAAGGCGAATGGACCGTGCGCGTAAAGCACAGATTGCAGGATCGATTTGATCAGATTGCAAACGCAGATCTGACGCCGATTCGCTTTGCAGTTGCGCCCACAACTTCCACGGTCATTTGTGATCCCGAGCCGTCTCAGGTTCGTGATATAGAAAATTTAGTGAAGGCGGCTGAGAAATCCCAGCAGCTAGAAACTAAAAAGGATGAGGATGAGAAAGCAGAGACCAACAAAGATCCGCGAGCTGCAGCGAAGTCCTTGATCTCCGAGCAGTTGAAAGTTGATCTTTCCTGGCAGGCAGAGATTTTGGACGATATTATTGATCGTCGAGGTGTGAGAGCTCTTCTAGAGCAAGGCCTTAACGGGGGTGGATCATCTGCTGTTGAGGATGCTCAGGAGGTTGTTATGCAAGAGCTTCTCAAAGCTGCCGCATTGAATCCTGACTTTCAGTCAGATCCCAGTCGGCTTGATCAGCTGATGCTCTACAATACGCTTTATGGTGAGTTTCGGCGCAAGGATGCCAAGGGTAATCATCGAAGTTTGGCTCACTTGTTTTGGGCCTCAGAGAGTGTTGTGAATCGTCTCAAGTATCCGCCGAAGAATTCCAATAGGCGCGCCCGCTTGCAAGCCGTGCAAGATGACTATCTGAAACTGGTTCCGAAAGACCGCTATGCGATGATGAATGGACGTCTGACAGGCGTTGTTTTGTCATCGCTTCAGTACTCAGCGTTTAACACCGGAGAAGCAACCTTGTCCGATATTCTCTTGCGGCACAGTGCTCAGATTGATCCTCAGATTGAAGCCGACATCTCTGATTTCATCGCCGCCTATCGAAGCGGTTATGTAAAGGTCGCCAAGGAGCCTCGGCCGGTGATTACTCATTACGTTTCTCCTAAGTCTCTGCCGCAAGGCCTGTTCGGTGCCAAGTATCCAGGTTTTTGGTCGAGTGATAAGATGACGATTTTCAAAGGACGCTCTTCGCTTCCTGCCGTGTCTCGAGAGGATTTGGAGAAGACCCAATCAAAGAGTGTCAAAAGTGCCAAGCCCAATACAGATGAAAGTCGAATCGAGCCCCAGTGGTTTGAGGGAGGTAAGGAACAATGGTGACCTTGAATCTTTTATTTTTTGTTCTGTCGTCAGTCTCGGGTCGAATCATGGTTTCAGACTCGTGCAAGTTAGACGCCTCAGCGGCGACATTGACAATCAATGGTGCAGAGGTCCCAGCACCCGTTGATTCCCTCGGAGCGAAGTTGATTAAGTGTCAGTCCATCAACCTGAACCCGCTGTTATGGTTAGTGGAGATTGATCGAGGAGAGACCGGAACGTCGAGCCTTCGATCCATGACCAATCTGATGATTGTGGAGAGAACTGAGGGATCCAAGGAGCTCAAAGTCTTGCTCTCAAAGAAGATCCTGGAGCGCAGAATGGCAGGCGACAGGCCAGTAAAGGAGGAGATCAAAGGAAAGGTTACCTATGATCTTGTTCTTCAGCCCAAAGATAAGCCGGCCTCGATGAGGCTTAAGTTTAGCGACGGACAGGTGGCTGAGTTTGATTTGCCGGGCTCAGGAGGCAAAAAGTAGGCTCTTCGGAGACTGGGCTCTTTACAGGAGTCCGAAATGCATTACTTTGAGGAATAATGGCCGCGCGTAAAGACTATTACAAGATCCTGGGCGTCGAGAAGTCTGCGGATCTTCAGGAAATCAAAAAGGCTTATAAGAAGCTCGCGCGCGAGTATCACCCCGACTTGAATCCCAACAAAAAAGAAGCTGAGACAAAGTTTAAAGAAGTCTCGGAGGCTTATGCAGTCTTGAGCGATTCAGATAAGCGGGCTCAGTATGATCGTTTCGGAAGCGGAAGTTTTGGTGAAGACTTTGAGCGGGCTTGGGGGCAGTCGCGTGGTCAAGGTGGCTTTGACTACAATCGAATGAATGATTTTGGTTTCGATCTCGGAGATATTCTTGGGGATATTCTCATGGGTGGAGCCTTTGGTTCTGGCAAACGCTCGTCGTTTCGGAAGCAGCCCGAGCCGCAGAATCTTGAGCTTGAGCTGCCATTGACTTTCTTAGAGGCGGCCGAGGGAGCTCAAAAAACCATTCAGATTGCGAACAGTCTGATTGATGTCAAAGTCCCAAAAGGAGTTGAGACGGGTTCAAAGATTCGAGTCGCTGGTAAGGGTCAAAACGGGGGAGATCTCTATCTCGTCTGCAAGATCACAACCCATTCATACTTTAAGCGAGTGGGAGATAATGTTGAGCTCATGTTGCCCATCTCGCTTCGCGAATCTTTGAAGGGGGCGACGATCGCCGTTCCGACACTTTCAGGAAGTGTGGATCTTAAGATTCCTGAGGGGACGATTTCGGGCGCTAAGCTCAAGCTGAGAGGTAAGGGCTTTGAAAATCTAAAGACCAAAGATCGTGGGGATCAAATTGTCACAGTTCAGGTGATGGTGCCGAAGTTGCCAGCAGAGGCTCGAGATCAGGTTCTCAAGGCTTTGGATTCGGTCCCTGAGG
>JBEIHI010000115.1:0-7155 GCA_040381435.1 Bacteriovoracaceae bacterium | reverse complement strand
TTTCTTCCGGGCTAAGCTTGACCTCAACGATCTTCTCAATCCCTTTGGCACCCAAAATGACGGGCACGCCCAGATAGACGTCTTTGTAGCCATACTCTCCAGACAAGAAAGCGCAAACGGGTCGAATCTTCTTTTGATCTCTCAAAATGGCCTCGGCCATTTCCACAGACGCCGCGGCAGGAGCGTAGTAAGCGGACCCTGTTTTGAGAAAATTGACGATCTCAATCCCACCGTCCTTGGCGCGTTGAACAATTTGAGCCAACCGCTCTTTGGTCACGAAATCCGTGATCGGAATTCCCTGAACCGTTGTGTAGCTCGGCAGCGGAACCATGGTGTCTCCGTGGCCTCCGAGTAAAAGGGCGTGGATATCATCCACATGAATTCCCGTCTCCATACTCAAGAACGTGCGGAAACGAGCCGTATCAAGCACCCCCGCCATTCCCATCACTCGGTGAGCGGGAAAGCCTGAAGCCTGCTTGGCCACAAAGCACATGGCATCCAGAGGGTTACTCACGATGATCAAGATGGCGTCGGGAGACTGCTTGGCGACCTGCTCCGTGACAGACTTCACAATGCCTGCGTTGATCTTGAGCAGATCATCTCTGCTCATGCCCGGCTTTCGAGGCACTCCGGCGGTGATGATCACCACATCGGAATTCTTGGTCTCCTCGTAGGAGTTTGTTCCCACAATCCGAGAAGCTCGCGCCTCCACAGGCATCGACTCGTACATGTCGAGTGCTTTGCCTTGGGGAATTCCTTCAGCGATGTCGACAAGCACGACATCTCCGAGCTCCTTCATGGCACAAATATGAGCCGCGGTGGCTCCAACGTTTCCTGCTCCAATGACCGAAATTTTGTAACGACGAATCTTTTCCATGACTTAAAGTTATGCCCATCAAGTGTAGCTGTCAGCAGAGATTTCTCATCAGCTTTGAGAAAATTTTTGCCAAAAAAGTTTGTCGCAAATCGCTCGAAAAATTTTAGATTTGGCGGGATTTTTTATTGCACGCTGAGGCTGCTTGCCCTAAAGAAACGTGGTGGACGACAGCCAAGCTGCGAGGGGCTTGAGTTCAATTCGGTCAAGTTTTTTTCTGAGGATGAACACTCTGGCGGTCTTCTTTTGTCTTCTCTCGGCCATTTCGCCTTTATCCGCTCGAAATGACGATGCCATCCACCCTAAACCGGATCAAGTAAGCACCCCCTTAACTCCGATGATCTCAAGTGAGATCTCGGAAGATGCACTTCTCGGCAAAGCTCACGAGATTGCGAAGAAGCTCGAAGAAGAAGGCGTCATCTCTGCCGATGACTACGACGGAAAAAATACAAAATCGGATTATCTCTGGGTTGTTGCTCGAGGACTGGCCAGTGCCGCCGCGTACACTCTCTACTTAAATCAGTCGCAAGGCTTGGCAATGGATAAGGCTCTCGCGGTGGGCTTCACGGGACTCGTACTGTCAGGTGGATTCCAGGCCGCTACCCCATGGTATGTCAAATGGGTCACCAAGAAGGGCGTTTTCTATCACAGCAAACAAGATGCAGGATTTGTGGAGACCTGGCTTAAAGAGTACTCACTGCAGTGGCTCTATATTGGGATTTTTCAATTGGTCGGCTGCATGGTCGGCGTTGAGGAAAACTTCATGAGCATGGATTTGATCAAGACGGTCACCTACTCTTGGATCACTGAGGGCGCCTGGAGCTTGATCATCGCCAAATGGGTCTCTCATATGAGAGACAAACTCAAAGATCGACCTCGCTTGGCTTGGAACTTGGGCAAGGGCAGCTACTTCGGGCTCTCTCTCTTGGCTTCGATTTTAATGGTGTCCTCCCTCCACGGCTCGCAAATCAGCGAAATGACCTATTATTTTATGATGACCACCGGGATGAGTGGATATCTCTACTTCTTCACGCCGCTGGGGCAGAAATTGAAACTTGCTGTCAAAGGCGCCAAGCAAAGCTGCCGAATGAAGCTTTGGGAACTTAACCATTCCAAAACAAGCATCCGAGAGCTCGAGCGAAACGCTCAATCCTCGCTCCTTCCCAAAGCGGGCAAAGAAGCCTTTCTCGCCATCCTTCGCAAAATGCGTCTGAGATCTCGCTAAGCTCCCAAGCAGTCCCCACGATTTTTACTTGGCCGAGAGGACCGAGATTAGATAAGGAAAGGGTCCTATGGAAAAAGTTAAAAAAGTGAATGAATTTGAAATCTTTAAGAAACGATCTGGACGCCACGCGGTGCTCAACACCAAGACGAATAAGCTCGTCGCTGGCACAGAAAAAGCTGACGTTCTGCTCAAAGCAGGCCTGATCAAGCTGACTCCTCCCAAAGCCAAAGAAGCTGCCGCTGAAGCCCCTGCCGCTCAGTAGCTTTAATGTCTAAGCTCAGTGTGCTCAAAGACCTTGCGAGGAACTTCGAAGAAGCTCTCGAGGATTTGGGCCACCTGAGCGTAGGTTTGCGCATTCTTGATTTGGGCATACAAGAAATGCCCAAACTCCACCCAAACACAACTGTGATAGAGCAAAAATCGCAACTTCCGCAGTCCCAGTGCTTCGGGATAGTACTCTTGCGACTGGCTCAAGACCTGCTTCAAAAATCGACCATAGGCTTGAGAAGCATCCTCCTCGACGAGGTCTTCTGAGAGCAGCCACGGCTTGGCCAACAAGGCCCGCCCCACCATCACTTTGTCGCATCCCGTTTCCTCAATCATTCGCTCCACGTCCCCGCGCGTTTGAACATCCCCATTTCCAATCACCGGAATGCTGAGGTGTCGCTTCAAAAGAGAAATCTGAGACCAATCGGCTACGCCGCGACGTCCCTCCTCAGCCAGCCGCGGGTGAAGCGTAATCCAGGCAGATCCCGCAGCCTCAAGAGCCTTTCCAAAGCTCACAAGAAACTCGTTGTCTTTTTGAAGACCCGCTCGCAACTTCACCGACACGGGCAAGTCGGTGGAACGAACCGCCATCCCAACGACTTCGGCCGCATAATCAGGATCCCCCATCAAAGCCACACCGTAGTTATGCTGAAGGGCCTTTTTAACGGGACAACCCATATTGATATCAATGGCTTGCGCGCCCCAATCCTCCAGTCGACGAATGGAGTCTCGAATAAATCTCTCCTCATTTCCAAGGAGCTGCGGACAAAGCCCGCGTGCCTTGTCGTGAAAAATGATCTCAGGGACCTCGTTTTCACGTTGATGAGGAAGCCGGCGCGAGGACAACATCTCGGTTGGCCAGAGAGCGCGCTGCCCGGAAGACAAGAACATTGCCAGCGCCTCTCTCACCGCAAAGTGAGACAAGCCCACCATGGGAGCCAAATGCACACGGCTGTTGGAAAGTGCGGCCAAACTTGAACTCATTGCTTTCTCTTCTAATCCTGAACCCCTCAATGTCTAGAAGAAGTCGACCTCGGTCGCCTTGACGAGGCAAAACCCTAGCGATAAATCATTCGCGATGATGTTGCGTGGCGGTTTGGTTTTGGGGCTCCTGTGGGCTATTTTTGTCCATCCCGCTTCTTCCGTTTCTGGATCTGAGCCTTGCGGCAAGGGACTCAAACGCATCGTCGATCTTGAGGGCCTAAGGACGTTTCAACTCCGCTCCTGGTTCGCCTCCGAGGACCCGAAGGAACAGCAGAGTGTTTTCACATTCCTTGTGCGCCAGGGCATGCATCAAAAGGGCCCGCTGCACCCTCTTGAAATCCGACGCTGGAAAGAGTTTCGACGAGATCTCTTGAACTCGTTCAAAAAGCGACCGGATCGACTCTCGCACGAAGCGAAATCGGAACTCGAAGGTCTCGTCTCTGAGATTCTCCTCAAAAATATTTTGAGCCCCTCCTTGATGGTAGGACCTCTCTCGTCTCTCGATCAAAAACTGGGGCTGGTTCTCGATCAGGTCAGCCATGCTCTTGAGTCCTTGGATCAGCTTCCGACTGAGTCCATCGACGCTCTCCCGAGCTTTGAGGCTCCGGATCTAACGGATGACGGATTTTGGGATTTGATCGTCCGTTTGAACGAAAATGAAGGCAAATCAGACTAGATTGGGGACATTCCTTGAGTCCCAGACAAATCCTTCGATACTATGAAGGAGATGTCAGATCGCTTTTCGTTTCCTAAATCAAAGATCAAAGTTCTCTTGCTGGAAAATATTCACCCTCGGGCCGCTCAACAGTTTGAGCAGGGAGGATTTTCACTTGAAACTCTGCCGAGCTCACTTTCGGAAGCCGATTTGACGGAGCGTTTGAGTGATGTGCACATTCTAGGGATTCGATCAAAGACACAGATCACTGCAAAAGCCCTCGAGAAGGCCGAAAAACTGATGAGTATCGGCGCTTTCTGCATTGGGACCAATCAGATCGACCTTGAGGAATGCCGGCTCAAGGGAGTTCCGGTGTTTAACGCGCCTTTTAGCAACACACGCTCTGTGGCCGAAATGATTCTGGGCGAGATTGTGATGCTCGCCCGTCAACTGGGAGATCGCAGCCGCGAAGTTCACCAAGGAACTTGGAAAAAAGTTTCTCAGGGCTGCTACGAAGTCCGGGGAAAAACGCTCGGAATCGTGGGCTATGGACACATTGGATCTCAAGTGAGCGTTTTGGCTGAGAGCTTTGGGATGAGGGTGATCTACCATGATATCGTCACGAAAATGCCCATGGGAAACTCTCGGCAGATGAGAAATTTGCAAGAGGTACTCGAAGTCTCTGACTTCGTAACACTGCACGTTCCAGAAACTCCCCAAACAAAAAAAATGATTGGGGAATCGCAGCTCAAAATGATGAAGAAGGGGTCGTATCTGCTGAACGCCTCACGAGGTACGGTCGTCTGCCTTGACTCTCTGACCCAAGCTCTGAAGTCGGGCTATCTCGCTGGAGCGGCCGTGGATGTTTATCCGGAAGAGCCTCAGGGACAAACCAATGATTTCAAAACAGCGATCCAGGGTCTTTCCAATGTTGTCCTCACTCCCCACATCGGGGGAAGCACTGAGGAAGCTCAAGAGAATATCGGGTTGGAAGTCAGTGGCGCCTTGCTGAAATTTGTAAACAACGGAAGTTCCTACGGCTCAGTGAATTTTCCCTCCGTGGATTTACCTGTGCTCGAAGGTTCTCATCGCATTTTGAATGTGCATAAGAATGTTCCCGGTGTTTTGAAAAACATTAACGGGATTCTCTCCGACCTGGGTGCCAACATTCAGGGTCAGTACCTCGCGACAGATCCTGAGATTGGATACTTGATCGTTGACCTCGATACCAAAGTTTCCGATCAGGTTAAAGAGAGACTCAGAGCTCTACCGACGAGTCTTCGAACACGAGTTCTCTACTAAAAAATTTTTCCGGGATTCATGATTCCCGCAGGATCGAAGATCGGCTTGATACGTTTCATCAGCTCAATCTCAGGCTGCGTACGACTGAAATGCAGGTAAGGCTTTTTCAGCAGACCAATTCCATGCTCAGCCGAGATATTCCCGCGATACTTTTGGATGAGACCGAACAAACTGATGGACACTCGGTCGCAGTCTTTGGCAAAGGCCTCCATGGATTTGGCATCGGGCTTAAGAACATTGATGTGAAGATTTCCATCACCAATATGTCCAAACCAAACGGTCTCTAAATCGGGAAACTCAGAGCTCAATAGCCTACCCGCCTCCTCCACAAACTCGGGAATCCGAGAAACACTCACAGCAATGTCATTTTTGAACGGCTTAAAACGCGCAAGCGACTCTGAGATACTCTCTCGATACTCCCACATCTCCTTGGATTGCTGCTCATTTTGACTCATCGAACCGTCAATGATCATTCCCCTATCTTTGAGCTCATCGAAACATGAAAGCGCAGCCTCGAACTTTTCTTCATGATCATTTTCAAACTCAACGAGAAAGTAATACGGCGATGGATTCGAGAAGGGTGGTTTGATTCCTTTGGCCTCACAAACGTAACGAAGAGCTTGATCAGTAAAAAATTCAAAAGCGGTCAAAGTCACTTTCTTTCGAAAACTCAAAACCACTTCGATTGCGGCTTTGAGATCTTTGGCCTGAAGAAGAAACACGCCAAGAGGTGCCGGAGGTGTAGTGAATCGAAGTGAAGCTTCGGTGATGAGGCCTAAGGTTCCTTCAGCAGCAATGAACAAATGCTTGAGCTCATAGCCCGCATTGTTCTTGATCAGATTCTGAGACAAATCCAAAACATCACCAGCACCTGTCACCACCGTGATGCCAGCCACCCAGTCACGAAAGTGCCCATAACGAATGACCTTAATCCCGCCAGCATTGGTTGAGATATTGCCTCCAATTTGGCTCGATCCGCGAGAGGCAAAATCAACGGGAAAATAAAAACCATGAGATCGAATCTCCTCTTGAGCGACCTGAGTGACGCATCCCGCTTCGACTCTCAAAATCTGATCAACGGCATTGAACTCCAAAATCTTATTCATGCGCTCAAGTGAAACAACGACTTCTCCTTGAGACGCAACAGCTCCCCCGCTCAAACCCGTACGACCACCGGAGGGAACGATCGCCACTCGATTTTCACGAGCCCAGCGAACAATCGTTTGCACTTCCTGAGTCGAGTGCGGAAACACAATAACGCTCGGTTTAGGCTCAACGAGCCTCGTCCAATCCCGACCGTAGAACTGAAGATCCTCAGCAGACCGTTTAAAGCGATCGTGAGGCAAAAGACGAAAGAGCCCCTCCAACATCCTTTAAGTGTATGTGGGAGCGCGAGGAGGATGAAAGCATTTTTGAGAATTTCGGGACCTCAATGCCCCTGTTTTGGGGGGCTAAGTTCTCAAAATGACTCATTTTAGGCTCGGCACCCTTCTTGCTCCTGAAGTAAAGAGGCACTTGGGTGTATGACCATACGACGACTGATTATTGCGATGATTGTGATTCTTCAAACGCCGCAGTTTCTTGCGGCCAAGGAGGATCCGTGCGCCTCGATTGTTCGTGGAACCCTCGCCCCTTTTAAACTCAGCGTCCCCCCGACCAATCCTGTTACCAAAACCGTGGGCCCTCTCATCGAAACAATGACGGCCAATCTTCCGGGCCTTCGATGGGCCAATCAACGCGCCTTGATGCTCGGCAATCGGCCCGCTGATCAAAATGTCTTCTCACGAGGCTTGGAAGTCACCGAAATCGACTATGAGCTTTATGCACCCTATGCCGACCTGATCCCTC
>JBEIHI010000114.1:0-7204 GCA_040381435.1 Bacteriovoracaceae bacterium | reverse complement strand
ACCAACTGAGCTAACCGCCCCCGGATGAGTCAAATATTTTGAAAAAGCTCACTCACAACCAACACTGACTCTTTGTTGGTTAGAGCGCGAGGCGCTCACTGTTATGTCGCGGACCTTCGGTCCGACAACTGAGCTAACCGCCCTCGGATGAGACCTTTGAAAATAGGGTAGGAACCTAGACTCGTCAAAGCCTAAACGCAGAAAGTCTATTGGGTGGGAGTTGAGTTGATTCCTTGACGTCTTATGTAAATTAGTAAGGGATTCCAACCACTTGCGGGCCTCATCGATGCCGCTCTAAGATTGCGTCTTAGTTTAATTTCGTCGATCGATTCTGCGAAACACTTCGAAACGCTTCTTCAATCGCCTTCAAATTTTCCCCGACAAAGTTGAGGATATCGTTCAGAGCTTCCTCTTGAATCGTCAGCATTTGTGCAAAATCCGCGGCCGGTATGCAGGCAATTTCAGTTTCTTCGGTGGTCACGGCAGATGCCATAGCGGGTTTCCACATCAGGCAGCTTTGCAGCGCGAGTGGGCAGACCTGACCTGCTTCAATGAAATACAAAGGAATTTCTTGGCCTGTTTTAGTTGTTTTGAAGACTTTGATTTGGCCGCTCAGAACTTTGAAAACCATGTCTGACGTTTCGCCCTCTTTGTAAACGACAGCGCCACTTTGGAGCTTAAGGTTTTGAGTCTTCGCTTGAAGTTTCTCTTGGGCTTTTTCGCTGAGGCGCCAGGGCCAGTTTGAAGTTTGCATGCTTTATTGGATCATGGCTTTCGCGGTCTCACAATCGGCAGTCTTTGCCGACTCGGGGCGTCGATGATGGTCTGCGACCTAGCGGTTCAGGAGTTGAAGCGCCATTTGCATCGAAACATTGGCTTGTCCGAGAACAGAAGCGGCTGCTTGCTGTTGAATTTGCGAGCGAGTGAGTTCCGCGGTTTCCTGAGCAATGTCTGCGTCGACGATTTGACTGTAGGCACTGATCAGATTTTCTTGCGTCAAAGAATTCGCGCTGATGGCAGAGGTCAGTCGATTTTGAAGAGCCCCAATCTCCGCTCGCCGAGCGCTGATGTTGTTTACGGCGTTATCAAGAATTTGAAGGGCATCCGAAGCACTTTCCTGAGTCTGCAAATCAAAAGTCGCAGCCACAGTGTTGGTGACCGTGTTTTGAATTCGAGCTTGGAAATCAAGAAAGCTGATTGTTTCCCAGAGGAGGAAATCTTTGAATCCATCTCTGTTCAAATCGCCGATGAGAGGGGCGTAATACGCAAACATGACAGCGCTATTAGAAGATGACCCAGATAGAACACCTCCAGAGTTCCAGGCCATTAGTATGTTGCCGGTATCATTTTCTGTTCCGTACATATCGAGAAGGCCGTCGTTGTTAACGTCATCGATGAACGTACTCGTATTCTGCCAGTCCAGGGTGGCTACTGTGGTGAATGTTCCCGTCGAGCTACCCTGCAGTTGGTAGACACGTCCGCTGACGCTGTCGTTTGTAATGATATCGTCAATGCCGTCATTGTTGAAATCATCAACGCGAACAATTGAAGAGCTTCCGCCGAGACTGAAGCTTGATCGAGACCATGTGCTTGGGGCTCCACCGTTGTTGAGATATCGAACCGCAGCTCCGGCTCCGTTGGAAAAAATAGGATCCTTGTCGCCGTCGCCGTCAATGTCACCTGTTGTGACTTGGTTGTATCCGGAAATCGCAGAGTTGAACGATGTTCCTGTCAACCCAGTAGCGGTTGAATTCCCAAATGCAATGGTCGAGAAGTTCGTGGAGTTCAGATACAAAAAGTCTAAGAACCCATCTCCATTGAGGTCTACGATGTTGTCAGCACTCGCTGAGCTGTTGACGTTGCTCAGTGTTGACCCTGCTGTCAGAGCGCCCGAAGCTGAACTCGTCCAAATGAAACGACTAGTCCCGCTGCTGATGACCAAATCCAGATAGTTATCGTTGTTCACATCGAGACTGAGAATACTTCCAACTCCTCCCACGCTTGCCGTTTGCGCTGCCGAGAACCCTCCTGCGCCATTACCAAGATGAAGAGTGGCTGTTGTTGCTCCGCTGTTGAGCATGTCGAGAATGCCGTCGTTGTTGAAGTCAGCAATCTTCTGCAGATTCACTTGGCTGGCATTAACGGCGGTGGTCACTGTGCCTGAAAAGCCGCCACTTCCATCACTGAGTTTGACGACTCGAGATGAGCCAGCGTTAAAGATGAGATCTTGGTTGCCATCACCATTGAAGTCGCCTTTCTCCATTCCGGCGTTCGAAAGGCTAAATGAAGTACTCAACTGAAAGCTGCCCTCGCCATCATTCAGAAAAACCGACACAGTTGTAAAATCATTGACGACGACATCCTCGGCGCCGTCCATGTTGAGATCGATGAGATCTGTAATCCCACTGCCGAAAGCGCCAGAGATGTTCGGCGTCTTAACGCTAAACTGCTTCGTACTTGTTGTGACGTCCTCAGTAAAAACATCCGTCTCTGTGCTCGATTCAATGCCCCAATCGATGGTGTTGCCCTTTTGGGTTCCCACCTGGAGCTTCACACTCTCCAAGGATCCATCAAGCAGATTGACTCCATTGAAAGCAGAGTCGGAGCTGAGACGGTTGAACTCTGCCATGAGTTGATCGAGTTCCACTTGAATATTCGATCGGTCCGAGAGGGCAAGTGTTCCGTTGGCGGCTTGAATTGCGAGTTCTCGCATTCGCTGCACGAGATCCATCTGAGTTTGGAGAGCTCCATCAGCGGCGTTGAGATAACCAAACGCTTCATTCATGTTTTGAATGGTACGTGTGAGGCCCTTGGCTTGAGCTTTGAGTCCGAGAGACACAGCCAATCCAGAGGCATCATCACGGGCTGAGTTGATGCGTGAGCCTGAGGACAGTCGCTCAAGCGATCGGCTGAGGGCGCGCGAGATCGATCCCAGATTTCTCTGAGCATTGAGTGAGGGGATGTTGGTATTAATACGCAACGTTAATCCTCCTCATCCCTGCAGAGCCCCATAGGTTTTCTGAGCACACGCATTCAGTGTGACATCGGCATTTTAAAGGGTTTTATGAGTAGATGGTGTGGGACGAGGACATCTAAGTCCTTGATGGCGCAAGGCAATAAATTTTCGATGGGGCGGAGCGTCAATGGGCCTCGGGCTCAAGGCTCATAGAACATCTCCATCGACTGTGTCCAAGAGTGCCAGAACCTCCACGCGTTCGAGTCTTTCGAAACTTTTTGAGACAGTCGATGAAATCTGTCTGAAACGTTTCTGTGGTCTGGTTTTCAAGCGGTGTTTTGTAGTGCAAATCTTCGAGTAGTTGAAGAGATGAGTCGTGATCGAGGATTACATTCAGAGCTTTAGTCTCGTGTTTTTGGCTGGCGCCTACGCTTGCAAAGCCGAGCTTTTTCCAAGACGTTTCGGATTCGAGTTTGTCGAGTAGATTGGTGAGTTCAGACTGAGCCAGGAGCTTTTTGTCCTGGATTCCAAAGAAGCATGTTGGCCAGGATTGAAACGCTCCTTTGATTCTATTTTCATCGATACAAACAAAGAAATGGTTTGGGTTTGGTGTGGCCTTCAGCTCCTCTCGAATGAGCCGAGCCCCTCCCCACTGAAGTCGATAGATGGATTCCTTTGTTTCCAGATGAGCGTGGTCGATCTGCGCAACAATGCGCTCTGCCGGTTCGGCGATAGGAAACAAGACGGAAAGAATGAGGCCCAAAGAAATCACGGCCCGCATACTCTCACCAAATCGAATTCTGTCAACGAGCAAGAGCCGCGGATTAACGGAGCTTAAATCGGGGTTTATCTCGCATGGCGAGATAGAACAACAGGCCCACCAACGCACCTCCGAGATGGGCCGCATAGGAAACCATCGTGAGCTCCGCAGCCTGCCGAGCGGCACCGATGGCCTGAAGAATGATCCAAACAATCGCATAGACCCATGCCGGGTACGAAAGCCATCGGATCAGAAAGAACGTTGCGAGGCGAGCCTTGGGAAAGCTCAAGCAATAGACGGTCATGATTCCGGAAATCGCTCCACTCGCGCCAACAAGGGGAAGATCGCCCCTTGGATCAAAGATCGAATGCGCTAGTGAGCCCACTGCCCCCGCCAAGAGAAAGAGTAGGAGATACATTCGATGTGAAAATCGATCTTCAACATTATCTCCATAGATAAAGAGTGCGTAACAATTGACGATCAAGTGAGCCCAAGAGCCATGAATAAAAATATTGGTCAGCAGGTTCAGTCCACCGTGACGAAAAGGCTCGTTTGGATAAAAGCCCCACGATTGAACAGCTTGATCAAGGTTCGAAAAAATCATCGCGTGAATGATCAACATGAAGCTGACGAGGGAAATCGTCATCCATGGAGTCGAGGCGAGAGGGTTGGTTTTTTCCACGGGAAGCCGGAGAATTCCGGGAACGATATTCCAAAAACTTCCCGGCCATTCAAGCGCAAGAACATCCCCTTTGTGTGGGTGGGCGTAGTGGTCAAACTCAGCCCGGTCAAACCAGGTCATTTCACAGGAGGAACAGGCTTCAAGAACAACGCGCTGATCATCGAGCTCAAGCCCTGCCATCGGCTTTCGGCAGCTTGGGCAATTCAGAGCTGTTTTGAAATTGCTTCGAGCCAGTAAATCTTTAAATGAGAAAAACGCACTCTCACCGCCAATGATTTTTTGAAGTTCAAAGCTTAGAGCTCTGCCTTCGCATTTGAGACATTCAAAAAGATAGCCCTTGGTGGTGTGCTTTTTGAGCAGAGCCTTATGTGTGCAGCGCGGACAGCCGAGCATAGACGTCCCAGTATCTCTTGAAAGCTTAGATTCGTCATCGGTTCAATAGCTGGAGAGTTTCCTGAAGATGCTGTGGCGTGACATGCAGATATCTTTCTGTGGTTTGAAGGCGTCGGTGCCCCAATATTTCCTTGATTGCCACAAGACTTGCTCCTCGAGAAGCGAGTTGAGAAGCAAACGTATGCCGAAGAGCATGCGGGGAAATCTTCTCTTGAAGATCTGCTTCCTTCGCAAGACGGTCGAGAATTTTTTGCGCTCCGCGAGAGGAGAGCCGCTCTTGAGCGCGGCCTTCAAAGAGGTAGTAAGCGGGGCCGGCGTTTTGAACTCGCTGATAGGTGCGCAAGAGATTCTGAAGAGAGGCGGTCAAGGGCAAGCGCTGTTCCTTGTCGCCCTTTCGAGTCACTTTCAAATATCCGGATTCAATGTCTTTGAATCTCAGTTGCAGGACTTCGGCGAGTCGAAGTCCCAATTGCAGCATCAGGGCAATAAGAGTTCGATCGCGATCAATGAAATCACTTCGATAGCAAGCTTGTTCAAGCCGAAAGACCTCTTCATCCGTCAGAAATCGCGGAAGCTTTTGGCGAATCTTCGGCATTTTGATTCCTGCAATCGTTTGCTGCCAGACCTCGGACGTGCCCTCAAAGAAGCGTCGCCAAAGTCCGAGCTTTCGAACGGCGGTAGCGGGTTTTTGAGATCGAAGGTGAGTCTTGAGCTTTGATGTCTCAGTGGGCTGCGGCAGGAGTTCCAGAAGCAGTCTCAGCTCGCGCTCGTAGTTCTGGAGGCTTGAGCCTTGAAGTCGACGTTCCTCCCGCAAACTCTCGAGGAATTCGACGGCGTAGGGGCCCAAAGGATGGCGCTCGAAGATGGGTTTCGTCACAGTTCACAAAATAAACTATTTTGCGAACTATTTCAAGCCAAATATGACTGATAAAATCTGACACAATACAGGGTTTTAAGGCGGCTAAAATGGAATGATTGAGGAGAATATCTTTGCTGTATCAGTGTTTCATAATATTCTTGTTTTGTGAACACAAACGATATTTTGGGAAACAAGACAGTGACTTCGGAAAAAAGTCGAAAACTTCAGCAGACGAAGTCGAATCTGAAGCTCGAAGCTCTCGCTCGATGGAAGGCGGGGGAGTCGATCACACGAATTTCAAAGGACCTTAATGTCTCTCGAGATAGTATCTACCGATGGTCGAGGACGGCCGATAAAAACCTCGCAAAAAGCCTTCCCAAGCGGTCTATAGCGATTGATCTTGATACCAAGAATCGGATTCTTGAGCTTTATTTTTTGCTCAAGCGTCCATCGATGAGTGAGCTCTCTCGTCAGCTCAAGTATCATTTTCGTATTGAGATTCCCGCGTTTAGTTTGCGGCGGTATCTCAAGAAGTGGGGGCTCTTTGAGTATCGGCCCACACGCTTCTTTGAGATCATTTTGCTTGAGCAAGGCTGGAGGAGAGTTGCTTCAGATAGCGCTGCCGATGAAGATTGAGACTTGGAAATCGCTCCAAAATCGCCTGAACATTCTTAAACCCCATGGCCTTAAGGTCGATATACCGAAGTAGCGGCAGCCTTCTCAGGAGACGCTTAAGATCTGCTTCTGCGCGCAGGCTGCTTTGTCGAGTGGGGTAATAGGGGATCTCCAAACAAAAGACTGGTTTGTGTTTGATTCGCTGCGCACGCTTGAACCAGGCTTTCCCCTCAGCGGAGTCGAGAAAATCCTTCACAGTCGTGTCCTGGAATTTCTTAAAGAGTAAGTTCTGTTGCAGCAGCATTTCAAAATACGCGCGGTCTTGCGGAAAAGCTTGAAGCTGCCGAAAGAGTTCGCGGTCCTTTGGGCTTTCAAAATCATCCTCAGTCATTGGAGCATATCTCGCAAGAATTGATGCCATGCGGACTCTAGACTCATCTAGAGGAAAGAGACTTGTTTGGAACTCGGAGAGAGGTCTTTTGAGTGAGGCCTCTGCTCGGAATTTTGTGGTGCGAGAAAGTGATTGGGGTTTGAGATAGCTTTCACAAAGCGTCCAAAAGTTCATAATATTAAGTATAAATAACTATGCTAAAAAATAAACATAAAGTGGCCCAATCTTGCTGTGTTTTATCGAGACAGAAGACTTTTCGTAGATACCTTAAATGTATGATTAAAAATGTAAGAATGTAGGCCATAAAGTGCTTAAAATAGGGTCTAGAACCTTGTGGCGAGGGATTTGCACATTTAAGACTTTGGAAGGCTTTATGAATCTCTCGAAGATCCAACTCACCCACGTTGCAGCTGCAAGTCTTGGTCTTTGGGCCCAGCCTTTTTGGCGGGAGTTGTGTCCTGGCTCGCGAGGAAGTTGCCCCCAAATCTCCCTTTGGATTGGTGAACTCCTTCGAACGGCCACCGCAGGTTCTTTATTTGCCATGGATT
>JBEIHI010000113.1:0-7316 GCA_040381435.1 Bacteriovoracaceae bacterium | reverse complement strand
GCTGCCCTGAAGACATCCGCTCAAGTGCACGCTGAAGCGCCTTGGATGTGCGCTGCATCTGCACCTGAGTGCGAAGGGAAGCTATATTGCTATTAACACGCAACACAACCTCCTTGACCCGGAAGCGACGCATCAAATTGTCGATAGTTTCGACACATTCCTCTCCTTCTCGACTCATCTGCAATTTTTGCGATGCAGCAATGCACTTTGCTGGGCAGCAAAGATAATCATTTCTGGAGCTTGCCCTAAGCATACTAAATGCGTCATGCGACAACACTTTGCGTCGGTTGAATAAATTCGCTTCACCGCATCAACTCCCGTAAAATCTTCGCTGGGGAGGAACTTCATGAAACTTAGATCACTGGGCATGTGCCTAGTTCTTGCAACTCAATTAATGACAACACAAACCTGGGCCAAAGAAGCCGACAAAACTTTTTTGGATCCGAGACTTGAAGCCTGGAACCAGATTCCAGAAAGCTCGCTTGGCATTGCCGATCAAACCAAAACGGTCATCGTCTTTGTCAAACAACCTCAGTTTCAAGATCGCTCGGGAATGCCTCTTGGAATCGCCAAGCAAAGCGAAAAGCAATTCATCACAGACTATGTGACCGAGATCGCCAATGACGCTTTGGTGGGCACTCAGTTCGCCGTCAAAGGAAAACCCGATGTCCTGTGGTCTTCACAAGCTTTTGTCACTCTTGTCGATCGAGCAGCTCTTGCGCGGCTATCTGCCAACCCCAATATCGAGGGGATTGTTGAGAACATCGTCATTCAGCTTGAACAGCCTATTGCTTCAACGAATTCAGTAAAGACTGACGAGAGCAAACAAACCTACGGCCTTCAAAAAATCAAAGCACAAAGCGCCTGGGATCAAGGCCTCACGGGTAAAGGCGTGATTGTTGGCGTGATCGATACCGGAATTGATGAATCTCATCCTGACCTTGAAGGCAAAGTGATTCTCAATAAAGACTTCACCAAAGACGGAAACACCACAGACCACCATGGGCACGGGACTCATGTGAGTGGAACTATCGCTGGCGGATCAGCATCCGGAAAATCCATTGGCGTGGCCCCTGAGGCGCTAATCATGATGGCAAAGGTCTTTGACAAAAAAGGCGGGGCTACCATGGAAGGCCTTCTGAAAGCCATGGAGTGGTTTCTTGATCCTGATGGAGATCCCAATACCAACGATTCACCACGAGTCGTCAGCAACTCATGGGGAGCAAACTCGCAGTTCTCTTACGGCTTTCGAAATGTCATTCGATCGTGGAGACGATTTGGAATTTTCCCTAACTTCGCCGCAGGAAACTCGGGCTTCTTTTTTTCAATCAATGCTCCGGGCGCCTACCCGTTCAGCTATGCCATCGGTGCCGTTGATGAAAATCAAAAGGTCACCTCATTCAGTAGCCGCGGACCAACCATTTGGTGGGAGAGCAAATGGTATCCTCAGTTTTTCAAAAAGCCTGATGTCTCTGCTCCTGGACTGGATGTTTACTCATCCATGCCCAACGGAAAATGGTCGCGAATGTCTGGAACTTCGATGGCCACTCCTCACGTCGCAGGCGTGATTGCACTCATGCTTCAGGCAAATCCCGATTTGACTGTCGAGGACATGCAGGAGATCCTTGACACGACAGCCAAAGACCTAGGATCTAATGGCAAAGACAATCGATACGGACATGGCATTGTTCAAGTCGATCAAGTCGTGGAAAGGGCTAAATCATGGCAGAGAACAAAGTATGTTTCGTTTTTCCAGGACAAGGATCCCAATCAGTGGGGATGGGATACTCCTTAATTCCAAAGTTCTCTGACTTTGAACCGATATTGAATGAAGTCCTTCGAGAAGCCGATGCCAACATCGGCTTCTCTCTTTCTCAGATCATCAAAGATGGTCCCGCGGAAAAACTCAAAGAAACTGAAATCACTCAACCCGCTCTTTTGACGGTTAGCACAGCAATGGGACGATGGCTCAAATCCAAAGGAAAGTCCGCTGGCATGGCCACGGGTCACTCACTAGGTGAATACTCGGCTCTTGTTCACGCAGAAGCCTTGCGGTTTCAAGATGCTGTAAAACTTGTCCACCTGAGAGGCAAGCTCATGCAAGAAGCTGTGCCTCTCGGCCAAGGCGGAATGGCCGCACTGATTGGCGCGACTCCTGAAAGTGCTCAAAAATTATGCGCTGAGATCGCCGCTGCGACAAAAAAGGTGATTGAACCTTCGGTCTATAACTCTCCGGGCCAGGTTGTTGTCTCCGGATCCATCGAGGCCATTGATGAGGCTTGCAAACGAGCCAAGGAGTTTGGAATTCGACTGGGCACCAAGCTCGAGGTCTCGGGTCCCTTTCATTGCTCACTTCTCAACCAGGCCGGACTTAAACTGATGGATGCCATGAACAAGATTGAATGGACAAAGCCCAAGGTCCCCGTCATTTCAAATGTGACGAGCCGAGAACAGTGGGATGCGCAAGAAATCAAAACCAACCTCATGAATCAGGTTTCTCAAGCGGTACGTTTTGAGCAGTGCATTCGTCATGCAATCGAAGGTGGCTTCAAGACATTTGTGGAAGTTGGCTCAGGAAAAGTTCTGACTGGAATCATCAAAAAGATTTCAGCGGACGTAAGCTGCATTCCTCTTGAGGAAATTCAATCACTTGATCAGATTTCTTAACGAGCTCGTTCTCGGCCCCTGAAAATTTGACCGACGGCTCCCTGGTCCGTTGGCATGATTACCGTATTCTGCAAAGTGACATGTCTTGGCTGAGAGATAGACCAGAGAATCGAATGTGCCACATCTTCTGCCTTGAGGGCTCGAATTCCCTCGTAGACCCTTTTGGCTTTTTCTTGGTCGTGATTGAATCGCACCAAGCTAAACTCGGTTTCCACCATACCAGGACAAATCTCACTCACTCGCACATCAGTGCCCATGAGATCTTGCCTCCAGGCTTCCGAGAAGGCATGAACAGCAAACTTTGTCCCGCAGTAGACTGATCCGCCGCCGTAGGATTGAAGGCCTGCAATCGAGCCAAGATTGACAATGTCTCCCCAACCTCGCTTCAGCATTTGAGGAATGACCAACTTCGTTACTCTCAACAGCGAAAGAACGTTGGTCTCAATCATTGTCTTCCAATCATCTTCATTGAGCTCCTGAACCCCTGAGCGTCCCTTCGCAAGGCCAGCATTGTTCACCAAGATGTGAACCTCTTTCTGCTTCAGAATCGACTCGATCGATCCCAATGAATCAGTGATGTCGCAAATCAAGGGCTCAATCAAAGAATTTGTCCTATGCAGCTCATCGAGGCGCTCCTTTCGACGAGCCACGGCTAGCACCTCAACCCCGTAGTGTGCCAGCAACAAGGCCGTTGCCCGTCCGATTCCAGCACTCGCGCCCGTAATCAAAGCCCGCTGTCCCGCCAACCGCTCTCGAATCAAAGAATCCATTGAAACGCTCATTCACACTTCTCCTAAGTCTTGGCTTTGTTTATAAAACCAATATGAAGATCATCAAAGCTAAAGTCTTGTTTTCAACGGTTCTGACCCTCAGCCTCGGTCTCCTTTCCGGCTGCGGCATTCAAAGCATTCCTCAACAGAAAAACGAGGTGGAAGCCAGCTGGGCTGATATCTTAGCCCAGTATCAAAGAAGAGCGGACCTGATTCCCAATTTAGTTGAGGCGGTAAAGGGCTACTCCAAACACGAGGCTCAAACTCTTCAAAATGTTGTCGAGGCTCGAGCCAAAGCGACTCAAAACCAAATCAAATTTGATCAGCTCAACCCAGATACCATCAAGCAGTTTCAAGAGGCTCAAGCGGGACTGGCTGGCGCGCTCTCACGATTGATGGTGGTGGCTGAGCAATATCCAGATCTCAAAGCAAATCAGAACTTTCGAGATCTTCAGGTGCAACTCGAAGGAACCGAAAATCGAATTACCATTTCTCGCCAGCGCTTCATTGAATCCGTGAAAAACTTCAATAACCTGGTCACCGTGTTTCCAACCAATCTAACTAACTCAGTTTTCTTCAAATTTGAAAAGATGCCGCAGTTCACCGTTGAGAATGAAAAGGAGCTTCAAAAGGCTCCCGAAGTGAAGTTCTAATGAGGCCCATCGCACTAACGACGGGATTCTTGATCGCCCTGATTGTTCAACTTGGATTTGCGTACAGCAAGCCGTTGGAGATCCCGTTTCTTTCTGGTCCCGTGATCGATCAAGCTCAAGTCCTCTCCACTTCGGATGAAGCCCAGTTAGCCGATCAGATTCGAGGTCTCAAAAACAGCATTCAGTTTCAAATCTGGACGATTCCAAGCCTTCAAGGCGAAAGCATCGAGGGATTGAGCATTCGAGCTGCAGACCAATGGAAGCTCGGCACCACCTCAAAGGACAATGGAGTTTTGATCGTGCTCGCCCTGGAGGATCGACAGGTTCGCATCGAGGTCGGTC
The DNA here is from genome assembly GCA_040381435.1 of Bacteriovoracaceae bacterium. Lineage (GTDB taxonomy): Bacteria > Bdellovibrionota > UBA2394 > UBA2394 > UBA2394 > JBEIHI01. Next base: position 2,884 of record JBEIHI010000113.1, on the reverse strand, counting down.
AGGGACTTGAGGGTGATATTCCGGACGTGTTGGCGGGTCGTATTATTGACGGATGGATGACCCCCTCTTTTCGTGCTGGAAATTATCTGGAAGGTTTTCAAAACGCTATTCGCAACATTCAGCTGATTGCGTCTGGTCAAAATCTCCCTACCAAACCTCATCGCAAAGGCGTACCCTCTCAGCTACTGTTCAACGCTCTCTTCATCGTTTTGATGCTGGGCCTGTTTGTTATCAGATTGATTTTCCCGACCAGATTCCGAGCCCACTCGAATCGGCGATACGGCTCTTGGGGTGGCAGTGGGGGCTTTGGCGGCTTCGGTGGAGGCGGTGGATGGAGTGGCGGCGGCGGGGGCTTCAGCGGCGGCGGCGCCACAGGACGTTGGTGATCTATGTCAGATTTAACAAATGAATTCAAAGCCAGGATCGAAGCCAAGATTTCTCAGATCGAAAGGAAATCTGAGCTCGAAGTTGTTCCTGTGATTGTCGAGAGATCTTCTGATTACTATGCCTGGCGCTTCAATTTGAGTGTTCTGGCCGGAATCATCTGCCTCTATGCACTTTATCTCTCATCGCCCACCTCCATTCATGCAGCACACTGGTTTTTGTCGATTGCCGCGTCGATCGCGACTTGGCTCCTGCTTCAATGGAAGCGATTGCTTATTATGCTAACTCCTCGAAGGGTTTTTTTAGAGGCTGTACAAGATGAAGCTGCACAATGGTTTCTCCAAGAAGAAGTGTTCAACACCAAGAATCGAACGGGGCTTCTCATTTTCATTTCAGAAATGGAGAGCGCTGCTTTCATTCTCGCAGACAAGGGCTTGCTGAGGGTCATTCCCGACAGCCGATGGGCTCTGCTTGGGCAGCAACTGGCTACTGACTTCTCTCAAATGTCAGCTGGAGAGAGTTTTATGCGAACGCTGGATGAAATTGAGGTAGAGCTATCGAGCCATTTTCCAGCATCAGCAAGCAACCCAAACGAGATATCCGATAAAGTACGAGGCTCTTAGTTGGGTTGAATGGAGGGTGGCGTCTGACCGACGGTCAAGGCAACGCCATCGACATACTCAAATCCATTGTATTCAAGAGCAGAGTTGAATTTCCAACGAACATATTTGAGATCACCCACCGTTGAGGACTGCACCGTAGGGTTTTGCAAAATCATGCTGATGGAGGCATCACCGGGATACTTTCTCACTCCAGCCACGACCCAAGGAGCTGATGCCTTCAAGTTGATGGGAATCATGGGATTAATGACATTTCTCATGATTCCGGATTCTGCTTCTCCCGGAAGTTTTTGTCTTCCAGTCAGGGACCAACGATAGATGTTTCCCGCAATACCAGCTGTTGGATGAGTTGTCTTGGCCTGCCAGAAAATTCTCCAGCGGTTTTCGGAGGGGAACTCATAGAGACCTACCATCAGGTATTCAGCTCCAGGACTCGCTGGATTGCCACTCGAGTCAACAAGGGTTTCTTCTCCCAGATACTGAAGTCCCTGAAACTTTAAAATCCGAAGATCATTTCCCGCTGACGCATTCCAAATGAGAATATCGGGGTCTCCATCAAAGTCATAGTCGACCGTGCCGGCCACGACATGTGTTGCAGAAATTGCAAAGTCAGTAGTCCCGTTGGCCCCCTTCAAGGCTTTCGTGGACTCATAGGTCGACCCATCACTTCCAACGAGATTCAAAATCGAGAGTTTTTTAGTCGAGTTATTGATGATCAAAAGATCAAGCTTTCCGTCACGATCAAAGTCTGCGGAGCCAACAACCGATGAATCCGTAGACATGCTAACGACCGACTGTGTCTTCACCCGACTGAGCACATTGTTCACGATTTTCATGAACCAAAGAGAGATCGAGCCCTGAGATGTGACGACCAGGTCAGGATGAGCGTCTTGATCAAAGTCAGACCTCAACAAAAACGCCGGAGCATCGACTGTGGGAGAGTTGGGACTGATGACAGTCGGGGGAAGCTCTGCCTCCTGTCCACAAGCGCTCAGAAATCCCAGGGCAATCAAAACCAAGAAGGGGCGAACTGAATGTATCCAAATTGACATAAACTCTGTACCTCGACACCTTTAGACCTCAAGCAACCTCACCCCAAGGGTTTGCAAGAGCTGGGCCCCCAAGAAATGGGCTGGAAGGCCATTTAAATGCACTTAAAAAGCTTTTTCCGCAAAGTTTTCAACAATCTGACACGTGTTTTCACCCCATCGGATCGTCATCTATAGGCCGTTTTTGGATCTCATCCTTTGTACCACCACCACGAATTTGCTAGGTTCTGCCGGTCTTTATGCGACGTGTGTTTATTCAAACTTTCGGCTGTCAAATGAACGAGTATGACAGCGAACAGATGGTTCAGGTTCTTAGCTCAAAAGGCTTTGAGCGAACGTCTCGCATGGAAGACGCTGAGTTGGTTCTCATTAACTCTTGCGCCGTTCGCGAAAAGTCCGAAAACAAGGCGCTAAGCTTCCTGGGAAAACTTTCAGCCATCAAAAGTTTAAATCCTTCGACAGTGATCGGATTCGGTGGATGTGTTGGCCAAACAGAAGGGCCCAAGTTACTCAGCCGATTTAAGTTTCTCGATTTTGCCTTTGGCACAAACAATTATCGAGAGCTTCCTCAACTCATCGAGCCCTTTGAAAAGAACTGGGAAACGATGGAAGACTATGACGTCCTCCTTCCCTCTTCTCGACCTGAATCCAAGTCTCAAGCTTTTCTCACCATCACAAATGGCTGTGATAAGTTTTGTTCCTATTGCATCGTTCCCTTTACCCGAGGACGAGAGGTCAGCCGAAGTCCAGAGGAGTTGATTGAGGAAGCAGCGGCTTTGGTTCAAAAGGGTGCCAAAGAAATCATGCTTCTTGGCCAGAACGTGAATTCCT
>JBEIHI010000112.1:0-7347 GCA_040381435.1 Bacteriovoracaceae bacterium | reverse complement strand
CCAACCGTATGGGGAATGAGGATACGATTGCCTTCGATCCATCCAGGCTCAAATACAAGAGCAAGATCAGTTCCTCTCGCATACTGCAAGAGAGCGGCGCGAGAAAATCGAGATCCAATCTCCTCATCGGCTGCGATGAAAACACGGATCTCATACAAATCTCTGAGGTTCGTATTCCTGAGCAGTTCATTCATCAAGATGAGTCCGCCCTTGGCATCACCCACGCCCGGCCCTCGAAGAACGGGTCCCCAAGGATGATCTTGAGAGATGACCTCAAGCTTTTGGAAGGGGTGGTCAATTTCAAAAACAGTGTCCAAATGCCCCACCAGCAAAATTGTTCCCAGGGGTTGCGAAGGTCTCAGACTTCCCGACAAATATCGCTCGGAAGAATTCCATCCCAGATGAAGTCCCAGCGAAGAAAAGTAATCTCTGAGCCAATGAGCCGAAGACTCAAGGCCTCGTTGATTCTGTGATCCCGAATTGATTTCAACAATAGACTTCAAACAGGCAAGCGGTTCATGGGGAATGTTATGAACCAAAAGACTAAGTCCGAGAAAGGCGCTGAGCATGAGAAGTCCCTAGACCAGGCTTCTCTCAGCGTAGATTCGATCGATGATTCGTTTTTTCTTATATCGACTAAAAAGCTCAACAGCTTCTGAAGCCAGCTCGACATTGGAGCCGGGACGGAGGCTCGATGTGAATCGGGGATCACGATATTTAATGAACAGCGGATTCTTGGGAGCATCTTCTTGATTGGCGTATTTACTCAAAAGACCCGTCGATGATGATCTGAAATACGGGATTCGAGCGGCTTTGAGTTTTGCTTCCAGCTCATCAGCGTAAACCTTTGCCTGCTGAGTCATATCAGCTCGAACCTCAAGCATCAGCTTGTAGGGTTTTTGCTGAACAATCCGCTGGGCCCAAGGATTTTTGGACTGACGAAGTCGAACGCCAAGCCAATGATCATCAACTTCCAAATATTCTTCGATCTTCGAGGGGAGTCGCGTCTGAGAATCATCAGTCAGGAGGAACTGATACAGCATCTCATCATAGATCACGGATTTGTGATGCAGATAAACCTGAACAAACATGTGATAGCGAGACAGTAGAAAATCTTCAAACGCGTATGTGGCTCGTGAATCAAGAGCCAAAAAGACATCTGAGTCTTTCTCATAGTAAGTGAGATTGGAAAGAATCCAATCGCGATCAAAATTTCCGTAAGGAATTCCGCAGTAGAGAGAGTCGCGAACGAGATAGTCCATTCGATCCACGTCGAGCTCACCAGAAATCAATGCGGAGAGAATCGGGAAAATGTTATAGGCACCTCGACGGGCTTTAAAAATATCCGGTTTTCGATTTTCATTTCGAATCAGAGAGGCAATCGCCAAGGGGGCTTCCTCACCGTAGAGCTTTTTGAGAGTTTCCGTGAGACTCGAGCGCAAGACGATCAACTCTGTGTAGTCTTCATGCGAGGCTTGGCCTTCGCCGCCGATGACTTCCGCTTTGGGAGGCATGGCTTGCTCAATGGCATGAGAGAGAGGGCCGTGGCCGCTATCGTGAAGAAGGGCAGCCATTCTCAGTAAATTTCTAAACTTTTGTCGCTCGGCTGCATCTTCAAACGGAAAATCATGAAACACATGATCAAAGGCGCGACCTGCAAGGTGAAACGCGCCGAGGGAGTGAGAATATCGAGTCTGAGTGGCACCGGGAAATGCAAGTTCAGCGAAGCCCGTTTGCTTGATGCCTCGGAGTCGTTGGACATAAGGGTTATCCACAACTTGGATCTCTTCCGGTGAAACGCCAATGGGACCATGAATGGGGTCTCGAATCTCGAAAGCCGCCTTTGTGACCGGTAAATCCACCATGAGGGACCCTTTTAGCAGGGGCATCGGCCCCTCACAAGTCCCCTGTCTAGACTATGGTCCAGGGGTCTTTTACGGCCTTGACGTAGGTTTTAAGTCATCTAAACCTTTGTGCTTATGAAACTTTTAGCCATTTTAACCTCAGTTTTGGTCGTTGCAGGCTGCCAGTCCCGTGAGGCGGGCTCAGGCTCTCCGGCCAATGAATTTCACTTCAACAACGGTGCCGAACCCGAAGGTTTGGATCCGCACAAGACTTCGTCGCACGATGCGGCTCAGCTCAACATTAATATGTTTGAGGGACTTGTGGGTCGAGAGGCGGATTTTTTTACGATTCGTCCCGGTCTCGCTGAGTCATGGACCGTTTCAAAAGATGGTCTGACTTATACTTTCAAACTTCGACCTGGTATCAAATGGTCAAATGGCGATGCTATTACAGCGGAGCAATTCCGACAGTCATTTATTCGAGCCTTGGATCCCAAAGTCGCTTCTCCTTATGTGAACTGGCATACGGATTTCATTGCTGGTGCTGCTGATGTGGCCAAGGTCTTTGACAAGGCCGACGCTCGAGCCGCAGCTGAGAAAACTTATGGTGTAACAGCTCCCGATGCTTCGACGGTTGTCATTAAGCTCAAGAAACCTGTTCCTTACTTCATCAGCTTGTTGACTCAACCTGTATTTGTTCCTGTGCATCCCTCAATGTTCGACGCCAACTCATCCGCGTGGAGAAATCCTGCTGAGTTCATCACGAGTGGTGCTTACAAATTGGGTGAATGGAAAGTGAATGAGCGAGTTGTGTTGGTGAAGAACCCCAACTACCGAAACGCAGCGAATGTGAAGATCGAAAAAGTTGTTTCGTATCCCATTAGTGAGGAGAACACGACTTTGAATATGTATCGATCTGGTCAGCTGGATTGGACTGGGGAGAACCACATTTCCTCCACCTTAGTTCCCAGTCTGAAAGCTCGCGATGATTTCAAATTCACCGAAACCTTTGGAACTTATATGTACGTTTTCAATACCAAGCGTCCTCCGCTCGATAATCCCAAAGTTCGTCGAGCTTTGGCATTGGCTTTGAACACTCCCGAAATCACTGACAAAGTGGTTCGATCGGGGGTTACTCCTGCTTACAGCTTGGTTCCCAAGGGCATTCCCACTTATCAGTCAACGGCCGCGTTACCAAAAGAAATGGACGCGCGAATGGCTGAAGCCAAGAAACTCTTGGCTGAGGCTGGGTTTCCTGAAGGCAAGGGCTTTCCAAAGTTGACGATCCTCTACAATACCACTGAGGGTCATCATAAGATTGCTCAAGCTGTTCAACAAATGTGGAAGCAAAACTTGGGTCTTGATATTCAGCTTCAAAATCAAGAGTGGAAAGTCTTCTTGAAAGAGCAACAGGCTGGAAATTTTGACATTTCTCGATGGGGTTGGATTGGCGATTATCCGGATCCCAACACCTTCTTGGAGACATTTGTGACTGGTAATGAGAACAACCAGGGCAAATTCTCGAATGCTCGTTTTGATGAGCTCGTGAAAGCCTCGATTTCCGAGAAAGATGCTCAAAAACGTATGAAGATGCTGGCCGATGCGGAGTCGATCCTGATTCAGGAGAACCCTATGGCTCCCATCTACCACTACGTCTACTACAGCCTTATGAGCCCCCGAGTTGAAGGCTTTAAGCCGAATATGTTCGGGCATTACTACTTCGAATATTTGTCGAAGAAGTAAGATCTCGGGTTCGTAGATTTTACTAATTTTTAGTAGCCAATCAGGTGCTCTGCCTTTATGAAAGTCAGAGCACCTTTTTTTGGTGAGCCGCCAAATAGGCGGTTTTCTAGGCTGTCCCCTTCGTCTAGCCCGGTCCAGGACACCTCCCTTTCACGGAGGTAACGGGGGTTCGAATCCCCCAGGGGACGCCACTTTTTCTTGATCTTTTTCCCTCCAACATCGTTGCCATCCTTCTTGCGGTGCTCAAGTAGTATTGAACTACATTCCGCTCCTCAGTTCGTCGGCGCCTCGTTGGAGGAAAAAATCTGCGTCGAAAAAGCGGTGAGTAACCGGGATTCAAACCCCCGTTACCTCAGCGAGGGCGATAGCCTGAGCCATTGAACCAGAGACGCGGGTTCCAAAATCCCCCAGGGGACGCCACTTTTTCTTGATCTTTTTCCCTCCAACATCGTTGCCATCCTTCTTGCGGTGCTCAAGTGGACCTTAGTTTGGTATGATGTTGAAAGTACGGTTGGGGAGGCTGGTTTGGGGAGAATCTGATGTCTGATGAAAGAAGAAGTCGTGAAGAGATCCTGGCGGACCTGGAGCGTTTTAAGGAGCTTTCCAATCGGCGCCGAAATTCTCACTCTGAATCGGATTCTGCGACTCAAGCTAGTCATTTGTCGGTTGAAAGCTCTCGACCGCAATTCTCTCGTTCATCAAATGTGCGCAGACCAAGGCAAGACTTTGGCGCCTATGATTTGCCCGGGGGATTTTGGAGACGAGCGATTGCGTTTGGAATTGACCTCACGATCACACATTTGATTGTGTCCTTGGTTCTCTTCATTGTGGTGGGTCAGCTGCTTTGGCTTTCGGCTTTTGTTGCCATTACTGCATTTCAAAGCCCCTTTTTTCTGGTGGCTATCGTCGTGGGTGCAATATTAGCTTACGTTCTCTATATTTTTGCGTGTGATCAGTTCTTTGGTGGGACTCCTGGCCGATTGCTGATGGGAGTTCGTCCTTTGCACTCCGAGTATTTATCACCCCTTACATTTTGGCAGTGGTTTTGGCGAGAGACACTCGGCAAGGGGATCTCGGCTCTCACACTTGGTATTGGATACATCATGGCGGCATTCCGTGATGATAAAAGAGCACTGCATGATTTGATTGCAGGCACACAAGTGCGAGCTTCTATTCCTGAGTTGAGCCCAACGAGATGGGCCATTGGAATTGGCTGCCTTCTTGCGGTTCAGATCTACGACTGGATGTATGATCGACCAGATTCGACACGTTTGGCACAAGTTGATGCTCAAGCGGTTGCGAGTATTGATTTGCAGCCTCTATCCTCAGCCGACCTAGGGGTGATGATCGGGGGATCCTCTGCCAAGGGGATCGTTGTTAACTTTTGGGGGCCCAACTGTGGGCCTTGTCGTCAGGAGTTTCCTCACTTTCTCAAACTCAAAAAAGCATATCAGGATCAGGGACTCGAAATGATTTTTGTCGGCGTGGATGGAGAGTCCGACAAAGAAGCCATGGCGACGTTTCTTGCTCAAAACAAAGTCGATTTTACTTCGTATTATCGAGCTGAAAAAGTTGATTCATTCTTGCGCGGAGTCGATCAAAACTGGACGGGCGTTATTCCATTCATCATGGTTTATGATTCAAATCGAAACATCATTCATGCTCGACCTGGCTTTCTGGCGAAAGCCAAACTTGAAGGACTCATTCAGAAGGCGCTGAACCTTGATTAGACGGGGTGCCGCGTAAAGCGCTCAGCTTGGCCACCTTCTTAAAGCGTTTGGAACCATAAAAGTGTTTCGTTTTCCAAAGCCACTCGATTGCTGATTCCAAGGCGACGGGGGACAAAAGTTCAAGACGACTTTCCTCAGAGTAAGTCCGATTCATTTTGAGTATATGCTGAAATCGCTCAAGGCTATCTCGAATGAGCTTCCAGTCAGGTCGCCCTGAAGTAAGGTGCTGAAGAATCTTCATCCATAGGTCTCGAGACTCCTTTGGTGAAAATCCGGGAAGTGGAACAATGGATTGAGCTTGAAACTCGTTGAGCAAATGAGCTCCCGCAGCAAGACGCTTGTGGCCCGATAAGTTGATCGCTGCTAGGCGTCCAAACTTTTGGATGCGGGACCGAATAGGAGCACTTTTGTCCGGGCGCATGGATTGAATGTGGCTGTACTGATCGAGATAAAATCCCCACGAGGTGCGTCGTGACTGCTGAGCGTGAATCCATTCGTGCAGGAGAAGGTAGCCCATGACTTCATCACCAGACCGATTGGATCCAAATCGGGCAATGTAGTCCTTCAAATGATTGCTACTCTCCTGATCGATCTTAAACAGATTAGGCAGACTAATCACTTGAACCTGATAATCTGGGTTGTAGTTGGGTCCTTGAAGATATCGACGTGCAAAGCTTGATCGCGGGACCGCATCTGCGGAGCTGACCAATTGGACGTATAGTCCTTTGGCATCAAATCCAATCAAATCGTCGAGGGATTCCCGCTCTTTCATGCGACGAAGGCGGGAAGGAAAGAGATGAATATCCAATTCGGCTGACATCATTTCAAGTGTGAAGGTTCTTTTGACGACAACATCTTTTAACTCCTTGCGAAGACTTCGATCGAAGGAAACCAGCTGTCCCGTATCAAAGCGTCCCTCAGCGGGGAGACTCAGCAACTCTAAGATGCGGTTGCGACAGTGAAAGGTGAGAGAGCCTACTTCGTTAGAGGCTGCCGACACTTCGCTTTGAACAACAAGCGATGCCAAGATGAGGAGGCTCAAGAAGGCTTTCCTCATGCGGGTTGTGAGCGATTGTCTGCTCATGTTCCACTTTGTAGGCGCAAACAATGGAGATGCCAAAGCCTAAAGGCTTGTTTTTATTGGTCTTATGGGGCTTTAAACGAAGAAATAGCCGGCAGCGGCGCTGACGAACATGACGGCAAGGATCCAATTGATTTGACGTCGAGCCGGCCCCTTCATGAGGGAAAGAGTAATAAAGTACTTTGAAATGAAACTTCCTAAGAGTGCGAGTGCGATATTTTCTTTGGCAGCAGAAATCTCGATGAGATTTTCCCGCAGCATATTGGCCGATGCGACCGAAGTGCTGTGAAGTTCAAACAATCCTCCAACCAGGGAGATCAAATGCACGGCGGACGTCCCCAGTTGTTTTTGTGCTAGCCCCACGACAGCCAGCATTCCCGCGAAGAACAAAGTAAGCTTGATCACAGACTTGAGATCCAAAGGGTTCGCATAGTCGGCCGATGGCGTTTCCTCGGACTTTCTTACGATCAGCGCGACCAATGACAAAACAACTCCGCTTCCAAGAAGTCCTATGAGACAAGGCATGAGAGCTATAGCCAGAGGGGTAGAAGTGATGGCAATGACAATCCAAAGCATCATGTAGGAACTCACCGCAGAGAGAATAGCCGAGATGGCAATGCTCGTGGACTTAGAGTGATGCTGTGAGCTCTTTGCTGCATGCATGAAGACAATGGTGCTTGAGATTAGTCCACCCAGAAATCCAGTGATCGCCGTTCCCACACGATGGCCCAAAAGACGAGCGAGTACATAACCTGCAAACTGCATCGAGGCTAACACCACAAGAATGATTCCGAGTCGCTGAGGATTGATGAGACCCCATGGATCAATTGGATGATTGGGAAGCATGGGCAAAACTCCGAGCGCAATAATGCGGAGAGTAATGAAAGCTCGAAGCTCATGAGCTCCCAAAGACTTTCGAGCAAAGTGATGCAAGGATTGCTTGCTGATG
>JBEIHI010000111.1:0-7451 GCA_040381435.1 Bacteriovoracaceae bacterium | reverse complement strand
TTTTGGGCTCCTCGTATCTGATTTTCGTTCATTTCGTTGTAGAAAGTGATCCTACACGACGCTCCCATTGAGCTCCAGGAACCGGTAACAAAACCTCATGCCCTTGAGGACTCCACATGAACCCTGACTTTGGCAGTCCGACTTCACTGATCGAGGGAAACTGCGAAAGAATGATCGCAAAAAATCCGAGCAAAGCTAGCCACACGCCAAGCCTTTTGTTGGGCCTAAGAAACCATGCCCAATCAGAGACTCGAGAGTCGATGCGCCGAATATGCGCCAAACGAAATTCCTGAGATTCTTCGGATCGCTTTGCGTCGAGGAAGCTTCCGGCAATTCGAAGCTCGGATCTCTCTTCGGGATGCAACTTAAAGTAAGGATTTTGGCTTTCAATCTCCCCCGCCACTTCCGCATAGGACAAGCGAGTCCAACGGCTGCGACGAGAAAAGACACTCCAGCAAATCATCAGCAGGAGTATCGCTATCGCAAAGATTGAGAACTCTAACGCGTATCCTGCAGTCCATTTGAAAAAAAGAAGAATTCGATGAAAGCAAAAGGCGCCAATCAAAATCAGACCCATCAGGCTCAGAGCGCGAAACAACTCCTCGATCAATCGATAGGACCTAAGCCTTCTCCGCTCTCTATTTAATAGGGCCAAACAGACCATGACTCTAAGTCAGTTTAGAGTCATTTGAGTCGGGCGTCGATGGGTTTAAACTCTGGTTCGACTCGTGAAGACTCTGAGCCCTCAGCTTCGAAAGGATTTCACTTTCACCGACATGGGACAGAATCGTCGTCACCTTGATTCTTTGTTGGAAGTCCATGGGGGGCAGGACTTTGAAGGCCTCAAAGTAGTCGCGTAGACTCGAGACCAAGCCTTTCGCATCTTTGAACCACAACCAATCCATCAAGAGACGCTTCCACGTGGTATCGGAAACTTCCTTCATCTTATATCGCAGCGACAATGCGAATAAAGCGCGCTGAACTTGAGGGCGTAGATTTGATGACTCCGAAATCGCGATCAACTCATTCGCGGCTTGGGCCTCTTTGCCCTCTCTGATTTCCTTAAGCGCTTCGTAGAATCTTTTCAGATCAGCGCCCATCAACTCGATATCAAAAAAATCATATCGAACAAATCCTTTGAGCCCGAGCCCCACGACCAAACCAACGGCCAACCCCATCAAGTGGGTACTGTAAGCGACGGCTGTAGGCTCTACCCACAGGCTCGCCGCCAATCCCGAGATCTGAAGAGCGAGCCAAAACAAAATCAGATATCGAATGGGCATGAAAAAACTCATGGGAAAGTTTTTGATCGGAATGGCTGCCAAGAGAAGCCTGACACGACTCCACGGAAAGAGAGCAAACACTGCCCCCATCATCACTGCCACAGATCCGGACGCTCCAATCACAGGAAGCTCGGGATGAGCTTGAAAAAATCGCTCGGGCAAAACAGCGATACCACCACCCACTAAACTCACAACAAGAAAGGGAATTCCACCAATCGCACTCTCAAGAATCCAACCAAAGATGGCGAGATACCAGATGTTGGCAATCAGATGAGAAAGAGATGAATGCATGAATTGATAGGTCAGAAACTTCCAGACCTCATTGCTTGAAGCTGGAACAACGGCCCAGTGATACGTGCGAGTTTGCTCAAACGGCAGATTCAGTTCGGAATGCGTCACTCCAAAGTAAAGGCCTACACTGACAACGATCCATGAGATCGTGAACCAAGGAAATCGCATCCGTGGAATGTTGGAGCCGATAGGCAGGAACATAAATTTCCCATCGGAATATCAGAAAAAATCTTGAGGAATGAGCAGAGCACCAATTAGGTGTTTTTTTGAAAGCTCTCGACCATCCACTGAGACAGGACGTAGTTGCGCTCAAAGGCAAGAGCTGATTCAAAGTGATCCGCAGCTTCATGCTTACGCCCCAGATTTAAAGCCGCCTTCCCAAGACCAAACAAAGCCCGGCCGTTATCTTTTTCAAGCTCGGTCGCCTTTTTGAATGAACCATAGCAAGCTGCCCAATCTTTGAGCTCTGCCTGAATATCGCCGAGCACCATATAATAGACACCGTTATCCGGCCGCTGCTCAAGCGCCCGCTGAGCATCGAGCAAGGCATCGTTGAGCCGCCCCATTCGAAGCCGCACAAAGGCTCGATGCAAAAGAGCCTCTGCCACATCGCCTCCGCGGGCAATCAAATCGCCAAAAACCTTGTCAGAATCATGATAACGGCCCGTTTCGGCCATCTGGATCGCTTCTTTAAAAGCCTTTCGGTAGGACCAACTCACCCCTTTATCCTGCTTAAAACCCCTCCTTACGTAAATCATAAAAAGACCAGAGGTAGAGCCAAATTTGGTAAAATGTTATAGAGAAAGAGCGTATGGCACTTTTGGAAATTATCGAATACCCACACTCCACGTTGAAAAAAATCGCGCGTGAGGTGGATCCTGTAGAGATTAACGATGACCTGAGAAAGTTCATCAAAGATATGATCGAGACAATGATCGATGCGCCTGGCGTTGGTCTCGCAGCCCCTCAAGTCAATATTTCCAAACGTATCTTCGTTGTCGATGTTAGCAGTGAGTATCCTGATCGACCGCCTTTTGCCCTCATCAATCCCGTCATTGTAGAGGCCTCGGGCAAAACAGGCATTGCAGAAGGATGCTTGAGCCTTCCCGACTTTCGAGAAGAAGTTGATCGCTACAAGAAAGTTAAGATGGAGTACTTGGATGAGTACGGCAAAAAACAAGTCATCGAGGATGAGGATTTTTTGTCCATTGTTGTCCAACATGAGCTCGACCACCTCAATGGTCTTGTGGCTGCTGATCGCATCAGCCCCATGAAGCGCATGATGTATCTGAAGAAGCTCAAAAAACGTGACAAAAAATTCGTAGGCGCTCTGGTTTAAGGTGAGCAAGTCTAAGCCTTCGATTATTTTTATGGGCACTCCGGACTTTGCGGTCCCCACTCTGCAAGCCCTGGTTGATGCCGGCTATCCCATCAAACTTGTTGTGACTCAACCGGACCGCCCTTCGGGTCGCGGTCAGAAGCTCACACCTCCCCCCGTGAAGGCGCTGGCTAAGCAGTTGGGAATCGAAGTCTTCCAACCAGAATCTTTGAAGGCCTCTGAATCAGCTCGCCAAAAGATTCTTTCGACTCCTTGTGATTTTTTGATTGTGATTGCGTTTGGTCAGATCTTACCGCTCTCGATCCTTGAGCATCCCTCCATCGCCCCACTCAACGTTCATGCCTCTCTTCTTCCCGCCTATCGAGGTGCTGCGCCAATTGCTCGATCAATCATGGAGGGTGATGAGCAAACAGGAATCACCATTCAGTGGATGATTGAGGCTCTCGATCAGGGAGATGTTTTGCTGCAGACTCCTTGCGCGATTACTGAAACCGACACCTCTCAAAGTCTGCATGACAAGCTGAAGCAAATAGGAGCTCAATCTCTGATCCAAACTCTCGAGCTTTTCGAAAAAGATCAAATCGTACGAAGATCTCAAGATGCTCGAGTCGGCAGTTACGCTTCTAAGTTGAGCAAAGAAGAGTCTTTTGTTTCTTTCGATCAGAATGCTTTTTTTGTTCATCGCAGCATTATGGGACTGAATCCATGGCCAGGGGCGCAGTGCTTGATGAGTGGCAAGCCACTCAAGATCTGGCGATCCGAGTTTTTGGCGCGCCACGCCGCAGCCGATCCCGGAACGATTGTCGAAGTCACAGACAAAGAAATCGTGGTGTCCTGCACCGAAGGCTGCATCGCGTTGATCGAAGTTCAGGAAGAAAATCGCAAAAGAATGCCTGTTTCCGAGTTCCTTAAAGGCCATCAAGTCCCAGTTGGCCTTATACTGGGATCTAAGCGATGAAATCCAACCGCCCTATCAAAATCGCTCCTAGCATTTTATCGGCGGACTTTGCCAATTTGGAGCACGAGGTTTCTCAGTTAGATCCTCAGCTGGCGGATTATCTCCACGTGGATGTTATGGACGGCCACTTTGTTCCTAATATTACGATTGGACCGATTGTGGTTGAGGCTCTGCACAAAGTGACGTCAATTCCACTCGACGTGCATTTGATGATCGAGAAGCCCGAGAAATACATCGAGGCCTTTGTGAAAGCGGGATCCCATATTGTGACCGTGCATGCAGAAGCTTGCACACATCTTCAGAGAAATCTTCAATTGATCAGAAGCCTAGGGGCAAAGGCTGGAGTTTCACTCAACCCGGCGACATCCATTTCCTGCTTGGAAAATGTCCTTCCCGACCTTGATCTCATCCTTTTGATGACAGTGAATCCTGGCTTTGGTGGACAAAAGTTCATTCCGCAAATGATGGAAAAGATTAAAGCTACTCGTCAGATGATTGGGACACATTCTATAGAGCTTGAAGTTGATGGAGGAATCAAATTGGAGAACATCCGTGAAGTGCATGAGGCGGGAGCTAACGTCTTCGTCAGCGGGTCAGGAATCTTCGAACGGCCTCCCTACAATCAGATCATGAAGAAAATGAGAGATGCTCTCCAGTGAGCCAAACCACTGACACTCCGTTACAAATCGATCAGACCTCAACTGAGACGACTCAGAATGGCATGAGCCGATGCCTTGAGCTCATTGATTTTCGAAAAGACATGAAAGCGCTCGTTGTCGGGACGCTCGATTCGCCTGCCCGACAGCTAATAGAAGATAGATTGGGCCCGAGAGGATCCCTAACACTCGCTGATCCCATGCGTCGCAAGTTCGGTCGAAGCCTCACGGCTGAGCTGCTAAAGTGGGATGATGAAAGCTTTGATTTGGTCTATGGCCACTTCAATCTAAGTTCTGCCAAAACCCCGCAGCACAGCCTCAGCGAGTTGATACGAGTTTCCAAACCAAACGCAAAGATTATCGTGGCTGATCATGATGGTCAGGACTTGAACCACTATCCCCTCGCTCCTTATTTAGAAAAGAATCTCATCGAACTTCTCCAGGAGGCTTCACGACTGAAGATCTGGGATCCTCAAATGGGTCGAAAACTGTACTCTTTGTTCTTTGAATCAGGGCTTAGGGATGTACGAGTACAAGTTTTGCCTCACCGGATAATCTGCGGACAACTCAATTCTCAAGAGTACGAGGAATGGACGCGTCGCTTGGAGGAGGTCTCTGCCCTCAAGGCCAAAGGAAGCATTCAGCTGTCTTTTGATTTAGATTCCTTTCGATCTGAATTTTTTGCTTTTTTCCAAAATCCAACTCGTTTTAGCTATAACTCTGTGATTTTGGTTGAGGGCAGAAAAAACGGATGATTGGCCTTTTGATTCTCAGTCTCGTTTCATCTCTTGAACCCCTTTCTTACGGAGAGGTTTATCGAGTCGATACGCATCGACGAGATCTTCCGGTTTTTTTGATCCAGACTGGATATGCCATCGACCTGACCGATTCTTTCAATGACATTCATGTCGTCGAAGGCTCAGCCCAGGTGAGACTGTGGAAGTATCTAGGGCTTGATCTACTGTACCAAAGGTTTTTTCCAAAGCTAAGTGCCTCGGGTCGAAGCCTGCGAACGACGGAACCTGTCTTGGATATTCAGATTCCACAACCCCTCTGGAGCCTTTTCGCACAACCCAAGATTCAAATCCTTGTCGGAGACTGGAACTTCTTTAATGCCTTTCCGATTGAAGTTGATTTACTTCTCGGAGGCGGTGTCGGAATAATAAAGGAGCGAAATGACATCGACCAAGAGGGCAAGTTTAAAGTCTCTGGCCTTTGGAGCGTGGAACAGCGCCTCCGCCTCTTTCCTCATTCGGGTCTTTATCTGCGCTTCGTTGGTCACCGCTCCGGCTCTTTCGTGGGCGGCGGACTCAGCCTCTCGTTCTGACCTAGAATCCCTGTCTCCAGGAGACCCTCAGTTTCGTTGGGCAGTTGAGGAATTGATGAAGCTTCATTACAAAGATCAAAATTGGCCTAGTTTCTTTTCTTATGCTCAATACTATCGCAGCAATTTCTCGTCCTCTGGACTGAGCAAGGTTTCGATGCTCGAGGGCTTAGCACTTTTGCGGCATTGTCAAAATGACCTACTCGAACAACTCCTTTTAGAGTGGAAGGGCCAGGCTTGGCTATCAGAGAGCCTTGAGAAGCAACTCGGTTCACTCTCGCGCACTCGCTTCAAAGGGAAGGAAGCTCGCGCAACATCAGACGAGGGAAGTCTCTACTGGAAAGGTGCGTCTCTGAAAAAATCGAACACCCGCGAACTCAGTAAAAGTCATCCTAAGAACTTCTATCTCAAGGTGGAGAGTCAATGCGAAGACGAGTGATTCATCTCATCCTGTCAGCCAGTCTTGTTATTCATTTTGCCAAACCCGTGATTGGCAAAGAGAGCTCCGCGAGTTTAATGGCTCAAGCTCTTGAAAAGATTCAGGCGGGAAATAAAGCTCAGGCTCTCAAGCTCTTGAGTCGAGCGTATGAATCTTCTCAGGATCCCGAAGAAATCAAAGCGATCGCCGCTCTTATCATTGATACATCCGGCTCGGACTATCCCAAGCGGGAAAATTTTCTTATCTATCTGACTCGTCATGCGCGAGATAGCGCTGATCACTGGAAGTGGCTCAAGGAGCTCGGAGATCGGCATTTTGATCGAGGTCAGTTTGATAAGGCTGAAGACTATTATCTCCAAGCGCAATCCAAGAGCCCCGAGAAGGGGTTGATTGAACTCAAACTCGCCTTCACTTTTTGGAATCTCAAGAGACGAAACGAGTCCTTTTTGCAGTTTCTCAAACTCAGCTCAGAAAATCAGGCTACTGAACTGGCAAGTCTGATGCAGCAAGTCCCCGCATCTCTTGGAAAGCTGTGGTGGGAACTTGGCCCACTTCCACAAGCGACGTGGACTCAGTTAATGCTCACTCCCCAAGACTTTTCCTCGGCCGTTCTTGATCAGCTCTTCACCGCCTTTCCCATCACGATCACTCCCACTCCTAAGGAAGCTGCACTGCTCAAACAGATCAAGGATTCTGGGGAAACCCAGCAGCGCTGGAGGACATTTCTTTCAACAGAGGTCTTTTTTAGCGGAAGCCCCTGCTTTTTCTTTGAGCATCTATTGAGTGAAGGTGATTTCGTGTCTCATCGAATGCTGATTGCCTGTGCGGATTCCAAAAATTTCCCGGTGGGATTGAATCTGGATTCCTCTTTTGAAACTGCCATTGGTCAAGCCAATGATGAAAATCTTTTACGAGCCTACCTCAAGTATCTCACCCAGCGCTCCAGGCCTGTAGAGGCAGCATCGAAAGCTCTTCAGTGGCAGGGGCTTTCGAGCGCCTCAAAGAGCTTCGTCACAGCAGTTCACGACTTACTTCTTTCACTCTCAGAGTCTGACTGGAAACTACTCTATCCCTCAGCGGATAGGGATGCTCTTGAAGTGATTGTGAAAGCTCACCCCAAATCCTCACTCTTAGAGATTCTTCAAAGTTTGGATTCCGAGC
>JBEIHI010000110.1:0-7637 GCA_040381435.1 Bacteriovoracaceae bacterium | reverse complement strand
TTTAATCAGCGTATTGTCGAGGTTCCTTTTTCTGAGTTTGAAAAAAACCTAAGCGATAAAGCGGTGACTTCGGTTTTGATCACGGGTCAGTTGATTGAGGGCGAGCGAAAAATTGCGGATGGAAAGACCGAGAAATTTAAAACTCAAGGGCCGACCTCCCTCAGTGATAACTTTGCGGAAAAGATGAAAGCCGCTGGGGTTGAAAATTATAAATTCAAAAAGGATGAGAGTGGATGGATGTCAGGTCTTTTGACGACCTTGATTCCGTCTCTGATTATCTTCGTCATCTTCCTTATTTTTCTAAGACAGCTGCAAGTGGGTGGCGGCAAGGCGATGAGCTTTGGAAAGTCGCGCGCCAAACTCATGAAAGAAGAGGAAAAAGGTCGGGTGACCTTTAAAGATGTGGCGGGAATCCCCGAAGCAAAAGAAGAATTAATGGAGATCGTCGATTTCTTGAAGGATCCCAAAAAGTTTCAGCGATTGGGCGGTCGGATTCCCAAGGGCGTTTTGTTGATGGGATCTCCGGGAACGGGAAAGACCTTGATTGCGAAGGCCATTGCCGGTGAAGCCAACGTCCCTTTCTTCTCTATTTCAGGATCGGATTTTGTGGAGATGTTTGTGGGTGTGGGAGCGTCTCGAGTGCGAGATTTGTTTCAGCAAGCTCGTCGAGCAGCTCCATGTTTGGTTTTCATTGATGAAATTGATGCTGTCGGACGGCATCGTGGTGCGGGCTTAGGCGGCGGTCATGATGAGCGAGAGCAAACGCTCAACCAGTTGCTCGTCGAGATGGATGGATTTGAAGGCAAAGAAGGCGTCATCATGATTGCTTCAACCAACCGTCCGGATGTTTTGGATCCTGCGTTGTTGAGACCGGGTCGTTTTGATCGACGGGTCGTTGTGCCGCGACCTGAGCTGAAGGGGCGAGAAGAAATCCTTCGAGTTCATGCTCGCAAATTGAAGCTGGCCAAAGATGTTGATTTGTCCGTCATTGCGCGCGGAACCCCAGGTTTTGTGGGCGCTGATCTTGAGAATCTTTGTAACGAAGCGGCGTTGATGGCCGCTCGAGCGAACAAGGATCAGATCGAGATGGTTGATCTCGAAAGAGCCAAAGACAAGGTCATGATGGGCGCTGAGCGCCGATCTGTCGTCTTGAGCGAAAAAGAGCGTTTGACCACGGCCATTCACGAAGCCGGCCATACACTTGTGGCGAAGCTGCTTCCGGGAACGGATCCTGTTCACAAAGTTACCATCATCCCTCGAGGGATGGCTTTGGGTGTGACCATGCAATTGCCTGAGCAAGATCGACACAATCTGACGTCTCAGTCTGCTCGAGACAGCATTGCCATCTTGTTTGGTGGTCGAGTGGCGGAGGAGCTTTTGTGCCAGGATGTCACCACGGGTGCGAGCAATGATATTGAGCGCGCGACCGAAATGGCTCGTAAAATGGTTACCGAGTGGGGCATGTCTCCGAGAATCGGGCCTGTGAAGCTCTCGACGAAGGAGGAGCATGTCTTCTTGGGCAAGGAGTTTGGTTCGGGTCGTGAGCATAGCGAGAAGATGGCCATGGAAGTCGACGAAGAGGTTCGACGCATTCTCAATGATAATCTTGAACGAGCTCGGACCTTGTTGCGTGACAATCTGGAAACTCTCAAGCGTATCTCTCAATCGCTGCTGGAGCGTGAAACTCTGGATGGTAAAGAGATTGATATCTTAGTTTCTGGAGGCACTTTGCCCCCGGCGGTCGTCGCTACGACTTCGGTTTCGGAGGCCAAAAACTCTGAGTCTGAATCAAAGTCGCCAGGACTGATGCCGGATCCAGAACCTTCGCCGGTTTAATCACTTTACTGGTTCTTCACACGAACTTGCCGTAAACTCTGTTCGTGGACTTTGTTGCGTCGGTGACAAACTTTGCTCGAGAGCTTTGGCAGCTTCTCCGCTGGTGGGACGTCGTCGACATTTTGGCTGTTTCTTTCATTTGCTATCAAATCTTGGTTTTGATTCGGGGAACGCGGGCTCTGCAGATCATGGTGGGCCTTTTCATTCTGTTCATGATCTTCTTGCTGTCGGCTTGGCTTGAGTTTCGTGCGTTAAGAACTCTTTTGGGAACGATCTTCGGAAACCTCTTCATTATTCTGATCATTTTGTTTCATCAGGACATTCGGCGAGCTCTGTCAAAGGTGGGCGTGAATCCGTTTCTCTCGAATCTTTCTGGCAGTCGATCTGCCCAGGTCATTGAGGAGCTTGTGAAATCCGCCATCTCTTTGGCCAATCGAAAGATCGGCGCTCTCATGGTCATCGAGAAGCAGGCTGATGTTTTGGATTTTGTTGAGGCAGGCACGTTGATTGATGGAAATCTGGATCGAGATTTGTTGTCGTCTGTCTTTATGCCGGTATCGCCCTTACACGATGGTGCAGTGATTATTCGAAAGGGACGTCTCTATATGGCGGGATGTTTCTTGCCGCTCACTTTGAATCCGAGCGTATCTAGGAATGTGGGAACTCGGCATCGAGCTGCCGTGGGCTTGACCGAAGAAACCGATGCAATCTGCATCGTGGTATCCGAAGAAACAGGAACTCTCTCGATGGCATTCAATGGAAAGATTTCTCATGACTTGGATGGCAATCAACTGCGAAAGCTCCTGATGGAGGCCATGTCATCATGATTCGACGCGAGTTCTCTTGGCGTGAATGGCTTAAGATTTCATTTCCCCTGCAGATGGTGGCCCTCATGTTTGGCGTCGGGATTTGGATCTTCGTCAATCGAGGTCGCGAAGTTGATGTCAAAAAGGTCGTAAAGATCGAATACACCAAGTTGCCGGCTGGCCTCGCCTTTGAGCGGCCCCCAACGGTGGAGACGAGTATCGGGCTTTCAGGGCCTCTGTATCGTTTGAGAGCGATTCAAGATGAGGAGATGACCATCTTGATGGATCTGTCAGCAGCTCGTGCGGGTCTGAATCGCATGGAAATCAGTGCGGATTCTTTGAAGTTGCCGTTTGATCTTCAGGTCTCTGGGCCCTATCCGAGAACGGCTCTCGTTTTTCTTGAGCCTGTGCTCTCTCGTGAGATCCCCATTCGCCCCGTTCTTGAGGGACAAACAAAAGAGGGCTCGACCGTAGTGGGAGTGAAATTGAATGCCGAGTTTGTGACGGTCGTGGGACCTCGTTCTGTTCTGACGAAAATGGAGTATGTGCCGTTTTCAATCTCAATTCAGGGCAAGTCAGCGTCCTTTAGTGTTTCGGGCCGCCCCGAGTTGGTGGCATCGGGATTAACGTCAGATGACCTGATTTCTGCAGATGTGGAGATTTCTGCTGTAAAGACCTCGAAGGAGTTTCTTAATGTGCCGGTGACGGTAGCCGGCAGTAGAGAAGTTTCGATTGCTCCGGCGGTTGCAAGAGTGGTGGTCGAGGGGCCTGAGACTCAGGCGGGAAGCTTCAAGTGGGATCCCCAAGTCGTGGTCGATGTTGAGGGTCTTGGAAAGGGCCGCTACCGCTTGCGAGGTCGAGTGATCCTTCCTGAAGGATGGCGTGCGTCTGCGATTGAGCCGCAGAATTTTCTTGTTGAGATCATCAGATAAATGGATTGAGGTGGGCACATGAGCCGTTCACAGCGCAAACTTTTTGGAACAGACGGAATTCGCGGTCGAGCCAATGCTTTCCCGATGACAGGGGAAATGGCCATGAAGCTGGGACGAGCTTTGGTAGCAGTGTTGCGCCAAAAGGTGGAGTCTCCCAAAATCATCATCGGCAAGGATACTCGGATCTCTGGTTATATGCTCGAGACGGCGCTGACGTCGGGAGTGACCTCGATGGGGGGGCATGCGCTGCTGCTGGGACCTCTGCCGACACCGGCTGTTGCTTATATGATTCGTGCGATGCGCGCTCACGGTGGGGTGATGATTTCCGCAAGCCACAATCCTTACCAAGACAACGGAATCAAAGTCTTTGGATCAGATGGATTTAAGTTGCCTGATGAGTTGGAAGCGGAGCTCGAGCGATTGATGATCGAGGAAGATGAAGTGACGGCGATTCGTCCTCAGCCTCAGATGTTGGGTCGAGCTCGCCGCATTGACGATGCTTCTGGACGTTATCTCACTAATTTAAAGACTCTCTTTCGTCAGGACTTTGATTTGCAGGGAAAGCGAATCGTTTTTGATGGCGCCAACGGGGCGGCCTACGACTGTGGTGTAAAACTTTTTCGAGAGTTAGGTGCTGAAGTTTTTCCGATCGCCTGTGAGCCAGACGGTACCAATATCAACGCGCATTGTGCTCAATCTGATCCTCGGATTCTGGGTGAAGCGGTGATTGATTTCAAAGCGGACATTGGAATCTCCGTGGATGGCGATGCCGACCGATTGATGGTAGTGGATGAGACGGGATCTCAGATTAGTGGCGAGCATTTGATGTTTGCCTCAGCTCAGTTTCTCAAGGAAGAGGGTCGTCTGGTGAATTCGACTTTGGTCACAACGATCATGTCGAATCAGGCGCTCGAAGTTGCCCTTCAGAAGGAGGGAATTAAGTGCCTGCGGACTCAAGTGGGGGATCGCTATGTGGTTGAGGGAATGAAATCCTCTGGCGCGATCTTGGGTGGTGAGAATTCTGGTCACTTGATTTTCTTGGATTACAACACAACAGCGGATGGTCTTTTCTCGTCACTTGAAGTTTTGGCATTGCTTCATCGTCGCAAGCTCAAGGCTTCAGATATTCGAAAGGCCTTTGATCTCTATCCACAAAAGCTTGTGAGTGTAAAAGTTCGCGAGAAAGTTCCTCTGGAGCAGTTGCCCAATGTGCGACTCAAAATCGAAGCACTTGAAAAGCAGTATGCTGGGAAGGGACGAGTCAATGTTCGCTACTCGGGAACTGAAGCGCTTTTGCGCATGATGATTGAAGGTCCTGAGTCAAAACAAATCGAGTCGGACTTAAGGGCTTTGGCTGAGGTTGTTCGACAAGAGATTGGGGCTTAAGACATGGGCGCTATTCGGCTAGGTGTGAATATCGATCATGTGGCGACCTTAAGGGAGGTTCGCAAGTCTCGATATCCCGATATCGTGGAAGCGATGTTTTTGTGTGAGCGTGGTGGTGCGGATCAGATTACGGTGCATCTGAGAGAAGATTGCCGTCATATTCAGGATGAAGATTTGGATCGATTGCTTTTGTCAGGACGCCTGCCCATCAATTTAGAGATGGCCTTTGTGGAGGCCATGGTGAAGAAGGCCAAGGATTGGAAGCCCTTTTCAGTGACCTTGGTTCCGGAGCGCCGCGAGGAGATGACAACTGAGAGCGGTTTGGATCTGAAAGTCGTTCAAAAGAAGGAAGCGCTGTTCAAGCAGCTTCGTCAATGCACTCGAGTTCATGCCTTCATTGATCCTGATCCGAAGCAAGTCAAGTTGGCCAAGGATCTTGGCTGTGATGGCGTTGAATTTCACACGGGGCCTTATTCGCATGCCTTTGAGGATGCTTTGCGTGGTCGCAATGATTCAGCGTTGAAGCGTGAGCTTGAGAAGTTGCATCGTGCTTCTGATGAGGCGGATCGTTTGAAGCTTGAAGTGAAGGCTGGTCACGGTCTGACCATTCAAAACGTTCCTGGTTTGTTGTCTTTGAAGGGGCTTTCTGAGCTTAACATCGGGCATGCGATTGTGTGTCGCGCGCTGATCTTGGGCCTTGAAAGTGCCGTTCGAGAGATGAAGACCGTCATGTCAAACTCATGAGATCTTTTGTTTCAGTCGCAAAAATGATGGCTTTGGATGCGCAGGTTATTGAACAGCATCCTGGAAAAAGTTTTGGTCTCATGAATGATGTGGCGAGAGAGATTTTTGAAGCTCTGATTCGTCATTCGCGATTTTCGAATCCGATTTTGATTTTGTGTGGTCCGGGAAATAACGGTGGGGATGGCTATTGTCTGGCGGAGTTTTTGCGACAAGCGGGTCATGAGGTTTTTGTCTTACCCGCTGCTCAGCCCAAGTCTCTGGATGCCAAGCGCGCGGCCAAGTTTTTCAAAGGAACGACGCTTCAGGGTGACTGGAAAAAAGTTCGACCGAAGGTCATTGTGGATGCGATCTTTGGATTGAATGGGGACTTGAGTCTTGAGTCGATTCATCGAGATTTGATTCGTGCTGTCAATCAAAGCTCTGCATTCAAGGTTGCAGTGGATGTGCCTACGGGGGTTTCGCTGCAAAAATCAAAGGCGTCTGCTGATAGCTTTTGCGCTGATTTGACGCTGACGGTCGGCTATCCCAAAGAGGCGATGCGAGAGGGACGTGTTCTCGAGAAGCTCGGTGAAGTGGTTGTTTTGAAAAAGTCCTTTGGCAAAGATATCACTTCATCGCTCAAGATGATTGAGCCCGAGGATTTTGCATTTCGTCATCAGAGGCGAGTCTCTCACAAGGGGAGCTTTGGCAAGGCGGCCATCATTGGTGGATCGGCTTCAATGCCTGGAGCGGCGATTTTGGCCGCTGAGGCAGCCGCTCGAACGGGTGCAGGTTATGCGACCTTGTTTTTTGCAGAGCGCGGCTCATTAGCGATCGAGATTTCAAAAGCGTCTTTTATTTTTAAGCAGCGCTGGGCGCTTTCGGATTTGGAAGCTCAAAGCGCTTGGGTCTTGGGATGTGGAGGGTTGCCCTCCATCAAGTGGAATCCCAAGAAATGGAAAGCGCCGGTGGTTTTGGATGCGGAGGTGTTTTCGCGTTGGAGTCGCGCTCAGTGGAAGAGTGTTTCTCAGTCGACAGCTCGTTGTGTTTTGACTCCTCATGCGGGTGAGGCCGCGCACGTTTTGGGTTGGAAGAGATCTCAGATCGAAGCCGATCCGGTTTCGGCCTGCCGAGCGTTGGTTGAGTTCACCGGTCAATCCGTTTATCTGAAGGGCACTCCAGGAGTTTTGATTTTTTCGGATTCACCACTTCTGGCTTATGTCAACTTGTCGGCCAACCCAGCTTTTGCTCGAGCCGGCTCAGGGGATATTCTGGCTGGGATTTTGGGTGGATTTTTGGCTCAGCGCCCCGATGATTTTAGGTCCTCGGTGATCTCGGCTTTGGCATTTCAAAATCAAATGGGAGAGGTGCTTCGTGCTGAGCGCGGTTTGATTTCGTCGGATCAGCTGAAGGTTTTTCGTGCGACTTTTGATCGCCTCAAGGAGGTCTCTCATGGCTGAGAGTCTTGATTGGACGGCAGCGGATCTAGATGAACTTCAAAAGGTGGCGGAGCGCATTGCGAGTCGCATCCAAATGGGTGATTGGGTGTGGATGGAAGGAGATTTGGGAGCGGGCAAAACGGCATTGGTACGAGCGATTTTGAAGGCCTGGGGCTATCAGGGAGATGTAACGTCGCCTACCTACCTCATCATGA
Source organism: Bacteriovoracaceae bacterium (assembly GCA_040381435.1). GTDB lineage: Bacteria > Bdellovibrionota > UBA2394 > UBA2394 > UBA2394 > JBEIHI01. The sequence continues at coordinate 300 of JBEIHI010000110.1, read as the reverse complement.
ATGAATATGAGCTCTGGGGACGAAAGGTGTTCCACATTGATGGCTTTCGATTGGAGGGTCGCGCGGCCGATGTTTGGGATCCAGAGGCGCTCGAACAGGGGATCTGTCTTGTCGAATGGCCTCAAAACACGGGGCTTAAGCCCTCTCGATTTCAGTGGAAAATTGAGATTTCTGTCGATTCTCAAACGAATCAGCGTTTGATCCGGTTGATTTCAAAGCCCTTTTGCTGAGAAAAGAAGACATGGGGCTGCATGTTCTCAAATTTGGCGGAACCTCCGTGGGATCGCTCAAGCGCATTGA
>JBEIHI010000109.1:0-7665 GCA_040381435.1 Bacteriovoracaceae bacterium | reverse complement strand
TTTTCTTTCCATTCAAAGTGATAATTTTTGACTCACGGCCTGGTTCAAAAAATCGATCCTCATCAAAGACATCGTAGCTAGGAAGCAATCGTTTAAAATACCTCTCAACCACACGGCCACCTGAAACAAAGTACGCAACATTGCGAAGAGGACGCCCCTTTTGCTGATTTCTTTCAACGCCTCCAACTAAAAAGGATTTCGTGGGATGGGATGCAGCTAAGCTCTGCAAGACTGATTCAGACTTTTCGGCAAACTCTGGATAGTCCAGAAGATCCTGTGGGGGGTATCCGCAAATCGCACACTCCGGAAACACAAAAAGATCAGCCATGGAATCGGCGAGAGCGGCGGAGATTTTTTGCTGATTTGCCTCAAAATCACCGACGGTCGAATTGACTTGGCAGATCTGGATTTTCACAGTCTTTATTTAACGTCAGCTAAGGCTGTATTGCCAGCGCCAGAATAATCGAAATTCTCCTCAAAAAGTCGAGCGGCATAGCCCTGAAGAGCCATAAGCTCATCAAAGCCTCCCTTTTCCACGATCTCCCCAGCTCGATACACCAACATCTGGTCACATCGGCGCACGGTGCTTAACCGATGGGCAATGACAAAAACAGTCATGTCCGAAAACTCAGGTGAATTCCACAAACCTTCAAGCGCTCTCTGAATCTGCCACTCTGTATTTGAATCAATGTAAGCCGTCGCCTCGTCAAAAATCAGCAGCCGAGGCTTCCTCAAAAGAGCTCGAGCCAAGCTGAGAAGCTGCCTCTGACCCGAAGACAAATGAGCTGCACGCTCCGCAAGAACCTCATCAAGACCGTTTGGTAATCGAGAGGCCCAAGATTTCAACTGCACCAGCTCAAGCACCTTCCAAATCTCGGAATCATCAACATTGGAATAGAATGCCAAATTCTCTCTTAAGCTCATGGAAAACAGGAACACATCCTGAGACACCCAACCCAGCTGCGATCGAAGAGTCTGCCGCGAGTAATCCTTAAGGTCCGCCCCATTGATTTCGATTCGCCCCTCTGTCGGCTCATAAAATCGCATCAGCAACGAGCAGGTACTGGTCTTACCCGAGCGCGTCTCTCCAATCAGCGCCACTCGCTGTCCCGCTCTGACATCAAATGAAACATTTTGAAGGGCAGGACGCTGAGTTCCTTGATAGGTCAGTCCAACATTCCGGAACGAAACATTGATAGGTCCAGAAATCTCCCTTCGCCCTTCATCGACTTCCCCCTCAAGATCCGAAATCTCAAGCAACCGATCAACCGAGGCCATCGCTTGCTGAAAAACCGAATACTTTTCTGAAAAATCCCGTATGGGCCAATTGAAGTAAGTCACATAGCCTAAGAAGGCAACCACTTGCCCCATTGTCATCGACCCTCGATAAACCATCCATCCACCAAAGCCGAGAACAAGCACCTCCATGACAGCCATCACAAACGGAACTGCCGGATTAAGCAGTGCATACTCTCTGACCGCTTGAGTAAATCTCTTGGCCAATCTGCGAGAGTGGCCAGTGAATCCGCTCTGAACGCTTGAGAGCGCAGATAAATTTCTGACATCTCGAGCTCCTGAGAGAATATCCGCCGCATAAGAATTCATTGAAGACAAAGCCTGACGCTGGAACCCAAACCGCCTGCGAATTCGCACGTGAAAAATAACAGTCAGCCAAACCATCACGGGAATAATGCTCATTGAAAGAAGCGCCAACTTCCAATTCAGCACAAGCATAGCCACCGTCACCCCCGCCAGCATGAAAGAGTTTCCAATCAAGGGAACAAGAGCTGTTGTGAACAGCTCTTGCACAGCGTTCACATCGCTTGTCAGCCGAGTGGTCAGTCGACCTGATGACATTTTGTCGAAAAACGAAATGGGATAGCTAAGCACCTTGCGAAGGAGCTGATCTCGGAAATCGACCAGAATCTGGAGGCCCAGAAGGCTAAGCGAGTAGGTCACGAAGGCGTTGAGCAAGAACAACATGATCTTGATCGCGAGCACAGCAAGGGCCAGCTGCAATGTGACGGGCCAATTCTTCAACATCAACCCCTCATCAATGAGCATTCCAAAGAGATAAGGCGTCCAAACCGTAAAATAAGCAGGCAGCAAAACAAGGACGATGGCCACCAGTACATGCCCGCGGTAGGGCCGCAGCAACGATAGAACTTTCGTCAGAGCTGTCATGCGCTTCATGCGGCACCTCGACTTTTGCGAACAGAAGATCGAGTTTGAAGCTCATTCAGAGCTCGGAGGAATGGGCTATTCTTAAGGGCTTCTGCAAAAATATCGATAGCCTCGAGGCCACCCTCTCCCAAAACAAGCACCCGATCACATCCCTTAAGCGTTTCCAATCGTTGACTGACAAGAATAACTGAAGCTTCCTGGTCAATGCGCCGACGAAGCACTTCAATCAACTTCGATTCGGTTTCAACATCCACGTGCGAGAAGAGATCATCAAAGAGATAGACCTCTCGATCTCTCAAAAGTGCGCGGCCCAGTGAAAGTCGCTGCTTTTGCCCTCCGGAAAGATTCATTCCGCGCTCTCCAAGCCTTGTCTCCAGACCCCCTCGATCGGCAAGCACCTGAAGATCAAAAGAAAGATCCTCAAGGAGCTTCAAAAGATGCTCATCCTCCAAAGAATCCGCCAGGCCAAGACTGAGATTCTTTTTCACCGAAGTAGAAAACAAGAAAGTCTCCTGCGGGACATACAAAACTTTTCCTGCAATCTCCTCAGCGGACATGGACCGCAACGATCGACCATTCAAAAATATCTGTCCGCTTTCCGCATCGCGCTGTCGAGACAGAAGCTCTAACAAAACCGTCTTTCCGCAACCCACACTTCCCGTGACTCCAAGCCACTCACCCCTTGCGAGCTTGAAGCTAAGATTCGAAAAGACTTTCGGAAGCTGATTTTCAAATCCGTAAGTCACATCTTCAACCGTCAACACATCGGATGTCTGAATCGAGGCCAAACGAGAGTCTACTCGCAAGGGACTTTCCGTCTCTCGCAGTTTTAAAACTCTTCGCTCAGCAGCGCGCGCAGATCGAAACGTTTGAATGAACCATCCCATCGCCATCATCGGCCAATCCATTTTGTCTAAATACAAACTAAAAGCGATGAAACTAGAAAGGCTAAGCTCGCCAGAGATCACTCGATAGCCACCAAAAGAAAGTAACACGAAAACGGCCAAGCCCAAAACGAAGTTCAAACCTGGAACATACATGCTCTCGTAGCGAGCAACTTTCTTGGATGCATCTCGAAGCTCAGCAGACTTAACGACAAACGCCCTGTGAACGGGCTCCTCGCGAGCAAAGGACTTGATAACTCGAACGCCGGATGAAATCTCAAATGCGCGAGAACTCAACTGACCCAGAATATCTTGGACATCATCATAAAACTTTGAAACGCGATCACTCCAAGGAATCGCCAACAAAGCAATCAACACCATGGGTGGTACAAGAACCATAGTCAGGACAGGATCGAGATAAAACAAAAGGGCGGGAAACAAGATAAAGCTAAAAATCGAATCGACGAACATGAGCGCTCCAAAGGCCATCACGTTTCGCATATTCTCCGTATCATTTGAGAGGGATGAAATCATGTCTCCCACTTTTGTCTTCTTAAAAAATTCTAGATTAAGCCCCAGCAAATGGTGAAACAAACCTCGGCGCACACGATCAAAAATGGGGAAGGTCCCCCAGATAAAATAAACCCTCCACCAATAGCGTCCATACGCCACGACGGCCGCAAACACGACATAGGTCACGCACATCGATAAAATAAACTCAACGACACCCTGTTGGGATAGAGACGCGGGAAACCATGATGGCAGAGGCTTGTCGCTTAACCGATCAATGGAAAACTTGATCAGAAGTGGCATCAGAAGTCCGACCACATCAATCGCAAACAGCCAAACACCGCCCTTAATGATGTTTCCTTTGTGCTCTTTTAAAATGCTCTTGAGACTGAGATCCATTCGCCATTAGCCTTTTAGCAGGATGAATCAAAAGGCCACTCTTTTTTTTGTAGTACTCGCAACGCTATCTTGCTCTCCAAAGGAACCCCCGGCCTTCAAAGCAGACGGAACGCCAAGCTTTCGAACCGAGGTGTTTTCGAAGACCCGATCAAGCCAAGTCTTTGAATCTAGCCGAAAGTGCTTACAGAACGCTGGCTACGATCTAAAGGACGTTAACCCAGCCCTGGGCTACCTCTCGGCCATCAAGATTTTCGACATGGAGACCTACAGTGTGGATGAGCCATTTGGGCCAGCGCCCTCGCAAGCGAAGCAATCTGATCGAGTGCTGATTGAGGCCAATCTGCATATTGTACAGCTTAAAGGCGATGCCAAGGTTCGCATCAACTTAACTCAAAAGCTAATCAATACCTCTGGCGAAGTCCTTGTTGCCTTGCCTGTTTTGTCAGCTGATTCTTACGACCGACTGATTGACCAAATAAAATCTATTGAGCTTTCGGCGCCAGCTTCGCAGTTGCCTGCAAAAAGGCAAAGATAGCCGGCAGATCCTTCTCTAAAAAGGGCATCGCCGGCATGACCCCTGGCGCTTGACCTCGCTGAGCCATTTTGGACTGATATCCCTTAGGATACTCAGCTCGAAGAACTCTGGCTTCCAAAAGCTCCATCGAAGCGTCGTGAATCTCCGGAGCAAGCACACCAACTTTTCGCGGATCAGCGTTATGGCAGGCTGAACAATTCGAAAGATAAACAGCTCGGCCACGGGAGATGAGCTGAGATTCCTCCGGCGACTTTCCAATAAGAAGGGGGTCTGGCTGAGACCCCCCTTTGCAGGAGCTCGCAACTCCTGCGAGCAAAACGAGCACGCTGAACAGTCCGCGCTTCATCGACATCAAACCATGACAACCGTGACGCCAAAAATCACTGCCGTCAGAAGTAAGCCAAAGTGAATAACACCAGCGACCTTTGCCATAGGCCCCATCTTGCCAAACAGCGCGTTGGCCTCGAGCAAACCGATGATCACAGCCAAAGCCAAAGTAACATTCATCCAATTCGTCTCAGGAGAGATCGCCAAGGGCAAATGACGGGAAGCTCCCATCATAAAAAGCATGGGAATCGAAAACAAAACATTCGTCCGAGAAGCTATTCCCGCACGAGCAGCGGCACCCGCAGCTTTGGGATCTGCCTGACCACCATTTGCAACCGCCTGAGCCGAGGCGATCACAATCTTTTGATTGGGCCAGATCACGAGCCAGACGTTCAAAAACATAAGCGTTCCCAAAGCAGAACCGATCAAAATCCATACTCCATAGGAAGTGGTAAAAATTGCGGCGTTACCATGGCTCACCAACCCTAACATGACGATACCACTCAGAAAGGTAACCATGGCTCCCCATCGAAACCACCAAAGTGCCCACGGAACGAGGCCCCGAATACATGCTGACTTTGTTTGTCCATCGGCCTCGTTGAAAAACGCTCCCTGAACAAAGTTGAAGTAGTAAAGCATTCCAATCCAAACGATACCCGCCATGAAGTGAATCCAGCGGAAAATATGAAAAACAAAATCCTGATTAAAAATTGAAGTTGATTCCATTAGCGACTCTCCTTAACTCGTAAATCTTAGAGCTCTAACGTAGACCTAAGGCCTTGAATTTGACTAGAAAAGTTTCGCTAGCTTATTTACGAGCGAGCCACGTCAATACCGATCGGCAGCTCTCTTTTGCCTTAAAAAATAATGTGGGAACAAAGGGCACAACATTTTCGAGCTTTCGTTTGTAGTATCGCACCTGCTCGTCATTGCCTTCCCTTTTGTACTTTCGGATATTATGCGAAAGAAGCGCCACTTCGGCGACAAGAGAGGTAAGGCCGTAAGCCACCTGAATAGCAGTTCCTAACGAGTGACTCACCGTTGTGGCAACCGACAGAGCAAGATTTCTGCCCCCTCCATCGATTTCACGAACGAAAAGCCCATTTTCAAGTCGCGGGGTCAGCTGAGGTCCCGATCTCATGGGAGGCGGAACAAGATGACCGTCCTCTCGAAAACAATCGAGCTCCCTTTCATAAGAGGCCGCGATATTGGCCTCAAGCTCCTTCAGATCCTCCTCCAAAATCCCAAACTCTCCCGGGATAAGCCCATCCTCTGACTCCACCGTCTGAGCTGAGATCTTCTCACGAGGTCCGGAGGAGTGATGAAGGAGATTCAATCGAGATGACAAGTCAACTCCCAGGCCCACCAGAATCTGATTAATCGCTTCAGAGGAAACTCCCTGAGCACTCAGATCCGCAACGCGAGATCTTAGAAAATTGCGATGACTTCGAACCAGGTTCTCCGACTGAGCACGATCCCGCCTTCCCCATTGCAATGGATTGAGATCATTGGCGTAAAGGACAAAATCCCCTCGAACAATCCCCTCACGCTCGGCGGTCCGAATAAGCCTCTGAGAGAGCGAGCTCAACAACTTATCCACAACATTGAGCGGCAAAGTGAGAATCACCGCAGTCACCAGCGAAACATCCTGGGTCAGCCAAACAAAGGCCGCCGTTGTGAAAAACATCGAAAAGACCGCCTTCTTGGCTGTCTCGTAAACCAGATTGTCTGAGCCCAAAGCGTTATCATACCAACGCTTAAACAGAGCACATCCAAAGTAGTACCCCAAGGCTAAACTCACCGCCCAAGTATTCCAGTGCACCGTCTCTGGATGCAGTCGAGCAGCTTCATGAAGAGCCAAAACTCGAAGCCCCCCATTAATGAGCAAACTTCCAGAAGCCAAAAATGCTTGGCCCCAGGTGGGATGCTCATAAGCCCACAAGAAATACTCACCGGCGATTCGCTTGGGATCGAGCAAACCGGGCCGAATCATGACGGCACGCGCCTGAATCGAGAATTTTTCCTTAGGCCTCACTCCACTCTTTGAGAGGTCGATGAGAATAGCATTTGTTTTGGACTTTCGAACGTAACGAACCAGCTTCGGATCATCATACGTCAGAGAAGACTTTTGCAATCGATGAGGGGGATTAATCACAACAAGACTTGCTTTGGCTCCCTTGATATCCGCTCGGTAGAGCAAATGATACTGGCCATTGGACTTCACCGCAGCCAAGCGAATTCTAGAAAAGGCGCCTTTGCGCTCGCGAAACTTTCCAAGCTCTGCTGTCTCCAAAAACTTTTTCACCGCTAAAGCCGAGCGTGTGTTGTAGTCGAGCTTCACCTCGTTCAACATATGTGCGAAGGTCTCGTCCTGAAGAAGAGATCTCATCGCGACCTTTTTCACTCGAGCGTGGATCAGCATGTGACTCAATTGAAGCGCGCTCGAAAACAGCGTGGCGTTCACATCGTGTTTGAGCAAAACCTCACCAAAGACCTTCACCTCATCGATGAACTCTTGAGTCTGAATTTCTAAATTCACATTCTCAACGTCAGACTGAGCCAAGCCGGAGTCTTTTAAAAAATCCTTGTAAGCAACCCCCATGGATCCAAATAGTGCAGCCTCCAGAGCCGCCGCATCAGGAGACGCCTGATCGCGAGCAGGATGCCAGAGTGACCTAAACTTCACCTTAAAGTCGTCCCAGGCTTTGGCTCCAAAGCGACTTATGAAGGCAACCTTCAGACCAATTCGGTAAATCGCCGTCGAGTCATTTCGACCGAAAAATCTCTGCTCTTTTTTTTCGACAACTTCTGAAACCCAACGAAACT
>JBEIHI010000108.1:0-7689 GCA_040381435.1 Bacteriovoracaceae bacterium | reverse complement strand
TGATCAGTCTGAGGAATGGGCCTTTCTCGAGAAGGTCTTTAAAAAGGCAATCGATGCCGTGGTGAAGAGCCGATTGTCTGAAGGCGAGAGCTTAAAGGCTTCGATTTTGTCTCATCGACAAGCGTTTGAGGCGAGCTTTGAGAAGATTCGAGCGCGCCATCAAGACATGCTCGCGATCGTCAGACAAAAAGCGAAAGATCGAATTCAGCAGCTTTTTCAGGGTCAGAATTTTGACCCCAACCGATTAGAACAAGAGGTTGTCTTTTGGGTGTCGCGTTCTGACTTTCATGAGGAGATCGATCGTATCGTGCATCATCTGCAGACTTTCGATGACACAATGTCGAAGGGTGTTGAAGTGGGACGAAAGATTGAGTTTGTTCTTCAGGAGCTGCACCGTGAAGTGAATACCTTGGGAACAAAGTGCCCTGATGCTGCGGCGCTTCCCTTGATTGTCGATCTTAAATCTTGTCTCGAGAGAATGCGTGAACAGATTCAAAATGTGGAATAAAATACTGTAACAAGGGTGATTGCACTGTGGATTTACAGCCAGTTTTAGCGCGAGGTTTTATTTTAGCAGTCTCTGCTCCCAGTGGGACCGGAAAGACGAGCTTGTGCGACAAGCTTGCTCAAGAAGATCGCGACGTCATGAGATCGGTGTCTGTGACTACTCGAAAGCAGCGAGATGGGGAAGTCTCCGGACGGGATTATACCTTTGTCAGTGTTGAGGAGTTCAAACGGTTGGAAGAGAAGAACCAGCTGCTTGAGACGGCTCAAGTCTTTGGGAATTGGTATGGCACTACCAAAACCCCTGTTTTGGAAGCGCTGTCAAAGGGCCAAGTGATCGTCATGGATATCGATACCGTGGGTGCTCTTAAGATCGCAAAGCTCTATCCACAAGATACCGTGCTTGTTTATGTCTATCCCCCGTCGCTTGAAGATCTTGAAAAGCGCCTCATCGCGAGGGGTAAGAATTCGCCGGAGGATCTGGCCATGCGCCTCAAAGAGGCCGCCTCTGAAATCAAGGAATCCCGCAAGTACCACTATGGCATTAGAAATCTGGACTTTGATAAGGCTTATAGTGAGCTTAAGGCTGTTGTGGCTGCTGAGCGCCTTAAACTGGATCGAATGACCCTGCCATTTTGACCTAAAACGCGCTTGAAAGTCCCCCCCTGAAGGGCTTAATTAGCACTCTTATGGCACGTATTACCGTTGAAGATTGTCTGATGCATGTTCGAAACCGATTTGAGCTCGTTCACGTTGCGGCTAAGCGCGTTCGTCAGCTTTTGAAGGGCTCACGTCCTTTGGTCGACAACACCTTCACTCAGAATCGGACTAACGTCTTAGCTCTGCGGGAAGTAGCGGCTGGAAACGTACGTGCGGCCAACCGAAAGCCCACAGCCGAGTAAGCTGATTCCGGGACTTCTTAAAATTCAAATCATTTCATGATATTATAAGCCGTGAAGCTCCGAGAAGAGCTGCTGGCTGAAGTCCGCACTGCTCACCCCCAATTTCCACTCGAACCTTTGGCTAAGGCCTTTGACTTAGCGCACAAGCTTCATGGTGAGCAGCTTCGAAAAAGCGGGGAACCCTACATTGTTCATCCCGTCGAAGTCGTTCGCATTTTGCTCAACATGAATCTGGATCTGCCGTCTCTTGTGGCGGGTCTTCTGCACGACACAGTGGAAGACACCATGGTGACTCTGCCGGAGATTGAGAAGGGGTTTGGTCCGGAGGTTGCGTTTTTGGTGGATGGGGTCACCAAGCTTTCGAAACTTTCATTTCACTCCAAGCATACGGCTCAGGCGGAGAATTTTCGAAAAATGATTCTCGCGATGGGGCGAGATATTCGAGTGATTCTGATTAAGCTCGCAGATCGTTTGCATAATATGCGCACGCTTCAGTTCATGAGCGCTGAGAAGCAAATCGAAGTTGCCGAGGAGACGGTTGAGATTTATTCACCTTTGGCGCACCGACTCGGGATCAACTGGATCAAGACAGAGCTCGAGGATTTATGTCTTCGATATCTAAAGCCAGACGTTTATTTTCGATTGGTTCAGCTGATTGCAAAGAGCCGAAAGAGTCGAGAGAAGTACATCGAGGATGTGATTCAGATTCTGCAGGAGCGCTTGGTTGAAAATGGATTTCAAAATTATGAGGTCACAGGGCGGCCCAAAAACTTCTATTCCATTTACAAAAAAATGGAGCAGTCACAGCTGACCTTCGATCAAGTTCACGATTTGATCGCCTTTAGAATTGTCTGCGAGGATATTCGAGCCTGTTATCAAGCTTTGGGAATGGTTCACTCCATGTGGAAGCCCGTCCCTGGTCGCTTCAAAGACTTTATTGCGATGCCGAAGGCAAACCTCTATCAGTCGCTTCATACCACAGTTGTTGGGCCTCTCGGTGAGCGAATCGAGATACAAATTCGAACGACTGATATGCATCGAATCGCCGAGCAGGGGGTTGCCGCTCACTGGACTTATAAAGAAGACGGTGGTGTGGAGAAGAAGTCGATCGAGAAGTTTGCGTGGATTCGAAAGCTGATTGAGGATCAAGAAGACACGAAGGATCCTGAGGAATTTTTGAGAAACCTCAAGATCGATCTTTTTGAAGAAGAGGTTTTTGTCTTTACGCCGAAGGGCGATGTGATGGCCCTTCCCAAGGGATCTTCTCCCGTGGACTTTGCCTATTCCATTCACTCCAAAGTAGGCGATCGATGTGTGGGAGCTCGTGTGAACGGAAAAATCGTTCCGCTGCGAGAGAAGCTCAAGAGCGGGGATGTGATTGAAATCATCACATCCGAGGCTCAAACGCCGCGAAAGGATTGGCTCGACTTTGTTGTGACATCCAGAGCTCGCTCTAAGATTCGAAGCATTGTCAAAAAAGAGCAGCGGGAAAGATCCAAGGAAATGGGGATGAAGTTGCTTGAGCGCGAACTTCGAAAGCTCAAGATCAACTACTCTCGAATTCTTAAAGAGGGAAAAATTTCTGAGAGGGCTTCTGAGCTTGGGGCATCCAACGAGGAAGATCTATTGGTGAAGATTGGCTATGGGAAAGTGCTTGCGGTTGAAGTGGCGAGGCATTTGGCCAAGGATCTAGCTCCTGAGGCTGTGGCTGCGGCCCTTGAGGAGTCAACGAAGGAAGAGCCAGGAACAACTTTCATGCAGAAAGTTTTCAAGGCAGCGGCTGCAAAAAAAGGAAAGTCCCCCGTTCGAGTTCAGGGCATTGATAATATGCTCGTTCGCTTTGCCATGTGCTGCAATCCGATTCCTGGTGAGCCGATTGTAGGATTTGTTTCAAGAGGACGCGGAATCTCTGTTCATTCGGCAGAGTGTGAGAAAGCTCTCAACTTTGATCCGATCCGTAAGGTCGATCTCGAGTGGGAGTCCGGTGAAAGTGCTGAGTTTAGAACTGGGATTCGAATTACGTCGGTTGATCGCCCCGGTGTTTTGGCAGAGGTGACAAAAGTGATCTCCAATATGGGGGGTAACATCACCAATGCCAATGTCGCTACCACTCGAGACAAGAAAGCGATTATCTCGCTCGAAGTCGCCGTCAAAAGCCTGCCCATGCTCCATTCTCTTTTGACCAATATTGAGAAGGTCGATGGGATCATCTCAGCTGAACGAATTCGTTTATCCTAGCGAAACCGAATTAAAGAAAGCTCTTACTGCGAAGGGTCTCTTGCACAAATGCCTGTAAGGAGGGCTCCTGACTCGAGCCTTCCCCCCATTCCGCGAAATCATCCTCATGGATTGTGATATAGGAGCGCTGGCCATGATAAGTAAGCGAAACCAGGAAGTTAGCTCCGGTGGGGCGAACCGGGATGACGAGGCTAATGCCAGGCAACTGACGAGAACATTCAGCCTTAAATTTCTCGATCCCGGCTTTGACTTCATCTTCCATAAGACATTTATTTAGAGCAGTTTATGGGCGGATCCAACCCCTATATTAAGTATCCTCAGATCAAGAAGCCTTCGAAGAAGTTCAAGGTGCGCTTTATGCCTATGAACAAAGTCGTTGAGGTCGATCCTGATTTGCTGCCTTTTGGTGAAACGGGTCTTCCTGGAAGCGTTCTTGATATCGCGATGGCTCACGGCATTGAGATTGATCACGCCTGTGGTGGGGTTTCTGCCTGTTCAACATGTCATGTGATCGTCAAAGAGGGAGCAGCTTCTTGTAATGAAGCCGAAGATTACGAGCTCGACATGTTGGATAATGCGCCAGGAAACTCGGTGAACTCGAGGCTTTCTTGTCAGGCCTGCCCCAATGGGAGCGTAGATCTTGTCGTTGAGATTCCGGGCTGGAACCGAAATCTTGCACGCGAAAGTCATTGAGCTTTTTTACGCGTCCCCAGCCGATCCTTCGTCCTCAAGATCTTCATCACTAAATCGACCGCCAGTATTGAGGCCGTATTTTTTGATCAAGCGCTGGACTGATTTTCGATCAATACCCGCTTCTTTAGCAGTCGCCGAAATGTTGTTGTTGTTACGCTTAAGTACTTCTTGCAGATATTGCTTCTCGAACGTGGAGATCCACTGTTCCTTGGCATCTTTGAATCCAAGATCCTCTCGGATATCGAGTTCAGCCTTTGCCACAGGAACTTTGATTCTCTCAGGAACGTCATCGGGAGTGATTTTTTCACCTTCCATAAAGCTCAAAATTCGTGACATGGTGTTTCGAAGCTCTCGAACGTTACCGGGCCAATCATAAGATTTCATAATCTCCATGGCGGGGACGGTCACACCCAAAACCTTCTTGTCTGGATTTTGCTTGGTGTATTCCTCGATGAAGTGATCGACAAGCATTTCGATATCGTCTTTACGGCGTCGAAGAGGAGGGAGGTGAATGGGAACAACATTGAGTCGATAGAAGAGGTCCTCTCGGAATGTTCCCTTCTTCACTTCGGCCTCGAGGTTTCGGTTGGTGGCTGCCACGACACGAACATCCACGTTAATGGGTCGATCCCCGCCGACGCGCTTAATCGTTCGAGACTCGAGGACCCGAAGAAGCTTGGGTTGAAGTTCCAGAGTGAGTTCACCAATCTCGTCGAGAAAAATCGTTCCACCATCGGCGAGTTCAAAGGCTCCGTGCCGCATGCCTGTGGCTCCGGTAAACGAACCTTTTTCATGCCCAAAGAGTTCGCTTTCAATCAGGTTCTCTGCGACAGCTGAGCAATCAAAGACAACAAAGGGCTTTTTATTTCTCTTCGACTTCTCGTGAATCGCGCTGGCAATGAGTTCTTTCCCTGTTCCTGATTCTCCTTCAATGAGAGCGGTTACATCGGTGGGGCCTACTTTTTCGATGATTGAATAGATTCGTCTCATCGTCGTGCTTCCGCCAATCAGGTTGGCAAACTTAGTCTTTTTGCTGGGGATGATTTCAAAGATTTCATCGAGTGGTGCAAACTTCATTTCGGTCTTTCCCGCTCGAATGGTAGTTCCCGAGGAGAGGAAAGCTTCTTTGACTCTCACACCGTTGATGAAGGTCCCGTTCAGTGACTCAGCGTCTCGAAGGAGATAGCCTTCTTTGGTTTGCAAAATCTCAAAGTGAATTCGGCTCATGGTTTCGTCTTTGAGGCCGATTTCATTTTCTTTCTTGGTGCCAACCCTAATGACAGGCTGACTGAGGACGAACTCTTTGCCCTTGTTCTCCCCCGAGGTCACCGTGAGCTTGCACTTAGAAAGTGTGAGCTTGGTGGGCTGCTCCTCCCATCGGATCACTTTGGTTTTGCCTGTGGATGTTTTGTCGTCGTCTTTCATAGGTCTCCTCGATTGAGTGTACGGGCCACCGTTTTTTGGGGTAGCTCGTAAAGCTTTGAGTAGATCATTGCGGTTTGAAGAACTCGTTTTACGTACTGTCGAGTTTCTGTGTACGGAATGCTTTCAATGAAGACATCAACACGTGATGTGTCTTGCTCTTGAACCCATCTGCGAACGGGATCAATACCTGCATTATAAGCAGCAACGGCGAGTATAATTCTAAGCTCCGGAGAAACGGGTAGTTCCCGCACTTCGTCAAGTAACTCTCGAAGATGATAAGTTCCTAGGCGAATATTTCGACGTGCATCGAGAAGGAAGCCACGATGGGACTTCTCTCCGAGTGCTTGAGCTAATCGTTTGCCCAGAGAGGGCATCAGCTGCATCAGTCCCTCAGCTCCAGCTCCTGAGCGAACTTCGACTTCAAATCGACTTTCCTCACGCATGACACCCCAAACGATAAACGGAGATATCCGTGCTTCCTCTGCTGAGCGTAGAACAAACTTCTCATGAGCTAAGGGATAAAGAAGTTTGAGGGCCACTTGATCTTCATCGGCCTTCTCCAGGGAAGGGACAATGTGACGCTCGGTCCATCGAATCAAGTCCGGCCAGTCGCCGATATCTCGAAGGCGTTGGGCAACAACGATTTTGTCCTCACGGCTGAGAGAGCGATTTTGATTGAGAAATAATTCGAGTTCAAATCGAGCCCATTCCATGAGATGAAGAGCTCGAAAGGATTCGAGGCGCTGCCAAGTGGGAGTTTCCTGATAGCTGGCAAAGCTGTCGGGAGCGTACTGAGGAATTTCATTATTGATCTCAACATCTCTCTTTGTGACGGCATTAAAAGATTTGGGTTGAATCAAAGAACTGTAAAAAGAGAGTCTCCACTTGGTTTGAAGCTCTTGAACAATTTCCTCTTCTTGAGTTTTCTGTCCCAGAGCCTCGTAGATTCGGTATCTCCAATAGAGACTTTGAGGGATGAAATGTGTTCCGTTTGATAGGTTTGGGAGTTTCTCAAGATATCGAATGGCTTTTTCGAGGGCTTCAGCAGGTGGAGGATTTTCAGATAGCGATCGCTGATACAAGGACCAAGCTCCGAACCAGTGACTGCTTTCAACAAATCGACCGCGTGAGTGATTCTTCAGAAGCTCTTCGAAAACTGGGACGGCTGCTTTGTAATCCTCAAAGTCAACGGCCGCAACGCCGAGACGAAAGAGGACGGCTTCTCTCATGCTGGATGGAATCTTGGTGTTGAGGAGGTCTTGGTAGGTCTTCTTCGCATCTTCATAGCGCCCTAGTCTCAGTTGAGCCCAGCCCATAAGCTCACTCCACATGGACTTGAGGGAGTGTTCGCGCGTTCGCTTGATTGCTTCCTTTGCTCGATTCTCAACGCGAGTATATTGCTTTTGAGCAAATTGAAGCTGGGCTTCTGCGAACTCAAGTTTGGCACGGTCTTTGGCGTCGAGGGCTTTGTTCAGAGTCTCGAGGAGATTTCCGGCGCGTTCAAATTGAGCAGATCGCCTGAGTTGCTGAACCCGCTGCAGATGCTTGGAGGTTTCGATTTCCTGAAATTTGTTTCCGCTGACCAGTCGAAGAAGAGCGAGGTCCTCGCCATCGTCTAGAGGGAAATTTTCATAGAGATTCTGGTAGTGCTGAAGGGCCTCTTCTTTCATGCCCAGTTCCCATTCAACCCCTGCAAGCTTCAGAAGAACCTGGGCGCGTCGATGGGGATCCTTGGAATTGAAATAGGCGAGATAGGCCTGACGAGCCTCCTGAAGTTTGTTCTCATCCAGAAATGAATCAGCGATGGCGATGGTAATGTTGTTTTTCAGCTTCTTCGGGAGATCGTGAGGAATTTCTTGGGTTCTAAGATAGTCAAAGTTCTTTACCTGATAGGCGGAGAGCAGCGAAAGATAGCGAAAGTACGAAT
>JBEIHI010000107.1:0-7690 GCA_040381435.1 Bacteriovoracaceae bacterium | reverse complement strand
GTCTCAACAGGAACAGTTGAAGATCTTCGTCGAGATTTTCTTAATGCGACCTATCAAATCATAGCGGGCCTTTCGATTCACGATCTTAAAAATGCATCACTTCAAAGACCCCTTCAGCAGTTCTCGAAAACCTTCGAAGTTTTGCGACAAAGTGCAGCCGAGCCCGGTGTCACCATTGAGTATCTTGATGGAATTCTTCTGCTCAATACGGTCAAAGTAGCCGCGCATTTTTCGATTGTTGAAGCGCAAAAGAAGATAACGGAGGCTATGGAGCTGTCTCTTCTGGAGTCGATTCGAATCTTGCCTGAAGTGAATCAAGATCAGATCGGGGAGTTCTTTGCCAAGATAGCTCTTCATATCAACGTGAGCAAAAAGCCACGCCCGCTCCATGGCACTTTCTCAAACATCGAGCTGCGATTTATAGATCCAGATCGCGTGAAGCAGCGTCTCAAAAGCAAAGAGCTTTTGATGAGTCCCCAATATGCTCTTCATCGATACTTCATGCTACAAGAGAGCACGTTAGAGTTTTTCCAAGGTATTTCTAAGAATGAATTGAAGACTCACCGGCGATTGAAGCGCGATCTAATCGAAATGGTCGAGATCGCCAGAGTGGCTCCGTACAATCTTGCTGCTTTAAGTCTGCTTAGGCCCGAGACGGGTGATCCCGCAATGGATATTGCTGTGGGACAGGCCATGGGCACGAGTATTCTGTCATGCTTAATGGCTCAGGAGTTGGGTTTTTCATTTCGCGAGCAAGTCAATCTCGGGCTGATCGGATTGTTCTATAATGTTGGATTGATCGGCGGTGAGGAAATGTCTGTAGTTTTGAAGTCCTCGAGTCTCACCCCAATTGAGTATCGCAAGGTTTTGGATGCTCAAGCCTCAGGTGTCTATAAGTTGATACAACTGCAGGGATCCTCTCGACCGGTCTTGGAAAGATTGCTCGCCATTTTCGAATTTTCTCGAGCCCCTCAGCAGTCTTCTGTGTCTCTTGCGCTGGAAAGTCGGCTGCTGCGACTTGTGTCTCAGTACGTTGCGCTGACTTCTGAGCGTCCTTTCCGGGAACCGTATCTGCCTCATGAGGCGATTCGCTTGCTGGGGAGCAAGGTTTCCCAAAGTGGTGGCGGAGATCTGGATCCTCTTTTGTATTATCTCTTCGTTCGCTTCATGGGCCCAACCCCGGTGGGTAGTCTCGTCATGTTGAACAATCAGGAGCGAGCTGTTGTCTACAGACCGAGTGGGGAACTCGCGGGTCGGCCCATGGTAAAAACCGTGATTCAAAAAGATCAAGAGGTGTCTCGTCTAGTTGATCTTGGACTAGAAAAAAGTGTGGATATCGCACGGATTCTCGATCCCAAGCGAGAGGGAGTCCATGTTGCTGGATACTTCTTCGATTAAACTTACTGGTCCGTAATAGGCTTCAAGAAGAGAGCGTGGTCTCGCAGAATTTTTTCTCCCTGATAGCGTCCACATGAAACCGTCAAAAACGAAGACTTTGAACTCGTCGCGTCTAGATTGCATAAGCTTTGATATCCTTCGGGAGCGGTATTCCACAGAAAGCGCCCTGGAATTGCGACGGGATAGTTTACATTCATAGAAGACGATGGATCAGCTGTCTGAGGAATGAAGATTCTCTGAATGGGTACAGTGATCACTTGGCGCTGTGGCAGAGAATAGACACGAGCCATGCCTGAAATTCTCTCGAGGAGATTAGCTTCAAAACATTGTTTGTAGAGTCCGACCGTGTCAGGGCGCTCACAAACAACAACGAGTTTTCGAGCTTCTGATGGTTTTATCTCAGAGTCTGAAGCCATCGACAGGCTAGGACTCAATAGACTAATGGCCAAAAGTACTAATGGAAACTCCCTCATGCTTAAAGAGGGTGCAAATGGCATGCCACGACTTTCAGGCTCAAAACTCAATAAAATGGGTTTATGGGTCCGAGGGCCTGCCCTCCGGCAAAATTTTCACTGTAGCGCTGCAGACTTCGGTCCCCAACTGATTGCTGAGACTCAATCGCATGATCCTGCTGGAGCGCACCTCATCAGGGTTTCGGCAGACGGCCTGAAGTTTGTCTCCAGGATTCACCATTTCCTTAAACTTCGCTTCGAAGGTTTGCAGGCTTGTTTGAGGAAATCCCCACTTCGCCAGGGCCTCTCCCAGCAGGCCCATCGAAAGCATTCCATGCGCGATGACATCGGGGAGTCCAGACTCGCGAGCAAAATCGGAATCCCAGTGAATGCGATTATGATCCCCCGAAGCCTCGCAGTAGTCGCGAATCTGTTCCTTGGTGATTTCGTTAAAGAGGATGGGTTGAGAAAGCATCATGAAGTTCTCACTATAATGGTCGATTTGGAGTTCATCATCGGCTCGCCCGTCTTAGAGTCTGTCAAACTGATCTCAAAATTCAAAAAGTGCATTTGAGCCCGAGTCTTAATCTCTTTGAGAGTGGTTTGAGTCTTGAGTGTCATGGGCAGCTGAATGGGCTTCAAATATTCAAAGGTTTGGCTGACATGCAAAAGCTTTCGCCAATCAGCGTTCAACGTATTGTTGATAATATGGAACGCACCCTGCAAAGCGATGGCACCAATGGTTGGTGGAAGAGATGGGGAGTCTGATCGGAAAGCCTTTGCAAACTTTTGAACGAGCTCTTGATCAAATCGAATCTCGTAGGGTTCAGCAATCAGCGGGCAGACCGGGATATTCATCTTAAGAAGCCTAGCCTTGTGAAATGGGACAGACAACTCGATTTCTGCCCGCCTGTTTAGCCTTGTAGAGAAAATCGTCCGCAGCTTTAATCAGCAGATCGGGGCTAGAGTAGTTATCTTGAAGGACGGTGGCCATGCCCATGGAAACCGTGACCGAAATCTTCTTGCCCTCGTATACGAAAGGGTGGCTCTCCACAAGTTTTCGAACTCGCTCTGCAAAAACAAGAGCTCCAGAGAGAGGCGTCTCTCGCAACAAGAAAATGATCTCTTCTCCGCCGTAACGACCGGCCAGATCTCCCTTGCGCAAGATTTGTAAAATCAGTTGTCCGAGTTCTTTCAAAACTTGATCGCCCCCAGGATGGCCATGTGTATCATTAATTTTCTTGAAGAAATCAATATCACACATGATCACGCTGAGTGGCTTTTTAGTCCTTCGATGAAAATTGAACTCAACATCAAGCTGCTCCATGAGAAAGCGTTTTGAGCAAAGACCGGTGAGTGAGTCTCGAGTCGCTGACTCATAAAGTTCCTTCTGAAACGCGGCCTCAAGTTCATCTTGAAGCACAAACTTAACAATAATCGATGACCCCAGCTGAATCTTATCTCCGCTTTCAAGGACATGCTTTGAGATCTTTTGTCCGTTGACCCGAGTGCCGTTACTGGACTTGAGATCCTTGACGAGCCAATGTCCTTTAGGGTCAAAAATGACGTCGCAATGCTGACGGCTCACGGAGTTTTCTTGGAGGACAATGTCACAGCCGGTACCGCGACCGATCACCCAGTGGTCCTTCGTTTCTAGATAGATTGTTTGTCCCGTTGAAGGTCCAGTCATGACAAGCAGAACGGCTAGACGTTGCGTTTGCAATTCATGCGAGCCGTCGAGCTTGGTTATAGCCGTGGTTAAATCTGAGTCGGATTCATCGTCCACCGAATCAGTTTAAGAGTGGGAATTGACTTTCTCAAGTCCAAATGAGTTTAACGCGGTTTAATGACAAAAACACTAAAGGGACTTCCCTTGGAAGAGACGCGTATGCTGTTGTTCGCCGACAGCTTGGAATCAGATCTGAAACGATAAAAATGCATGCTTTGCGCGCCTACGGTTAGGCTCTCCACCTTTTTGATATCGTCGATAGGGAATTGGTAAGGGTGAATTGTTGGCGGTGAGTAGGAGATCTCGTTGAAGGGGACGGAGCGGTCAGTAATCTCAATACCTTTTTGGATGCTCTCGAACAGACTGGTCTGTTCTGAAACAACTTCTGGTAAAAAGCTTTCAGCTGTATTGCGATCAAACAAAGACAGAAGAAGATGGGAAAAAAAGTCTTGAAGAAATTCATTTTCGGTCATGCCTAAGAGTGAAGCCACATTAGACACCCCTCGCTGTGGGCTTTGAATGAGTTGCCGTAGAAAACGTTGAGTGACCGGATCCTGAGCGCTCAGACTTCCGCCTGCTCTCTTCAGGGCAAACAAAAGTAACAACGTGTTGGCGCCTCGAGTTCGTGTGTTCATTGATCCATCGCTCGTAGGAATCTCGAGTGCAAAAGAGCTCCGATGGGCATTGGTCATAAAATTGTAAACGTGTTGACTCACGCCATTCGATTGATCCGATAGAAGCTCAACAAGGTGAGAGTACGCTTCGTCGAGGCCGAGTTCCTCGGCCTGGAGTTTGTGACGCTCTTGAGAAACCATATCCGAGCGAGCGGATACGGGTAGTTGATGAAGCACTTTGTAATCAAAGTTCACCATATGTTGTAACTCATGAGCGACTGTGGAGCATGCTTTGGCGACGTTGGGTTGAGGAGAGAGATAAATCAACTCTCCGAAGTTGGAATCCTCCAGAGGCTTACCCCGATAGGTTTGAAATCGATCTCCTGGAAAAAATAGTCCGAGCGGTTGCCGATTAGCACCACTTTGAAAGTTAGAGACTACAAGGTTGATCTCCGATTTCCCATCTAAGTCGATGGGAGAGCCGATCAAGGAGATCGTTTTTGGAAGGACAGTAGAAACGCAGTTTCCGAGGTTCGTCATTTGCTGCGAGAGCTCGGGGCCGCGATTCACGTTGTTCGCGACCATCAAATCGAAGACTTGTGGTTGTGAATACATTGTTTCCATTGAGTATCGATCGCCTGTACGTCGATCGCCAGAGGTGCGAGGAACAAAAATGGGCAAGAGTTGGTTGTCGAGCCTCGTCATATAATCCAGCGGATTCGGAACATAGAGGTCGAGTGGATCCTCATTGAACCGAGGAGAGGCCACGACATTTGACCAGCGAGAGTTGAATCCGTTCATCATGGTTCCTTGCTGCCTCAGCACGTTATCGATGAGGTTGCGTTCTTCTCGCGGTAGGGGAGCTGAGGGGTGGGTCGACTGAATGAGCATTGAGTGCTGTAGGCGATTAACACTTCGGGTGCTTTCTCGGCTCATCACGACAACGAGGTAGTCTTCACCAGGTTTAATCTGAGTGTTGTGCCAGGTGATCTCACCGCCAGAGCTATGCGCCGCGCATGTTTGCCCAGCGGATGGGATGCATTTCAAATCGACATCGTGTTGAGGCGGAGCGCAGGCGATGAGTCCCAGCAAAGAAATGAAGAAGGCTGCAACTCTATGGCTTCCGTGCGCGATCAAAGTTTATGACTCCCTAACAACATCTCTCCTCGGGCATTTCCCAAGGAGACTTGGCCCACCCGAGAGAGCAATCTCTGTGCCAGCAATAAAACCCATTTATGGGCTTTATAAATGCATTATAATCGTGTTGAGTGAGGCAAGGATGTCACAGTTAGGGTTGAGCGCCCGCCCGCTAGAGGTGGCGGATCTACCGCAAATTCAGAGCATTGAAAGCTCCGTTTATGAGGATCCCTGGAGCGCCAATCTTCTTTCTCAAAGCTTAACCGCTCCGATGACCCATACTCTAGGGTTCTTTCAGGGGGGTCTCTGTGTCGCCTATTCCATCTATCAAGTCATCTTCACTGAAGCGCATTTGCTCAATATTGCGGTGAGAAAAGATTCTCAGCGTCGAGGCTATGGAGGTGAGCTTTTGGATTTGGTGATGCTCGACTCATCTCGAAAGGGTGCGATTTCCATGTTTCTGGAAGTTCGTCCGTCGAATCGAACGGCGATTGAATTGTACAAGCATCGTGGTTTCAAAACACTCATGACCCGAGAGAAATATTATTCCAACGGAGAGGCTGCTTTTGTTATGGTGAAAGAGCTTTCGGAGGTTGAATGATCATTACTGAGCGAAAGTCTCCGTCACTGAAGAGACAGGCACGAATTCTCGTCAATCGTCCGATTGCTCACAATCAATGGCAACTTGTTCTTCGATGTGATGATGGCGATTTGCCTGATTTCGATCCCGGAAATTTTTGCATGCTTAGTTTTCCAGATCGACTCGAGCCTCTCACTCCGAGACCTTTTGCGATCGTAGATCGTAAAGAGGGGGCCTATGTTTTCATTTATAAAGTGACGGGCAAGATGACAAAAGTTCTGGCTCAAATGCAGATAGGGGGGCGTATTGATCTCCTCGGACCCTTAGGGCGAGGAATTCAGCGTTCGCATTTAAGTCGCGGAGTCCATCACTTCATTGCGGGAGGCGTGGGTTATGCGACCTTGCTTCCTTTGTTAGAAGAATCTCAGCGTCATTCATCGACCCCCGGTAAGCTGCTCTATGGAGTTCGGACAGATCTTGAGTTGATTCGTAGTGGTGTTTCGTCGGCCCTGATCGCATCGGATGATGGAAGTGTGGGGCTCAAGGGTCGAGTCACTGATCTCGTTCGATCAACGATGTTCGGCAAAGAAGACTATTTTTATGTCTGTGGTCCAACGCCCATGATGAAGGCGGTTTACGATTTGCTCCCTGCAGAGCGCAGCTTTTATTTCCTAGAGGAGACGATGGGCTGCGGCTTTGGCATTTGCGTTGGGTGTGTGGTTCCCATTCGCGTATCTTCAGAGAAGGTAAAAAATCTCCGATCGTGTATGGAAGGCCCCGTTTTTGTGGGATCTCAACTCACCGAGTGGAGGGCAAGTCAGTGGCATTAAAGTCTGAGCAGATTGATTTGAGTTGTCGCATCGGTGGGCTCACCTTTTCCTCTCCGCTACTCGCAGCTTCCGTCACATGGGCCTATGGTCTCGAGTTTATCGACCATCCGGTTCAAAAGTGGATGGGTGGATTCGTGACTAAGAGCCTGAGCCTGAATCCCTCTGAGGGTAATCCGATGCCGCGTCTGTATGAGGGAGATGGTGTCTTGCTTAACTCCATTGGTCTTCAGAATATTGGGATTTCTGGATTTCTTTCGGATGTCGATCCCCAGTTGAAATCTCGATCTTCAACTTATGTTTTGAGTGTGTATGCCAATCGCATTGAGGATTTTGAGGCGCTTGCCGAGAAGGCGAATGCATCTTCAGCGGCGGCTGTTGAGCTGAACATCTCTTGTCCTAATATAGAAAAGGGCGGACTTGAGTTTTCATCGGACCCCCAGACGACCTCGACGGTTGTTTCTCGGGTGAAGCGGCTCTTGCGAAAGCCGCTCTGGGTCAAGCTTTCCCCGAATGTTACCTCGATTGTGGATATCGCTCTGGCAGCTGAGGGGGCGGGAGCCGACGCTCTTTCGATGATCAATACTCTCGTGGGGATGGCGATTGATGTGGATTCTCAGTCGCCGTGGCTTGGGAAGCTTCGCGGAGGTGTTTCCGGTCCAGGGATTCGTCCAATTGCGGTAGAGAGAATTTTTCGAACTTACGAGAAGGTTAAAATCCCGATTGTGGGGATGGGTGGTGCGCGATCGGCTCGAGATGTCTTAGAGTTGATGATGGCGGGTGCCGCTTGCGTCCAGATCGGCACCTGGAATTTTAGAGATCCTTTTTGCTATGAAGAGATTGATCGAGACCTTCGATCGTACTTGGCTCGATTGGGATTTTCCAAAGTTTCTGATGTCGTGGGTCGGGCCCATCGCGCAGCGTGAAGGAGCGCCATTTATAACTCCTTAAAT
>JBEIHI010000106.1:0-7701 GCA_040381435.1 Bacteriovoracaceae bacterium | reverse complement strand
GCTTGCATGAGGGCCTTCTCCATCACAGCCATACTCAATCCCTGAATCTTACAATCCAGCTGAAAGCCTGTGATTCCCTTTTTTGTTCCAGTCACTTTGAAATCCATGTCTCCCAAATGATCTTCATCACCCAAGATGTCCGTAAGAACTTCAAACTGATTGCTCTCAGCAATCAGACCCATCGCAATTCCAGCGACGGGATCACCGACGGGCACGCCAGCATCCATCAAAGCCAAGCTTCCACCACAAACCGTGGCCATGGAGCTACTGCCGTTGGATTCCAAAATCTCGGAAACAATTCGAACTGTGTAATTGAAAGCATTCTTGTGAGGAACCATTCGAGCCAGTGATCGCTCGGCCAAGAAACCATGTCCGACATCTCGTCGAGACGGGCCTCGCATAGGCTTGGTCTCTCCCACTGAGAACGGGGGGAAGTTGTAGTGCAACATGAAGTGCTTCTCATGCTGTCCAGTCAAAGCATCAATTGTCTGAGAATCCTCAGCAGCGCCCAAAGTACAGCTCACAAGAGCTTGAGTCTCGCCTCGAGTAAAAAGAACGGAGCCGTGAGCTCTTGGAAGAACGCCTGTTTCAATGGTAATCGGGCGGACAGTGGTCAGGTCCCGACCATCGATTCGAATCTTCTTATTCAAAATCTGCTTTCGCATGACATCTGAAGCAACAGCTTCCAACTGATTAGCGACGATCTTTTTGACTTGATCCTTGGTGAGCTCAGATCCTTCTTTCACAAACTGAGTTTGCGCCGCTTCAACACAGGCTTTTTTCAAATCTGCCTTTGCGGTATAGCGAGCCAACTTTTCTTTGATCGAAAGAGCAGCCTGCATCTTCTCCGTTGCAAAAGTTTTGACGAAGCTCACGATCTCAGCAGGAGGCTGAGCGGCTTCCCATGTAAACTTGGCTTTGCCAGCTTTTTGCTTCAGCTCTTTCTGAAGCTGAATGAGATTTTGAATCTCTTTGTGCGCGAAACTCAAACCTTCAAGCATGGCCTTCTCATCCACTTGAGCACAATCGCCTTCCACCATGATGATGGAAGTTTCGGTCGCAGCCACCAAAACGCTCATGTCTGACTTAGAAAGCTCAGCTTTCGCGGGGTTGATCACAAACTTGCCATCAATACGTCCCAATCGAACAGCGGCCACGG
This sequence comes from Bacteriovoracaceae bacterium, assembly GCA_040381435.1. Taxonomy (GTDB): domain Bacteria; phylum Bdellovibrionota; class UBA2394; order UBA2394; family UBA2394; genus JBEIHI01. Next base: position 6,542 of record JBEIHI010000106.1, on the reverse strand, counting down.
GCTCGAGGAAAGGAATATCAGAAATCATCAATGCCGCTGAAGCACCGATGAGTCCCAGAGTATCCGGATCATTATCTTTATCCGCGGAAATCACAGTGGCGATCACTTGAACTTCATTCATGAAGCCTTCGGGAAAGAGAGGTCGAATAGGTCGATCAATCAACCGCGAGGTCAAAATCTCATTTTCAGAGAGCTTTCCTTCTCGTTTGAAATAGCCGCCGGGGATTTTTCCCGCAGCGTAAGTCTTTTCCTGAAATTCCACAGTCAGAGGGAAGAAATCCTGACCATCTCGCACATCCGGAGAATAACATGCGGTGACCAACACCATCGTGTCACCACGACGAACAACAACACTGCCCGCCGCTTGTTTGGCCATTCGGCCGGTTTCGATCGTTACGGTACGATCACCCACACGCGTTTGTAGAGTTAACATAACACTTCCTTTAGTTTGACGAGATACGGGGTTTTGGACAAACCAAAACTCATTCTCGAGGCCTTATTTTCGTATGCCAAGTCGACCGATAAGATCGGTGTAACCTCGGAAGTCTTCACTTCTGAGGAAATTCAAAAGACGTCGACGACGACCTACCATCTTAAGCAATCCACGACGTGAGGAATAATCTTTCTTAAACGTCTTAAGATGCTCAGTCAGTTGAGCGATTCGGGCCGACAAAACGGCAACCTGAACTTGAGCAGACCCTGTGTCCGCATCATGAGTTCGGAAGGTTTTGATGAGTTCTGTTTTCTGATTCTTGGATATCATCTCTTTTTATCCTTGCAACAATACTGCATTTATTGGTTTCAAGTGCAATTTAATATCTGAAAGAAATCTTAAAGTCGACAACTGGACAGCTTGATCTATGCCAAAAGGACCTGTTTGGGTCCTTCTGAGGGTCTCAGTAACCCCTCCTAAGCTCAGATCTTGCCCCAAGTCGTGGACCAGAGTTCTTACATAAACCCCCTTGCCCGACCGAACTCGAAAGCGAAACCGCCTCTCATCCAATCGTTCAATAATATCAAAGGCTTCCACAAGCACCTCTCGGGGCTCAATTTCCACCGTTTGTCCCTGACGGGCGTATTCATAGAGGGGCCGACCCCCTCTTTTGATTGCAGAAAACTGGGGAGGTCTCTGCAAAATTTTTCCCACAAAGCGCTGCGCCGCTTGCTGAACCGAAGCCAAATCCAGATTCAGAGGAATGGATTTCTCGTCCTGGACCGGCTTCCCGGTTAAATCCTGAGTATCGTAAGCAACTCCTAGCTGCAAAGTCCCCTCATACTCTTTCATTCCAGCCATGATCCGCTCCGAAAGTCGGGTCGCACCATTAAACAAAATAGGCAGCACACCTGTGGCAAAAGGATCCAGCGTCCCCCCATGACCGATACGTTTTGATGAAACGACACGTCGAAGTTCTCGAATGACATCCATCGACGTCATTCCATCGGGCTTATCCACAACAAGAATACCGTCCTCAAGAAACAAGGGGCGTTTGGGTCGTGGTGCTTGATCAGCATTAAACTGAACGGATTGAACGTTCATCGCTTATTCTCCTTCGGAGGACTTATTTTGAGTTGAATGAATGAGGCCCCAAATCTTGGAAGACGCTGCCAACCGCTCATCATAGGCAAAGGAAATCGACGGAATCACTTTCATCGCCAATCGCTTCTTCAAAGACTCATAAATAAAATGGGAGGAAGACTTCAGTCCCGACATCAGCTCAGCCTTCTCTTCGGCCGTAGGCTCATGACCATCACCCTCAGCAAACTTACAGACATAGATGATCACTGATTTCAAATCCTGTTTGAGATCAACTTCGGTGATCGTCAACGAACGAACGCGAGGGTCTTTGACCTCAAAACGAAAAATCTCATAGATCTCTTGTCGAACAAGATCTGCGACTCTTCGCTGCCGTCGAATTTTTGCGTCGTCCGTAAACTCTCTCACAACTAACCCACTGCCTGCTTCACTTCGGTTGTATCAAAACACTCAATAATATCGCCGCGCTTCAAATCTGAGAAATTCTCAACGCGAATACCGCACTCAATATTTTCGAGCACTTCCTTGGCGTCTTCTTTGAATCGTCTCAAACCTTGAATCTTCGCTGTGTAAATCACCACGGAATCCCGAATCACTCGAGCATTCGCATTTCGAACGATCTTGCCCGATTTCACGAAGCAACCCGCAATCGGTCCGACCTTGCTGAGGTTAAAGACTTCTCGCACTTCCGCCTGACCCAAGACTGTCTCTTTGACAATCGGAGCCAAGAGTCCTTGCATGGCCAGCTTCACTTCATCGATCAATTCATAAATGATGTCGTATGTTTTGATCTGGACACCATCTCGATGAGCCAATTCTTTGGCCTGAGAGGTCGGTCGCACGGAAAATCCGAAAACAATCGCACCGGAAGCTGCGGCTAGATCCACATCGCTCTCGGTAATGCCACCGACTGCCTTGAAGATAATATTCACTCGAACTTTCTCATGTGTGATCTTCTCAAGAGAGTCAGCGATGGCTTCCACTGAACCCTGAACATCTCCCTTGAGGACAACTCGAAGTTCGGAGACATCTCCGGACTGCATTTTTTTGTACATGTCCTCAAGGCTAAGTCGTGAGCTCTTGAGAGCTTCTTGTCTCTTCTTAGCCTGCGTCGCAAGGTCTGACGCTTTTCGAGCAATGGCATCTTCACTTGCGGAGTAAACGGTATCCCCAACTTCAGGAACGCCATCAAAACCGAGAATTTCAACGGGAGTCGAAGGTCCTGCCGTTTTGATCGGCTTTCCTTGATCGTCAAACATCGCTCGAACTTTTCCAAACGAAGAGCCCGAGACAACGGGATCACCCTGATTCAAAGTTCCCGATTGAACAATCACTGAAGCCACAGGCCCTTTGCCCTTATCCAAACGACTCTCGATGACCAAACCCTTGGCCGCACGACTTGGATCAGCTTTGAGATCCAGAACTTCTGATTGAATCAGAATCATTTCCAACAAATCAGGAACGCCCTGACCAGTTTTGGCAGACAACTTTACATAAATGGTGTCACCACCCCAATCCTCAGGAACGAGCCCCTTACCGGAAAGCTCTTGAATAACAACCTCGGGCTTCGCCTCAGGTTTGTCGATCTTATTGATCGCAACCATAATTGGCACTTTCGCAGCTTGAGCGTGAGCCAAGGCTTCGAGCGTTTGAGGCTTAACACCTTCATCCGCAGCCACGACCAGAATGACAATATCCGTCACGGAAGCTCCACGAGCTCGCATCGCCGTAAACGCCGCATGGCCCGGGGTATCTAGGAACGTGATCAGCCTGCCATTGTGAGAAACTTGATAAGCACCAATGTGCTGAGTGATCCCACCGGCTTCGCCCGCAACAACTCGACTCTTTCGAATGTAGTCGAGCAACGAGGTTTTTCCATGATCGACATGACCCATGATTGTGACAATCGGTGGACGGCCAGTCATATTCTCCGACTCTTCGGAAGCTCCGACGAGAAACTCTTGCTCCATCAATTTTTCAGCAGACTCAGCAACGTTAATCACTTCATATTTATAGTCTGAGGCAATCAAAGAAGCGGTTTCGAAATCTAACTTATGCTGCATGGAAACCATTTGGCCCATTGAAATCAGCTTGCGAACGAGATCCGCGCCCTTGATTCCCATCTCGTTGGCGAGATCCATCACGGAAATCTCATCGTGAATTTTGATTTTTCGCTTCTGAAGACCTGGAGTTGTAATTTGAGTGGATTTTTTCTCCACCCGTTGAACTGTTCTCTTTCCTCGACGATTGAGAGGCCGAGTAATCTCAACTTCTTCCATCATTCCGAGAAGAGCCTTTTTCGTTAAACGAGAATCTTCGCCGCCCACTCGGCTCGCGGCTTTCTTCTTGGCTGCGTCTTTACGAGCTTCCTCGGTAGTTGCCGCGGGAGCCTCTGCAACCGGAGTCGCAGGCTTAGCAAATGTTCTCTTTTGAGCACTGGCATCTCCTGAAGCCGCGGCAGGAGTTCGAGGTGCAGGCGGTGTATAAGGCTTCGGAGGAACTGCTGGAACATCGACAACTTTTAGTCGAGAAGGAGCTGAAAGATTTCGACCTGTTGAGGGGGTTCCCGCTCCGAAAGGACGAAGCGGTTGTCGTACCACGGGCTGAGGAGGCACAGGTGCAGGAGCGGCTGCTGCTGGTTTTTCGGCAACAGGAGCTGGCGGTTCAACAAGCGCCTGCACAGGCTCAGCCTTAGCTACGGGCTCTTTAACTTCAGGCGCTTTAGGCTTGGGCTCTTGATCCTCAGGTGCTGGCTGAGGAGCCGCCACGCGACGAATCACTGGCAAGGGGCTCTTCGGCAAAGCCGCCACAGATGGGGCGTAAGATTTTTGTGCATCAGACTCTGCATCAGGCTCAGCGGGCGCTGGTGTGGGCTCAGCGGCAGCAACGGGAGCGGAAGGCACTGCAGAAGGATCAACACGACGGCGTCGAATGATACCGTCCTTAACAACTCTTTGCTCTAAGGTGACCGTTTCACCAGGTGCACCCGAATCTCGCTGAACGAGTTCAACGGAAGGCCCCTCTTCAACTTCTTCAGCTTCCTGAGCACCTTTTCCAGCTTTCTTTTTTGTGACAGGCTTTGAACCCTTAGGTGCTCGAGCCACCTTTTTCTTGGGCTCTGAATCTGCGGATGCTGCAGCCTTTTCAAAGTCAGAGACTTTACTGGCAATATCTGAATACTTTTTCGTCAGGGCTTTGATGATCTTTTCATCGACCGCGGCCATATGAGTAGCGACTTGCACTCCTTCTTTGGCAAGGTCTGACATCAACGCCTTCGACTGAACTCCGAGAGCTTTCGCAAGTTCATGCAATCTCATTTGGCTCATAAATTAATCACTCCGCGGCGGCAACCTCTTCAGGTTGTTCATCAAGAGACATATCCAAGATACTAGCCTCCAGCGCCTTAATGTTTTTCAAACGATCTTCCATGCTCATCTTGGCCCGCTTCTCGATGAATGACTTGGCTGTCGACAAAATCAGCTTCGCCTCGTCATCCGTCAGTGCCAATTTCTGAGCAAGATCATCCGCACCCTGCTTCATCAAATCATCCAAGCTTTCAATGCCTGAAAGTTTCAAATGTCGCAGAAGCTTAATTCCCAATCCTGGGATTTGAATAAGACGCAACTGTCGATCATCAAGAGAATCAATGAACTCCATCGAATCAACATCATGTCGGAAATGGTTTTTGAGAGTCGAAATCGTCCTAGCGCGCTCTTCTGTATAAACGAGAACAGCGTTTCGAATCTCCCTGATACTCTCTGGAGTAAAGCCAGGAAGCGACAACAGCTTATCTTCTTCACCATCCAAAATCTGCTGAGCCGTTTCAAAGCCAAATCCTTTGAGAACTTCGGAGTTTCCTTCGCCGACCCCAGGAATGAGGCGAAGAGGAATTTGTCCGCCTTCTGCTCTTCTCATCACTTCACTCTCGGAAACGATATCCAACTTCCAACCGGTAAGCTTCGAGGCCAGACGAACATTCTGACCGCGCTTTCCGATGGCCAAAGAAAGCTGATCATCTTGTACAATCAACTCCATCTGACGCACCTGTTCATTCATACGGATACGACTGACTTCAGCCGGAGCAATCGCGTTACAAACGAAGCGAACAACATCTTCTTCAAAAGGAACGATATCAATCTTCTCGCCTCTCAAATTACTGACAACGCTCTGGACTCGGCTTCCCTTCATCCCGACGCAAGCGCCGACTGGATCCACATCTGAGTCTCTTGAAGAAACAGCGATTTTTGCACGAACCCCTGGCTCACGAGCCGCCGCCTTGATGCTGACAATTCCTTCGTAAATCTCAGGAACTTCCATCTCGAAAAGCTTCACCACATAGTTCTCGTCTGCACGAGACATAACGATCTGAGGCCCTCGAGCAATGTCATGCACTTCCGTGATAACGCCTTGAATTCGGTCCCCTGCTTTGTACATCTCATTGGGGATCTGCTCTCGTCGCGGCATGATGGCTTCGGTCTTGCCCAAATCAATGATGATATCGCCGCGCTCAACCTTGCGAACGACTCCGGTAACGATATCGCCTTTACGATTAATGTACTCTTTGAAGACGATATCTTTCTTCGCTTCTCGAACCTTTTGAATAATCACTTGTTTGGCTGACTGGGCAGCGATCCGTCCCAATTCAGAAGAATCCATTTTAAAACCCATAGAGTCGCCGACTTGAACATCGGGATCGATTTTTTGGGCTTCCTTAATGTCGATCTCAATCTCGTCATCAAAGAGATCGTCTACAACCATCTTAAACTCATGAAGCTCAATCTCTCCGGTTTTCTCATTATAATGAGCTTCAATATCCCGAGCGAAGCCAAAGTGCTTTCGAGCAACTGTCAGCATGGCATCTTCGAGCGCCGAAATGAGAACTTTCTTATCAATGCCCTCATCTTTGCCTACTTGTTCAACGACATTTTTTAGATTCTCAAACATATTTCACTCCATCGTTTCAATTGGCTCACTACTGAGCCCTCAAAGAGAAATGGGCCCCAAAGGG